>JBBKVT010000127.1:0-8521 GCA_037968535.1 Paracoccaceae bacterium
GGTCTTTTCATTGTTGCCGTCAGGGACTATTGAACCCGTCGTCGGGGCGTAGCGCAGCCTGGTAGCGCATCTGTTTTGGGAACAGAGGGTCGGGAGTTCGAATCTCTCCGCCCCGACCATATTTCAAAGTAAAATCAGATACTTGCGGAACCATTCCAGAAGGTGGATTCTGAAATTATTTCTCACGTAGACGCCACGTAGACACTTTTGGGAAATGACTGGATTCGAGGTCATAAATAAATCTCCACAGCATCGAGTTTTTCGATCAAACCTTGCATCGTTTTAAAATCCGCTGGGGTCAAGGCATCATCCCGGTAAGCTTTTGCCGCCCGTTTCATATTGAACAATTCGGTTTCAGAGATTCCGGCTTTGGTCAGGGCTTCCCGTTTATGCTTTACCAAATGCTCGATCATATCGGCCAGAAACTCGGCCATTTCGGCCCGGTCGGCGTCGGGGGGAAGGGTTTTTTGAAAGAGGCGCTTCGGCATCATAGTTCATCATCCCGGATTGTCATTTCTTCACCATCGGGAATCGCACTGACGGAAAGCCGAATTGTTGCTCCCAGAACATCGGCTGAGTCAACGGCCAGCACCTGATAAAACAATCCATCCATCAGGATCAGGTAGCGGTCATCGACCACCCGACCCGTGATAAGCTTGATCAGACTCGCACCAGTATAGTTGTCTTCGGATATCGTGAAGTTTTCTTCTTTGGTTAAATCCAGATGCCCGTAGGTTTCTTCCACCAGATCATATTGGAATTGGCCCGCGCCATCGGTCAGGGGCTTGCCGTCGATATCCTTGGCCACGGCATAAATCGCCGCTGGTCTCCAAGCCGGATTATATCTGGCGGCACGTTTCAGGGCGTCGGCAAAAGCCATCAGGCGGCCCCTTTGGCTGGGGTTTCGGTCTTGGCTGGGGTTTCGGGTACATCCACACCTTCCCAGCCCACCAGCCCCATGGCGGTTTGCAGGGGAACACCAGAGCCAACCAAGGATGAAACGGCCCGTGCCCGTCCGGCAACATCGGCGCTCATCATATCCTGCAAGCCCAGCTTGGTAATGCCCAGCTTGCGCTTCAATTCTGGTTCAAGCTGCCGGGACAGTGGATCGACGGTTTGCAGAGCGAAGAGGCGGTAAGTTTCGCGAAGTGCCCCGTCATTGCCACCGCCAGCAAACAGACTGGGGGGAACACCCGCCGCTGCCATCACTTGCATCGACAGGGCGTCATAGGTCGGTTGCAGCATCATCTTTTGCATATCAGGGGTAAGTTCCACCCGCTTCATCTCGGACCTTTCGCCGCCCGTGTGGTGCTGAAAATCCGCCTTGCTGGTCACAACCGCCAAGGAACCCGTTTGCAGTCCCGACAGCACCTTGGATTGTTGATCCGGGGCAATGGTGCTGGGCATCGGCAGCAAACCCTTACCGGCGAAGGGCAAGGCTCCGGACACCGCCTGTTCGATCTCTGCCAGAAGGGTTGCGGAAAGCCCCATCAGTGCAAAAGGGGACCGGCCTTTCCATGGTCGGGCGGGGTCGGAGTTGATTGTGAGTTTCAGAATCTCCGGTTCCAAGGCCCTGACGGTTTCTGTCGTGTTCACTCTTGCAATGTGAAGATGATATTTGCCGTCGCCCAGTTCATCCCAATAGGCCACCCGCACCAGCGACAGGTCGTCATTCTCCATTCGGATATGCCAGCAGCTTTCGCCACGCAGCAATAGGTCCAGCCCAATCGCCGCCATTGTGTCGGGCAGGATCAGGTCGCGGTTCGGCTCGGGGGTCAGCATCGCAAAGGCCCGGGACCAAACCCCAGCGCAAGTGGCCACCGTGGCCGACAGGGCGGCGCTACCGTCCGATTGCAGGCCCTTGCGGCGCAGTTCGATATATTGCGGCGTCAATCCGGTTTGGAGGTTGCGTTCCTCACGCTTCGACCAAGGCCATTTCATTGGCGAACCTCGCTGGCCAACAGCGCACCGGCTCCGCTGCCATAGAACAGCCCCATGACCTGTTCGCGGATAAGGCTGGAATCGCCCGCCTGTTGAGATTTGAATTCGCGTCGGGCGGGGCCATGGATTAACTGATACAGGGCGAGATTGTTCACGGCTTGAATTACATGTACGCCAATCGGGCAGGCCGGTATCGGTGCAGTTTGAGTCAGGCGGTAAACGGTCCAAGGCACCAACTCGATAATGCCAAGGCCGGGACTGTAAGTTTCGCTATGTGGCACCCAAACCCCGTCAATTAGAACTTCAATCGTAAGGGCGGCGGGATAAGGATATCTCGGCCAGCGGTATGGCATTTCGCTGGACACCTTGATCACTGCCGACCCCGTGAGGGTTTCGCGGTAAGACCGCCGCACGAAGTTTTCGGCCTGCACCCATGACGCTGAAATCATCGCTTGGGCGGTTTCCTGCTCGGTTTCCGCTTCCAAGGCAATGCCCACCGCAGTAGGGCTTGCAGGGTCGGCCCCATAGGTAAAATCAACTTCCAGATTGGCTATCATGGCAGTAAAAACCTTTCCCCGCCCTTGCTGGCGGTTTGGTACGTCATCTTGCGCAACTCGGCTTCGCTCGCTTCATAGGCTGGGCGGGTGACAAGGCTGAGTTCGTACAGAACCAGATGACTAAGCTTTCGGATGAACACGCCCGGATTCCCCGGCTCCGGCACCAGCCGTTCGGCATTGGGCACCACGTCCTTTGGAGGCACCCGAAACCCCGGACTGACACCGCGCACCAGCCCAGACCCCAGCATCGCCAGAGCATCGACTACATGGCTTGCCCGTTCCGCCCCTTCGGGAATCGTGGCGATGAATTCCAGAAATTCTTCGGTGTCCCGAAGGGTGAGGCTACCAGCCTGCCGGGAAGCAAGGGGTTTGTCGAAGCTGTGACCAAACAACAGGTTGATTTCGGCCAAGGGGTTGGACAGCGTAAAGCCGAAAGCCCCCGGCTCGATTTCTTCCTTACGGACAGTGCCCCGGTCAGACAGGGTTGCCCACGTGTTGTAGGGGAACCGCCCGAAGATTTTCGGACGGCCTGATTGCTGCCGCACCTCTAGGTCGCGGACTTCCCAGATGGCACGGGTTTCCATTACGCGCGGTCCAGAACGTCAGTCAGTTTGAACCAATGCGAACCGGTCCTCTGGATCAGCACGTCCACGAAGGCGAACATGGTCAAAGCGATTTTACCCGTCTTGGACTCAGAGTAGGGATCGACCAACAGTTCCGGGCTGCCCCAAGTCGGAACGAAGGCATTGTTATCGCCAGCACCAAAATAGACCGTACTGGCCCCTTTGTCCGTTGCATCCCGTGCTCCCCAAGTCGAAACCTGCGAAGAAAACAGCAAATCTGCGCTAAATTTCTTAAGCATTTCAAACTGTGAAACGCTCGTTCCGGTCATCACTTGCAAGAGCAGCGTTTGCAGCACAATCGGCGCACCTGCCATTCGCACGGTTTGCAGATTGTTGATCTTGGCCGTCTCCATTAGCTGAATCATGAAGGGCACAAGCAGTTCATAGCCTGCCTCTGCGTCCAGCGCGTCGGTTCGACCACCGGTCAGCACAGTTTCGAATCCCGCCGGTTGGTCATCCGCGCCCGTGCCCTGAAACACCGCTAGGTCAATTCCCTCGCGCAGTGTTTCCGACAGATCGCGCCGAAGGACAGGTTCAAGGGCGGAGTTCTGCTTGACGCTCTGACGGGTCAGCAGATAACGGCCTGTCGCAGTTTTAATGACCGGGTTCTTGGTCGTGGTGGTGATCGCGGCAGCATCTGCCCCGGCCCCTTCTGCCACCCAACTGATGCCAGTGCCCCCGGTGATCTCAGGAAACGAAGGTGCTCCCGTCACTTGCAGCGCGTTGACGCCAAACCGGCCAGCGGCAGAGACTTCAAAGAACCGCTCAAGTGCATTCATCGTGGGGCGACTGGCAAGGTTGCCAGAACTACCAGCAACGCCTGTAACCGGCACATCGTCGCGCCGTTCCAGAGCTTCCCACGGAAAGCGAACGCCTTTTTGTGCTGTGCCATCGCGGTTTTCCAGTTCTTGTGACACTTCGGCTTCTCTGCCCGAAAGGGCTTTGCCTTCGGTGAGGGCAGCAACCAAACTACCGATTTGAAACGAACGACACTCGCGGTCGAAATCGGTTGAGGCCTTGTCAGGTTCTTTGATCTTGTCGCGCTCGGCCCCTTCCAAGAGAAGCGAAGCCCGTAGTTCGACTTCGGCCCCCTCATAAGATTCTGTCAGTGACCTCAACTCTGTGCGGGCGTCGTCGCTGATTTCATCGGCCTTCTGGATTGCGGCCATTTTCTCGCGGCGCTTCACTATTTCTTTGTCTTTTGGAGAAGCGGAATTGTCCGACCTTGTGACATTTTTTCTTCACGACCCGGTAGCGGATGATCTGTACGTGCTCGCCTGTGGATAAGTTCAGGCAGTCGGTGAGGCGACGGGGCTAAACCGGCCCGTAGAAACGGGAAATCCCGGATCGTCACAGCAGCCGCAAAGCGCCGAGTCGAAAGGTTAACGCGGCGGCGCAAAAACCGCCGCTGCGGTCAACCGAAAAAACCTGTGGATAGTGCAAATATTTTCGTTGACCCGATGCGCCGTCATACGTCAGGTTGTGGAGGCTAACCCGGCAAGCCACTAGATTTAGTGTTTGGTGGCTGGGGACGCCGGAGAGGGACGACAACCAGGATGGGCCGGACGCCGTAAGGTTAACCAGGTCATCACAAAGCGGCACTACCGCTCTATCTGGGGTCCTTTTCCTTAGTCTGCCGATTGAGCGAATGATCGGGAATGGCGCGCATAAGACGAGCTGTCCCATGGAACTGACAAAAGTCACGGGGCACGTTTTAGACATGAAAATTGAACGCAAGTTTACGGCAGCGGGCGCAGACGCCTATGCAGCGCTGGAATTCACCACCACGACGTCGGAGATTCGTAATCCCGACGGAACCACGGTGTTCAAGCTGGAAGGCATGGAAGTGCCGCTTGGTTGGAGCCAGGTCGCATCCGACGTCATCGCGCAGAAGTATTTCCGCAAGGCCGGCGTGCCGGCGCAGCTGAAGACCGTCAAGGAAAAGGGTGTGCCCGAATTTCTGTGGCGCTCGGTGCCTGATACTGCGGCGTTGGCGAAGTTGCCGGAAGACAAGCGATTTGGCGGCGAGATCTCGGCCAAGCAGGTCTTCGACCGTCTGGCTGGTGCGTGGGCTTACTGGGGCTGGAAAGGTGGTTATTTCACCACCGAGGCTGATGCGCGGGCGTATTACGACGAGATGCGTTTCATGCTGGCTACACAAATGGCTGCCCCCAACAGCCCGCAATGGTTCAACACCGGCCTGCACTGGGCTTACGGCATCGACGGTCCGAGCCAGGGTCATTACTACGTTGACTACCAGACCGGCGAGCTGACGAAATCCGCCAGCGCCTATGAACATCCGCAGCCGCATGCCTGTTTCATCCAGTCCGTCGCCGACGATCTGGTCGGCGATGGCGGCATCATGGATCTTTGGGTGCGTGAAGCGCGGCTGTTTAAATACGGTTCTGGCACCGGCACCAATTTCTCAAGCCTCAGGGGTGAGGGCGAGCACCTGTCGGGCGGTGGCAAATCTTCGGGCCTCATGGGGTTCCTGAAGATCGGCGACCGCGCGGCAGGGGCGATCAAGTCGGGCGGCACGACGCGTCGTGCGGCAAAGATGGTGATCTGCGACATGGATCACCCGGATGTCGAGCAGTTCATTAACTGGAAGGTCATCGAAGAGCAGAAGGTCGCCTCTCTGGTGGCCGGGTCCAAGATGCACGAGCGCCAACTCAACGAGATCTTCGCAGCCATCCGCACCTGGGATGGTTCGAGCGAGGATGCCGTCGATCCGGCGAAGAACGAGACCCTGAAGGCCGCGATCAAGTCGGCCAAGAAGGTCCAGATCCCAGAGACTTACGTGAAGCGCGTGCTGGATTATGCCAAGCAGGGATATACCAGCATCGAGTTTCCGACCTACGACACTGATTGGGACAGTGAAGCCTATGCGTCCGTGTCGGGTCAGAATTCCAACAATTCGGTCCGCGTCACCGATGCCTTCCTGAAGGCGGTCAAGGACGATGCCGATTGGGAACTGATCCGCCGCACCGATGGCAAGGTCGCCAAGACCGTCAAGGCGCGCGACCTGTGGGCCGATGTCGGCCATGCAGCCTGGGCCTGCGCCGATCCGGGCATTCAATATCACGACACGGTTAATGCCTGGCATACCTGCCCGGAAGATGGCGCCATTCGCGGGTCAAACCCGTGCTCGGAATATATGTTCCTGGACGACACGGCCTGTAACCTCGCCTCGATGAACCTGCTGACCTTCCTCAAGGACGGAGAGTTTCAGGCCGAAGCCTATATCCACGCGACAAGGCTTTGGACCCTGACGCTGGAAATCAGTGTGATGATGGCGCAGTTCCCGTCCAAGGAAATCGCGCAGCGGTCCTATGACTTCCGCACGTTGGGGCTGGGATACGCCAATATCGGCGGCCTGCTGATGAACATGGGGTTCAGCTATGACAGTGACGAGGGGCGTGCACTTTGCGGTGCCCTGACCGCGCTGATGACTGGCGTGTCCTACGCGACTTCTGCCGAGATCGCGGGCGAGTTGGGTCCGTTCCCCGGCTATGCCAAGAACGCCAAGCACATGCTGCGAGTGATCGAGAACCATCGAACTGCCGCTTACGGAAAATCAAACGGATACAAAGCGCTGGCGGTCAAACCTGTTCCTCTCGATCATGGCAATTGCCCTGACGCGCGGCTGGTCGAACTGGCCAAGGGCGCGTGGGACGAGGCGCTGGAACTGGGCAAGAAGCACGGTTACCGGAATGCGCAATCCACCGTCATCGCGCCCACCGGCACGATAGGTCTTGTGATGGATTGCGACACCACCGGGATCGAGCCCGATTTCGCGCTGGTGAAGTTCAAGAAGTTGGCGGGCGGCGGTTACTTCAAGATCATCAACCGCTCGGTGCCGGCGGCGTTGGAGAAGCTCGGATATTCCTCCTCCCAGATTGAAGAGATCATCTCTTACGCCGTCGGCCACGGAACAGTCGGCAATGCACCGGGAATCAACCATACCTCGCTGATCGGGCATGGTTTCGGTCCGGCGCAGATCGAGAAGATCGAGGCGGCATTGCCGTCGGCCTTCGACATCCGCTTTGTGTTCAACCAGTGGACGCTGGGCGAAGAGTTCTGTCGCGAAACGCTGGGCATTCCAGCAGAGAGGCTGACCGATCCGTCCTTCGATCTGTTGCGTCATCTGGGCTATTCCCGGCGCGATATCGAAGCCGCCAACGACCATGTTTGCGGCACGATGACGCTGGAAGATGCGCCGTTCCTGAAGACCGAGCACTACAGCGTGTTCGACTGTGCCAATGCCTGCGGCAAGAAAGGCAAGCGGTACCTGTCGGTCAACAGCCACATCACGATGATGGCAGCGGCGCAGTCGTTCATCTCTGGCGCGATTTCCAAGACGATCAACATGCAGAACGACGCCACGATCGAGGATTGCCAGGCGGCCTATGAGTTGAGCTGGTCGCTGGGGATCAAGGCCAATGCGCTTTACCGCGACGGGTCGAAGTTGTCGCAACCGCTGGCCGCCGCGTTGATCGAGGATGACGAGGAAGCCGAAGAGATCCTGACCAACGGATCGGCGCACGAAAAGGCGCGGGTGCTGGCCGAAAAGATCGTCGAGAAGATTATCATCAAGGAAGTTGCTCGTGGCCGCGAGAAACTGCCGCAGCGGCGCAAGGGCTATACCCAGAAAGCCATGGTTGGCGGGCACAAGGTGTACTTGCGGACCGGTGAATATCAAGACGGCAAGCTCGGCGAGATTTTCATCGACATGCATAAGGAAGGCGCCGGTTTCCGCGCGATGATGAACAACTTCGCCATCGCGGTGTCGGTCGGCCTGCAATACGGCGTGCCGCTGGAGGAGTTCGTTGACGCCTTCACCTTCACCAAGTTCGAACCCGCCGGCATGGTTCAGGGCAACGAGACCATCAAGAATGCCACCTCGATCCTCGATTACATCTTCCGCGAACTGGCGGTCAGCTATCTTGACCGCACGGACCTCGCGCATGTGAAGCCGGAAGGCGACGCGTTCGACGATCTGGGCCGAGGCGAGGAAGAGGGCAAGCGCAACTTCACCGAACTGAACGAAAGTGCTGCGGCCAAGTCTTTGGACGTGCTGCGTCAGATCAGCTCGACCGGATATCTGCGCAAGCGGATGCCGCAAGAGCTGCGGGTTTTGCAAGGTGGCATGGGTGCGGTTGCATTGGACGGCGCCGCCGATCCGATTGCAGCATTGCAGACGCTGGTGCCACAGGTGGCCGTCAGCGGGTTTGCCGAAACCGCCGTAGGCTATGTCGGCGGGGCAGGGACTGCAACCTCGATGGACGCACGCGTGAAAGCCAAGATGCAGGGCTACGAGGGCGATCCTTGCGGTGAATGCGGCAACTACACGCTGGTGCGCAACGGGACATGTATGAAATGCAACACCTGCGGGGGGAC
>JBBKVT010000128.1:0-8800 GCA_037968535.1 Paracoccaceae bacterium
ATCACGGCAAGACGCATGACCTCGGGGCTCGTCTTGAAGTACCGAAAGGGGCTGTGTTTTGTCATCCAACGAAGTTAGGCGGCTGCCCTGCCCGGCTCAAACAGGTTTGTTCTGACAAAACCCAACCGAGCCAGCAGACCAGTTTAATCTGACAATGCCTACCAACCACCTTCGGCGCGGCGATCATAAGGATCGGTGCCCAGATCGAAAACGAGCAGCTTGCGCTCTGTGAATGTCTCAAGGAACCACTGGCTGAGTTCCCGGCCAACACCGGATAGACCAGTGCCTCCGAAGGGGGCCAGTTGATCCCAGTAGTTCGAGGTTTCATTGATGTTGACCGATCCGTGCGGCAGGGCTTCGCCGACCTGCCAAGCTGTCGCCAGATCCCGTGTCCACAGGGAAGCGATCAGGCCCAGACCTGTCTGGTGCGCGATCTTGATCGCTTCTTCAGCCGATGCGATCTTGATGATGGGCGCAACGGGGCCGAACGTCTCTTCCTGAGCGATCAGCATTTCCGTTGTCACCCCAGTGAGGATCGTTGCAGGGTAATAGAGCCCCTCCTCCGGTCCGATCTGCTCGATCTCTGCGCCTTTGGATCGCGCATCTTCGACATGCCTCTTGACCCGTGCAAGCGTATCGGGATTGCAGAGCGGGCCCATTTCGGATGCTTCATCTGCCGGATTGCCAATCTTTAGTTCCCTTGCCCGCTTGCGGAATTTCTCTACGAATTCGTCATGGACGGCCTCGTGAACCAGCAGCCGCTCAGCCGAGGTGCAGACCTGACCGGAGTAGTAGAAACACCCGTTGATCGCGCCTTCGACGGCCTTGTCGATATCCGCGTCAGCCAGAATGATGAACGGCCCGTCCCCGCCAAGCTCCAGCAGATGCGGGCGCAAGGCGCACTTCTCCGCGATCTTCTTGCCGGTGGCCGTTGAGCCCGTAAAAAAGACCCCGTCCACACCCGGCGCTTCGGTCAGCGCGGCACCGACATCACCAAGTCCCTGAACGATGTTGATGACACCATCAGGCAGACCGGCCCGCCGGAAGATATCCCCCATCATCGCACAAGATACTGCGGCGTATTCGGACGGCTTCCAGACCACCGTATTACCCGACGCGGCGATATGCGCGAGCGCGATCGACGAGATGTCGGTCGGGAAGTTGTAGGGCGTGATGACAGCGACGACACCAAGTGGGCGATGGGTCATGACCAGCCGCTTGTTGCGCGTTCTTTCTTGCGTCGAGGGAAATGAAAGACCGCGATGGCGCAGGATCTCTTCGGCAGCTTTCGACCATGACGGTGCCGAGTATTCAAACACCTCCTCCCGCGCATCGTTGATGGTCTTGCCAATCTCTGCGGTCAGCATCTGCGACATCGGCTCGGCCTCTTCGAGAAAAAGCTGGTGTATGCGGCGCATGATCTGCGCGCGCTCAATCACCGAGAGCGCGGCCCATGCCGGCTGTGCAGCGCGTGCGGCAGCCACCGCAGCCGTGACATCCGTAGCATTGCAGCGGCCAACCTTGTGTAACAGGGATCCGTCATGCGGGTTCTTGACGTCGAACGTTCCCGCCGATCCATCGCGCCATGTGCCAGAGATAAGAGCGCCCTTGGTAAGGTCGCTGGGGGTTGTGACTTGATCTTTCATAATCAACCTTTCTGTCAGGACCGGCTTTTGGTGGCCGGGATTGCTTGTTTTCGCTGCAATTGCACCGAGATGAAGATGAGAAGGATCGACGCGGCCACGATTACCGCACCGACCGCGTTGATTTCCGGGGTCAGGCCACGGCGCATGGTCGACCAGATGTACATAGGCAAAGTATTGTCGCGCCCCGTCAGGAAGAACGTCACTGGAATTTCGTCAAAGCTAAGAGTGAACGAGAGGATCCCAGCCCCCATCACCGCTGTCTTGATGTTCGGCAGGGTTACCATGAAAAACGTCTGTAGCCCGCTTGCCCCAAGATCGGCAGATGCTTCCTCAAGGCTTTTGGGTAGTCTCTGCAGCCGCGCATAGACCTGTGTGACAACCACAGCCAGAAGTGCCGTCGCATGACCGATGATCACAGTTTCAAGGCTCAGGCCAAACCCGATTAGTCGGAACAGGATCAGCATGGAAATACCGGTAATGATCCCTGGCAAGGCGATCGGAAGAAGCACGAGCTTGCGAAAAACGCCTTTGCCGGGGAACGATAACCGGTCTAGCGCCAGCGCCGCCGGAACGCCTATGGCGAGAGTCAGACTCGTTGCGCAAACCGCGACGTAGAGAGAGTTTTGCACGGCCACGATGAGTTGCTCGTTCTCGGCGAGCTTTCGATACCAGTCCAGCGTGAAACCGGACATCGGCCAGCTGAGTGATCGCGAATCGTTGAAACTGTAAGCCACCAGCACCGCAATCGGGATGTAAAGAAACGCAAGGATCAGACTCGCAATTCCGATCCAGACCCAACGATCAATGATTTTTGCCACGTTTCGCGCCGATGATTTTGGCAGCGTCGCCGGACCTGCGGTCGTGATATCCTGCAAGGTCATGCGAATTTCCCCTGCCCCAGACGCTCGAACCGGTCGGACGCGGAGATGATAGTCAACACGATCACAAGCATGACCAGCGCCAGCGCCGAACCCAAAGGCCAGTTGAGCGACGCACCGAACTGCGTTGCGATGACGTTTGAAATCATCATTCCATCAGGTCCACCGACGAGGTAGGCGGCGATGAAATCCCCGAAAGCCAGACAGAAGGTCATGGTGAAACCCGCAACGACACCCGTAATCGACAGCGGCAATGTGATACGGAAAAAACTGGCGCTGCGACCCATGCCCAGATCCGCCGAGGCTTCCAGCAGGCTTGGCGGGATCTTTTCGAGCGCCGCGTAGATCGGCATCACCATGAACGGTATGAACACATAGGTCAGCGTCAGAACCATCGCGACCTGATTGTAGAGGAATACTGGCGAAGGTTCGGTCAACACTCCGGTCGAGATCAGGAAGGAATTCAGAATTCCCGTGGTGCCGAGGATCGTCTTCCAAGTATATGCGCGCAGCAGGTAAGACACCCAAAGTGGCGCCACGACGGCCATATACAGGGCCAGTCGGATACCAGGGCGACGCACCTTGAACACCAGAAAGTAGGCATAGGGATAGGCCAGCAAAAGCGAAAAGACAGACACCAGCGCCGCGATCTTGATCGTCCGGACAAGCGTCTGAAGATATTGCGGATCCCGGAACAGCTCTATGTAGTTGCCCATTTGGAATGCGGGCGCAAAGGTCGGATATTGCTGCACCCAGAAGCTGAACACGAACAGGATCGTATAGGGTACGAACATGAACAGCACCACCCAGATGAGTGGCGGCGACAGCACCAGAAACTTGCGCAGACGAGGCGGTAAGGTCATGCTGCGGCCCCCGGCGCGAAAACCATGATCTTGTGTGGTTCGATCTCGACGGCAACCGCCTCGCCGATGGCAGGCAGGCCTAAACCAGCGTCACTAATTGGAAGGTCGACAAGGATGGATGCATCCTCAAGGCCGACGATGATCCGGGCGACGCTGCCATGATAGAGGACTTCTGTCACGATTCCGCGCAGCAGATTGTCCCCATGTGCGTCGCCTCTGTGCAGCTTCGCTTTCTCTGGACGAAACCCGAACGTTTCCGATCCTTGGCGGATCTCGGCAGGTTCTATCTGAAGCGGTTGCCCATGGCAGGTAACGCGCCCGCCTTCCACCCGTGACGCGAACAGGTTCGTCGTGCCGATGAAGCTGGCGATGTAGGGGCTGTTGGGTGAGTCGTAGAGGCTTTGCGGCACGCCGTCCTGCACAATCCGCCCGTCGCGCATGACGATAACCCGGTCGGACATGGTCAGCGCCTCGGTCTGGTCATGCGTGACCATGATGAACGTCAGACCGACTTTCTGGTGCAGGTGGCGCAATTCGACCTGCATCGCTTCGCGCAGGTTCGCATCGAGCGCGGACAGCGGTTCATCGAGCAACAGCACTTTAGGACGCCGCACGATCGCGCGGGCCAGAGCGACCCGCTGGCGCTGCCCTCCTGAAAGCTGCTGAGGCGCGGCGTCGATCTTGTCTGTCAGCCCGACAAGGTCCAGAACGTCCCGCACCTTGGCGTCCACCTCGCGCTTGGGAACACCTGCCACCTTGAGACCATACCCCACGTTCCGCCCGACATTCATATGCGGGAAAAGCGCATAATCCTGAAACAGCATGTTCACGGCGCGGCGATTGGGCGACCGGTCGGTGACGTCCTCACCGTCAAGCCAGACACGGCCCGCAGTCGGTTCTTCAAACCCGCCAATCATCCGCAGCAGCGTGGACTTGCCGCAGCCGGACGGACCAAGCAACGTCAGAAACTCACCTTTTCGTACATTCAACGAAACATCATCGACGCCGATCACGGTGCCAAAGTGTTTTGAAATCCTGTCCAGACGAACGATGTCGGTCATCCCGTCCCCTCCCAGATTGCGGATATGGGCCAGCAGGAACGCTGCCGGCCCAAACCGGCCTATTGTGCCTTCACAGCATTCCAGGCGTTCGCATAAGTGCTCAGGCGCGGGCCAAGATTCTCCCATAGCAGAAGACTGTCGAGGTAGTCGGGATCATCTTGATGCAGGGCTTCGTACTGCTCGTCAGTCATGCAACTGCGCGCGGCAACCGGGTTCGCCGCCGAGTACCCGTTGACATTCGCAACCCCGCACTGACCAAGCTCGCTTGTCGCCATATCGAGGAACTTGTAGGCACATTCCTCATTCGGTGTGCCATCCACGATCATCCAGTTGTCGACCCAGCCTTCCGCGTTCTCGGTCGGGATGAACTCTACAACGTCAATGCCTTCCGCTTTCAGCAGGCCGGATTGATAGCCCGCCCAGGTGTTGGAAATCCAGACCTCGCCTGATTTGTAAAGGTCGACAAGCTCTCCTGCGGTCGACCAATACTTCCTGACCAGCGGCTTTTGCTTGACCAACGTCTCCTGCGCGGCGGCGATCTGCTCATCCGTGAGATTGTAGATGTCCGTGTCCCCGTTCAGGCGAGCGGCCACATAGATTGCGCTTTTGTCGTCCCACAGGCTGACATGGCCGGACAATGCCGGATCCCACAAGGCCGATAACGACGTGGGCGGGGTTTCGAACTTGTCCGCGAGATACATGAAGGAAATCGCACCCCATGAGAATGGGACGCCATAAATCTTGCCGTCGGCGTTAATACCGTCCGCGACGCGGAATTTCTCATAGATCTCGTTCCAATGTTGCAGCCGGGATGTATCGATCGGCTGCACGAAGCCCGCAGCAATCAGTGGTGCCGTTGAATCTATCGCAGGTGAGACCAGATCAAAGACACCGCCACCTGCGGCGAGCTTCGGGGCGAAATCGTCGTTCGAGCCAACATAGGTTGCGCTGACTTTGCAGCCCGTCGCCTCTTCGAAAGGCGCAATGAAACTGGGGTCGGCGTAGCCTTCCCAAGTCAGGATATTCAGTTCGCCATCGGCAAAGGCGGGCACCACGCTTCCGGCAAACACCGCAAACGCACTCATTGTTAAGGCTAGTTTCTTCTTGGTTGTCATGTCTGTTTTCCTCGCTTGTTGGTGGATCGGTCTGTCGTCGCGCTGTCTGGCTGAGTCGCCGTCTTTCGCACGATCGTTCCGATATTCACGCCCAAAGCCTTTGCGGCTTTCCTCTTGCTTCCGTGAATTCTGATGGCCTTGTCGATCAGCGCATTCTCATAGCGCCGAAGCTCGGCCTTTAGATCAAACATGGCGCTTGCCGGCATTGAGTCGCCGCCTTCTTGGGCACCCGGAATGTCCATCGGGACCAGGAGATCGGAAAAGATCGCCTCGATACTATCGGCGTCGTCTACAAAAACCGCAGCCTTCTGAACGATGTTCAGTAACTCTCTGATATTTCCGGGAAAACTGTAGTCTTCCAGCAGATCGCGATAGCGGGCAGGCAACAGCATCGGAACCTGACGGCGTTGGTTGAACGTCTGCAGAAAACGATCTGTCAGATGCCCGATCAGCGCGGGCATGTCGCGCAGTGGCGGAACTGTCAGTACGATCACGGCGAGCCTGAAATAGAGGTCTGCGCGGAACTTGCCCTCTCGCACCATTTGTCTCAGGTCGCGGTTGGTCGCGGCGATCACCCGCACATTGGCCAGTCGCCCCTGGAGACCGCCAACGCGCATCGCAAGACCATCCTCCAGAAAGCCAAGCAGCTTGGCCTGCGCGCTCAGAGGAATCTCTCCGACCTCGTCCAGAAACAACGTGCCGCCTTCGGCCTGTTCCAGTAGGCCAGGTCGAGCCTCCGCCCCGGTCCCTGTCTCGCTCCCGAACAGCGCCTCTTCAAACCTTGCGTCTGACGACGATGCACAGTTCATCACCACAAAGGGATCACGCGCATCTGCGACGCGACCGTGCAAGAAGCGCGCAACTTCGGATTTTCCGACTCCGGACTCACCGGTGATCAGGATGCGCATGCCTTCACGAGCCGCCCTTTCCCCACGCGACAGAACCTGGTTCAGGGCCGGGCTAAGCCTGCGCTGCGTCGCGAAATCGGGTCTTGTCCGGTTTCTGGACAAGAACCGAACTGTGTTGCTGACCGATGCGCCGCTGGCGCGTTCCTTACGGAACTGAATGGTCTCGACGTCACGCAGAATGATCATTTCAGGCAATTTCCAGCCGGGTCGACGCCTTGCACTGGCCATGATCTGATTACCGGCGTCAGCGCGTATCATCACCTCGACACGTTGCAGACCAGGCTGTTCGGACACCAGTTCCAGCCACTCGGGACTGTCGGGTAATATGTCTTTGGTCTGCTGACCCGACTTGTCAGCACTCCAGCCCAGAATACGACGGGCTTCGGCATTGGCGCTTACAACATGGCCAGCCCGGTCCAGACAGACGATACCGTCGTCGAACAGATCCAGTGCAGACACAGCGGCCTCCTGACTTTCCGCCCCGAAAACCGGGTGGTTGGGCCAGAGACGGCCTGTCATTGCAAATCGCCTTCTGATACCCGGGAAATGGAAAGAATCGCGCCGCCATCGGCGCGGGGCAGAACGGACCAAATCACCGATGTTTCATCGATCAGCCGTTGCGCAGGTGCACCGGCCATGACGTCCGTAACGAGGGCCAACAGCTTCTCATGCCACGCCTCAGTTTGCTTCGCAGATAAAAGCGCTGAGATATGCTGACCCAGGCAGTCTTCCGACGTTCGTTCAAAGAAGTCCGCCGCGGCAAGATTGACCGCCTCAATGCTCTGATCAGGGTTCAGTGCAATCAGTGGAACATCAACTGCCGACAAAAGTGCCAGAGAAGCATCAAGTCGCCGCTGAAACTGCACCTCGCGCTGGCGCTGCTTGCCAACGTCCCTAACCACCCCGAACATGCGTATCAACCGTCCACCCTCGATATGGGCACGCACATCGTTCTCGACATAGATTTCCACGCCATCGTACCGACGGTCCAGCGCAGGCGCGGCATCAACCTCGAACCCATTGGCAAGCAGGTTGAGGATGAATTCTTCATTTTGCTGGTTTCTCGGGAAAATCTCTCGAACGGGTCGATCCGTAATCGCCTGCCCGCCTTCCAGAAGATAAAGCTGGGCCATTGCCGGGTTTGCATAGCGCCAGAAGGGGGCATTCTCGAATACCTGCCGGACAACTTCATGGTCAGGCGCGGTCAGGTCGACCGGATCACCGAAGTCCATGCACCAGCACGCATCGCTGGACGCTTCAAGAACACCTGCAAGAATGCTTTTCTCCACATCCCGGGGCAATTCACCGCCCAGATCCTGTCGCCGAATTTGTGAGAATGATTCGTTCATGCATCAATGCTGCAATAACGCATCAGCTGCGACAAGCCTTTGTTCGCAGGCAACAGAACAGCACAGATCCACAGCCGACGCGCCGCCCTAATGTTTTTTCAATACCCCAGACATTGGAAGTGCCAGGCAGGCATTGTCAGAAGAATTGACGAAAACCGTCCTTTCTAACCCTCTGCGGTGAGAGGAGGATGCAAAGATTTAGGTCATGTCAGACGGATTCGAACTCGTCTCAGCTAGAGCAAGATGGCTGCCCTTATACGGAACAAAGTTGACGCCACTCGGCGAGAGCGACGGCGCGGTTCATCTTGAAATTGTCTCTACTGCAGAGCGCGCGCTCCTGATTGAAATGGTTGATGACCGAGGTGTGGACTGCGGCGAATTTCTGCAAACTTCGCATGCTGCGGAACCGTTGCATCACCCGTTCCCGTCGTCGGAACGGCAGATGTGAATTCTCCCCCCGATTATTCAGCCAGCGGCCGGTTTCCTGCTTGTCGGCATGGCCGATGTCTCTCATTGCGGCGCCGCAGGACCGGAGTTTGTCGGTCACCAGGATATGAGGGCGACCGTGACGTTTCATTGATTTCTTGAGGAATTTCAGGGCTGCCGTCTTGTCCCGCGTCTTCGTCACGAAGCTTTTGAGGACTTCTCCTTCGTGATCCACAGCCCGCCAAAGATAGTGTCGCTCACCGTGATTCTCACGAATATCTCGTCGAGAAGCCACCGCCAACGGCTGGATTTCATACCTTGGATACGGCGTTTTCGGATTTCAGCTGCGAACATCGGACCAAATCGATGCCACCAGAACCTCACAGCTTCATGGCTGACATCGATGCCGCGCTCGTGCAGCAGATCCTCGACATTGCGAAGTGACAGCGGGAAACGGACGTACATCATAACCGCCAGGCGGATAATCTCACGGCTCGTTTTGAAATAGCGAAATGGATAGGTTTGCTCATATCCAGACGCTACAAATCCCCCCT
>JBBKVT010000129.1:0-36273 GCA_037968535.1 Paracoccaceae bacterium
AATATCTTCACGGCGATCGATGGCGATGAGATGAAGGTGGCGTGGCAGGTCAAGGTAAGCGGCAATCTCGATAATACCGACTGTGACTACCAGGGCATGTATGCCTTCTCGTCGAGTTACAATTCAGAAATGGGCATGAACCTTGCCGAGATGACCGAGAACGAGATGGACCATGTCGTCGTCTTCAACCTCAAGGAAATCGAGGCCGGGGTCGCGGCGGGCGATGTTCAGGTCCTGAACGGAGTGCCGGTGATTGACGGGCGCAAGGGGCAGAACAAGAAATACACCCGCTACATCCCGATCCCGAACAGCCCGCATGGCTGCAACACGGCGCCGGACAAGAAGCACATCATGATCAACGGCAAGCTGTCGCCGACAGTTTCCGTGATCGACGTGGAAAAGGTTGACGCGCTCTTTGACAGCGATGCCGATCCGCGGTCCTGCATTGTCGCCGAGCCGCAGTTGGGCCTGGGCCCGCTTCACACTGCCTTCGACGGCAAGGGCTTTGCCTTTACCACGCTGTTTCTCGACAGCCAGGTGGTCAAGTGGGACATCGACAAGGCGATCCGTGCCTATGCGGGTGAAGATGTCGACCCGATTGTTTCGAAAGTCGACGTGCACTACCAGCCCGGCCACAACTCTACCTCGATGGGTGAAACCGCCGAGGCGGACGGCAAATGGCTTGTGTCGATGAACAAGTTCTCGAAGGACCGGTTCTTGAACACCGGCCCGCTGAAGCCCGAGAATGAGCAGTTGATCGACATATCGTCGGACGACATGAAAGTCGTGCATGACGGCCCGACCTTTGCGGAACCGCATGACAGCATCATCGTGCGCGCGGACATCGTCAACCCGGTCAACGTCTGGGATCGCAATGACGTGACATGGGAAGATGCCCGCCTACAGGCCGCCGCTGATGGCGTGGTGCTGGAAGATGGCCATGACGAAGTGATCCGGGATGGCAACAAGGTGCGGATCTACATGTGGTCCGTGGCACCCGCTTTCAGCCTCGAGAAGTTCACCGTCAGACAAGGCGACGAGGTGACGATCTACGTCACCAACCTCGACGACGTGGATGACGTGACGCATGGCTTCTGCATCTCGAACTATGGCATCGCGATGGAGGTGGCGCCACAGGCGACGGCGTCAATCACCTTCACCGCGGACCGGCCCGGCGTGCACTGGTTCTACTGCCAGTGGTTCTGCCACGCGCTGCACATGGAAATGCGCGGGCGGATGTTCGTCGAACCGGCCGGCGTCTGATCAATGCGCTTTCGCCTAGTCATATGCGCCCTCATCCTGCTGCCAACCCTCGGGTTGGCAGCCGAAGTGGACGTGCAACCGGGCGACGGCGCAATCTCGGCAGCCATTGCGAATGCCGCAGACGGAGACATCCTTCGTCTGCGGCCCGGCACTTATCACGACGATCTGGTCTTGAACCGACCCGTGACCATCGAAGGCAACGGTGCGGCCATCCTGGAAGGCGACGGAGACGGCAGCGTCATCACGGTGACGGGACAGGACGTCGTGGTTCGGGGCCTGACAATTCAGGGATCGGGATCGTCCCACCAGACGATCGACGCCGGGGTCAAGCTGACCAAGACCGCAGACCGCGCGGAGGTCCGCGACAACACGCTTCTGGGTAACCTTTACGGGATCGACATTCACGGCGCGAAGGACGCGCTTGTGACTGGCAACACGATCCGGGGACGGCAGGACCGCAGGATGAACGACCGTGGTAACGGCGTCTATGTCTGGAACTCGCCAGGTGCCGTCGTCGAGAACAACGATATCAGGTGGGGACGCGACGGCGTTTTCGTCAATACATCGAAGAACAACCGCTTCATCGGCAACCGCTTCCGCGATCTGCGCTTCGCCATTCACTATATGTATGCCAACCGCAGCGAGGTTTCCGGCAATATCTCTGTCGGCAACGATCTGGGGTATGCGATCATGTTTTCGGACCGGGTCAAGATGACCAACAATGTATCGATCGGCGACGACGAACATGGCATCATGCTGAATTATGCCACGAATTCCGAAATAACCGGCAATCTCGTGCGGGGCGGCAAGGATCGCTGTCTTTTCATGTATAACGCACAACGCAACCGCGTTACCGGCAACCGCATCGAAGGCTGCGAGATTGGCATCCATTTCACCGCCGGGTCAGAGCGGAATGACGTTTCAGGCAACGCTTTCATCGGCAACCGGACCCAGGTCAAATATGTGTCGACTGACTGGGTCGAATGGTCCCGCGATGGCCGCGGCAATTACTGGAGCGATTTCGCGGCCTATGACGTGAACGGCGACGGGGTTGCCGATACCCCTTACCGGCCCAATGACAGCATGGATCACATCCTTTGGTCGCAACCGGCAGCGAAGATGCTCCTGGGCTCGCCTGCCGTGCAACTGGTGAAATGGTCGCAATCTGCTTTCCCGGCGCTTTTGCCCGGCGGGGTCGTGGATTCGCATCCCCTGATGCGCCCCGTCGAAATCGATGTGCCGGAACTGGAGGATGACCATGCGGGATGAGGCCCTAAGAATCGAAGGCGTCGGCAAACTGCGCGGCACCCAAGCCGTCCTCAGCGATGTGTCGCTGGTGGTCCATCCGGGAGAGCGCGTGGCGCTGCTTGGACACAACGGTGCGGGCAAATCAACGCTGATGAAGATCGTTTTGGGCCTGCTCCCGGCCACAAGCGGAACTGTCGCGGTGACAGGTGCCGCGCCGGGAACGGTCGAGGCGCGGCGCGCGACGGCCTACCTGCCCGAAGCGGTCGCGTTTCACAAATCGCTGACGGGGCGCGAGCAGCTTGCGCTTTTCGCTCGGCTGTCGGGCGTCGCCGTGAACGTGGTCGGCGCTCTGTTGGACCGCGTCGGCCTGAGCGACGCTGCCGACCGCCGGATCGGAACCTATTCGAAGGGAATGCGGCAGCGGTTGGGAATGGCCCAGGTTCTGCTGGGCAGGCCAATGGTTGCGTTGCTGGATGAACCGACCAGCGGGCTTGATCCGGCCTCGCGGCACGAGCTTTACGCCATCATCGACGAACTTGCCGCAGGCGGCACCGCGGTTCTTATCGCGAGCCACGCCCTGACCGAAGTCGAGGCGCGGACCGAGCGTATCGCCATAATGAAAGCCGGTCGACTGGTGGCTGACGATACGCTTGCCAGACTGTCGGAGCGGGCGGGTTTGCCGACCCGGATCCGCGTCACCGCCACCGGCGATCAAGCCGATCACGTGGCCGAAACGCTTGGCGGAACCCGAGTCAACGGCCGAACGGTCGATCTGCTGTGCCAGTCCAATGGCAAGATCGAACGCGTAAAACGGATCATCGCCCTCGGCGATGCAGTCACGGATTTCGATATCTCGCCGCCGAGACTTGAAGATCTCTACCGCCATTATTCATCGGAGACGCCGCAATGATCGCCCGCATCCTCGCCATCGCCGGCACCGAGTTTCGCATCGCCCTGCGCAATCGTTGGGTGCTGACCGCGACATTGATCATGGTGCTGTTCGCACTCGCGCTGACCTTCGCGGGCAGCGCACCGACAGGCGTGCTCGGGGTCGACATGCTGACCATTGCGGTGGCCTCGATGACCACGCTTTCGGTCTATCTCGCCCCGCTTCTCGCGCTGATGATCTCTTTCGACTGCATCGCCGGTGAGGCCGAACGCGGCAGCCTGGCCCTGATCCTGTCTTATCCGGTGTCCCGCGCCGAGGTTCTGTTGGGCAAGTTTGTCGCCCATCTCGCGGCGCTGGCCATTGCGATGAGCATCGGTTTCGGCGCGGCCGGTATCGTCACCGCACTTTTGGGCGGTGCGGGCAGCGAAAGCCTGATCGCCCTTCTACGGCTGGTCCTGACCTCGATCCTGCTGGGCGCGGTGTTTCTTCTCATCGGCTATGCACTTTCGTCGCTGTCAGGCAGTTCGACTTCGGCCGCCGGTTTGTCGGCTGGCGCGTGGCTCGTCTTCGTCGTTCTCTATGACCTGGGCTTGCTGGGTGCCATCGTCCTCGACAATGGTGGGGTCTTCACGCAGCGGATCTTTCCGTGGTTGATGACCGCCAATCCGGCCGATGCGTTCCGGTTGTGGAACATCGGGGCGGCGGACGGTGTCGCCATGGCCGCAGGATTGTCCGGCGCCGCAAGCGCCCTGCCCGGCTGGGCCGCACCAGTGTCGTTACTGATCTGGCTGCCGCTTGGCTTCATCCTGGCCCGGCTGACATTTGGAAGGGTTGAACCATGAGGTGGCTCGCGCTTGTCCTGTTGCTGGCGACCTGCAAGGAAGAGGTCGCAGCAACACCCGAACCGGTCGTCATGACCGATGACGCCCTGGGTTATTTTTGCCAGATGAACGTGGCCGAACATGACGGGCCAAAAGGCCAAGTCCACTTGGCGGATCATCCGGAACCCCTGTTCTTCGGGCAGGTCCGCGATGTCGTCGCCTATCTGAAAGGCCCCGAACGGGACGCCGAGATCACGGCGATCTATGTCAGTGACATGGGGGCGGCGCCAAGCTGGGCCGAACCCGGAGCGTCGAACTGGATCGACGCGCGCGCGGCCGTTTTTGTGGTCGGCGCGGGCGTACGAGGCGGAATGGGGGCGTCAGAAATCGTGCCCTTCGCCAACGACGAAACCGCCAATGGGTTCACGCAACGATACGGTGGCACGGTCATGAGTTTGGACGAAATTCCCGATGACGCTGCGCTAGGCGCCGTGGATCTTGATGAAATGCTGGAGAATCCGGAATGAATGCCCCGATAACCCGACGTCGGTTTCTGACCATCACCGCCGCGTTGGCTGCGCTGCCTTCGCTCGCAGTCGCAGCTCCGCCCGTCGCAAACTGGCGCGGAACGGCGTTAGGAGCGGGCGCAACCTTGCGTCTGGTCGGACTGACCGATGATGACGCCCGCGACACCTTCGTCGCCGTCGAGGCCGAGTTGGCGCGGCTTGAGGCGATTTTCAGCCTTTACAAGATCGACTCTGCCCTGTCCTCGCTCAACCGGGTGGGCAGGCTGACCGATCCGCCGCCGGAAATGCTGGAGCTGTTGTCGATTTGCGCAGCAATCCACGTCAGCACGAACGGGGCGTTCGACCCGACGATCCAATCGCTTTGGACCCTTTACGCAGATACCCAAGGACGGATGCCGAGTGCCGCGAAACTGCGAGACGCCCAGGCGCGCACCGGCTGGGCGAATGTCCTGATCTCATCGACAGAGATTGTCTTCGCAAGGTCCGGCATGGCCATGACGCTGAACGGGATCGCGCAGGGCTACATCACCGACCGGATAGCCGGTTTGCTGCGCGGACGCGGGTTCACCAATGTTCTTATAGATATGGGAGAGGTCGTCGCACTGGGCCATCGCGGCGATGGACGTGGCTGGCAAGCCGGGATTGCTGCGCCCGATGGACGCGTGGTCCGGCGCACAACGCTGAGCGACCGGGCACTGGCAACCTCTGCCCCGATGGGCACGCTGCTGGATCCGGACGGAAAGGTCGGTCACATCCTCGACCCGCGCCACGGAACACCGGTCGCGACCCGCGACCTTGTCTCGGTATCCGCAGATCGCGCGGTCTTGGCGGATGCGCTTTCTACCGCGTTTTGTATCATGGACGACAGCGAGGTCGCCGCGGCGCTGCGGGACTACCCGACTGCCCGCCCGGAACTGCTGCGCGACCTCGTCCGCGTCGCCTGATGCCAAGCCGCGCCAGTTTCTGACCGGAACCGAGATCCCGCGTTGACGCGCCAAAGGCTTTGGGTCGACGGGTGTCGTTCGGCTATGGCCCCGGCGCCTTTCCAAGCACCCGCAGGGCCTCGGCGTGCAGGTCCGCACTGGCGGCGGCAAGGATGCGACCACCGTCATGCGCCGGGCGTCCGCGCCAATCGGTAACGATGCCGCCCGCCGCTTCGATGACCGCGATCGGGGCTTGCACGTCATAGGCCTGCAAACCAGCCTCTACCACCAGATCGATATTGCCAGAGGCAAGCAGCGCGTAGGCGTAGCAATCAATTCCGTACCGGGTCAGCCGGACCTTGCCCGCAAGGCTACCAAAGGCCGCACCTTCGTCTTTTGTCCCGACTTCCGGGAAGGTCGTGAATAGGATCGCATCGCCAAGCCGGGGTGCCGGTCTGACGCGGATCGGCGAAGTCGAGCCATTGCGGTGCAACTCGGCGCGGCCAAATCCGCCGACGAATCTTTCGCCGGTATAGGGCTGGTCGATGATGCCGAGCAAAGGCCCGGACGCGTTCCGAACCGAGATCAGCGTCCCCCAAGTGGGCGTTCCGCTGATATAGCCGCGGGTCCCGTCGATCGGGTCCAACACCCAAGTCAGCCCGCTGGTGCCAGTGGTCGGACCGAACTCTTCGCCCAGGACGCTGTCGTTCGGACGGATATCGCGCAAAACAGCGCGGATTGCCTGTTCCGCCTCGCGATCGGCGCGGGTCACCGGGTCAAAATGACCGTCGGCCTTGTTCTCTGTGCTAAGGTCGGTGCCCCGGAAGTACCGCAGCGTGACCGGTCGCGCGGCATCCGCCGCAGCATGCGCGGCGCGCAGCAGCGCCTCGCGCTCTTGTTCTGGAAAGTCAGCCATGTTGCGCCTTTGTCCAGCCGTCACCCCGACAGGGTGTAGCTGGACAGCGGCAGCTAAGCCAGATCGATTTAGGCGACGTCCGACAAGACTCGCGCCAGTTCGAACAGACGGCGGCGCTGGTTTTCCGGGATCGAATAATACGAACGAACCAGTTCAAGCGCCTCTTTGTCGGCCATGATATCGCCGGGAATCATCGACGAGGATCCGACCACTGCATCGGCTTCGATACCTTCGAAGAAAAAACTGATCGAAACATCGACCGCTTCCGCGATATCCCACAGACGGGAGGCGCTGACGCGGTTCATACCGGTCTCATACTTCTGAATCTGCTGAAACTTGATGCCGACTTTTTCGGCCAACTGCTGCTGAGTCATCCCAACCATCCATCGGCGGTGACGAATTCTCTTGCCGACGTGCACATCCACAGGATGTTTCATGGGGGAACTCCTTATTCGTTTAACGTGCATAGTGTGTCGGCCTTTAAGAGATATTTCTCAACCTGTCTTTTTGGATAGGCCAATTGTCGCCAACCTGTGGACAATGATTTCAGATACTTAGCGACAAATCCTGAAAAGCGGTTGGAAACTTGGCTCTAGGTTGCGAAAAACCAAGGATTACGGATCGAAACAAGTTTGCATTCTGCAACTGATTTTGCGGTGTTGATGATGATTTTTTGATTCCCGCTCTGGTTGATTGGGTAGGTGCGCTCTGGTTTTAGTGCTTTGTGATCGGTAGGAAGCGATTGATCGAAGGAGGGAATGCAGATGAGAGCTTTTCAAATGAGCGAACCGGGACAGGCTCCTGCGATCAACGAAATCACTGTTCCGGCGCCTGCGGCAAGCGAAGTGATCGTCCGGATCGAGGCTTGCGGGCTGAATTTTGCGGACCTCTTGATGATCGAAGGGCGCTATCAGGAAACCCCGCCCTGCCCCTTCACCTTGGGGATGGAGGCAGCCGGAACGGTGCATGCGATCGGAGCCAGCGTGACGTCGTTGCACCCCGGCGACCGCGTTGCGGTTTTTGCCGGCAGCGGGGGCCTTGCGGAGTTCGGATGCTTCGCAGCCGATCGCTGCATCCGGCTGCCCGACTCCATGCCGTTTGTCGATGCCGCTGCATTTCAGGTGGCTTACGGCACCAGTCACCTGGCGCTCAGCCACCGAGCAAAGCTTCAGTCGGGCGAAACGCTGTTGGTTCTGGGCGCTGCGGGCGGTGTCGGTCTGACCGCGGTCGAGATCGGCAAGCAGATGGGCGCAACTGTGATCGCTGTCGCACGCGGGAAAGGAAAACTTGCGGTCGCCAGGAAAGCCGGGGCGGATCATCTGATCGACAGCGACGCCGAAGATATCCGCGATGCGGTCAAGGCGCTTGGCGGAGCGGATGTGGTATATGATCCGGTCGGCGGCGCGCATTTCACCGCCGCCCTTCGGGCCTGCAACCCGGAAGCCCGCGTCGTGGTCATTGGGTTCGCCAGTGGTGAAGTGCCCCAGATCCCGGCCAATATCCTGCTGGTCAAGAACATCACCGTGATCGGATTCTATTGGGGCGGCTACATGCAGTTCCGGTCCCGCGCCCTGACCGACAGTCTTGCGCAACTCTTCGAATGGTATAAGGCGGGCAAGCTGCGACCGCATGTCAGCCACGTCCTGCCGCTCGATCATGCGGCAGAGGGGCTGGACCTGCTGCGCCGTCGGGTTTCGACGGGCAAGGTGGTGATCACGCCACAGCCTGCACCGTCCTGACCCCGAAAGCCTGCCGAACCAGCGCCGCGAGATCCTGGATCACCGGGCTTTTTGTCGGATCGGCGCAGTAGAAGTTGATCTTGACCTTCGCAAGCGTCGGCAACGCACCGCCATGCTGGATGATCTCGACTTGCAGCGGCGTCGTCCCTTCGATCATGGCGTGCACTGCCAGATCCGCGCTGACACTAGCCTCGATCGTGCGACTTTGCTCGGACTCGATCGCCATTTCCCATGGAATTCCGGCACGGTCCAAAGCGGCCTGAACCCCGGAACGAAAGATACAACGATGCTCGAACGCCAAACGCAAAGGCCGCTGCTTCCAGCATTGACCGCCAGGGGCCCCAATCCACACAAGCGGCAAAGTGGTCAGTGTTTCGCCTCCGGCGTCAATCGTATCCTCGGTGGTGAGAATCATGTCGCACGCGCCGCGCGCGAATTGTTCCTTGAGTGATCGGGTGAAGGTTGACAAAAGCTGTACCTTCACCCGCGGATAATCCGCGTGGAACCGCTGCAAGACCTGCGGGATCGCCGGATAGACGATGTCGTGCGGCACGCCGAGCACGACCTCACCTTCGAAGTCCTGGTGCGTCAACCGCGCAAAGACCTCGTCATTCAAGGCCAGCATCCGCCGTCCGTACCCGAGAAGTTGCTCACCAGAGGCTGTCAGGGCGATTGTTCGACCGCTGCGGTCCATCAGATCGAGGCCGAGCGCTTCCTCCAGCCGTTTCAACTGCATCGACACCGCGGACTGAGTGAGGTTCAGAAAGCCAGAGGCCCGTGTCACACCGCCCGCGTCTGCAACCGCCACGAAAGAGCGCAGCGCCGTCATGTCGAGATTTCTTGGCATATCACGTTCCTTGATGGATCATCCGACAATCATTCATTTTACTAATCAAACAGAGACTGGCAAACATATCAAGGAAAATGATTCAAACCGCGGAACATATGAAGGATTGAGAAGGATCAAACCCATGTCAAGCTGCAGCACCAATACGCCATTCAAGGAAACCAACCTGCCGCCACGTCTGGCAATCGTTTCTTTCATTGGCCTAGCCATCGCGGCACGACGTCAACGTCGCGCATTGAGAAACCTCGACGAATCCGTACTGCGTGATCTGGGGCTGAGCCGGAAAGACGCCGAAACCGAAGCCAATCGTCCACTTTGGGACGTTCCGGCCAACTGGCGTCGCTAGCTTTCCGTCGAATTCGGTACAATCCAGCCGGAACTCCTTGAAAACCTGTCAATCCCTGCCAATATCCTAGCATGAGCGTGGTCCGCCTTCGCGGGCCGCGCGACGAGTGAAAACTAGGAGGCAGTTGAATGGCTGACTATCAAACCGCCCGCGCCGGAGCCGGCGTACGGACGGCCCAAATTGACGAGGGCCTTCGGGCCCATATGAACAAGGTCTACGGCACAATGTCCGTCGGCCTATTGGTGACCGCACTGGCCGCCTGGGCGGTGGGGTCAAGCGATGTCCTGATGGCGGTGTTCCGCGATCCAGTGACGCTGCGTCCGAACATTTTCGGTTGGGTGATCATGTTCGCCCCGCTGATAATGGTCTTTGCGTTCGGTGCGATGATCAATCGCCTGTCCGCGGCTGGCGCACAACTTTTCTTCTACGCCTTCGCGGCGGTGATGGGCCTGTCGATCAGCTGGATCTTCGCGGTCTTCACCGGCATCTCAATTGGGCAGACGTTTCTGGTAACTTCGATCTCGTTCGCGGGTCTTTCGCTTTGGGGCTATACCACCAAGCGTGACATCTCGGGCTGGGGGTCATTCCTGATCATGGGTGTGATCGGCCTGATCGTGGCGTCGATCGTGAATATCTTCCTGGGGTCCCCCGCGATCATGTTCGCGATCTCGGTTATCGGTGTGCTGATCTTCGCGGCGCTCACCGCCTATGACACGCAGAAGATCAAGACCGATTATCTGCAGCACGCGCAGTCGATGGACAGCGAATGGCTGGGCAAGTCGGCGATCATGGGAGCGTTGAACCTCTACCTCGACTTCATCAACCTGTTTATGTTCCTGCTGCAATTCATGGGCAACCGCGAGTAACGTCGTACGTTTGAGACATGAAAGGGCCGGTCAATTGACCGGCCCTTTTTCATTGCGCGGCGCTTTGCAGGTCGCGGTACAGAGCGGCGCGGTATTCGCCTTCAACCGCAGGCGCTGCTTTGGCCGGCGTCGCGGCGGCGCCAAAACCGACACCGCTGGAACGGGCTGTTCGGTCGGCAACCGAAGCGCAGCCAGACAGGGTCAATGCCGCAAGAACAATAATCAATCCACGCATGGCGTCCTCCTTCAGGTTTTCTTCTGGTCGCAATTACACGGCCTGGACGTCGTTCATTGGGCACCAATGCGGAGAATTAGCGGCAAGCAAGGAAAAAGCCGCGCGGGATACCGGCGGCTTCATCCATTCCAAATCGGCAGAGATCTACTTGATCTTGCCTTCCTTGTATTCGACGTGCTTACGAATGACCGGGTCGTATTTGTTGACCACCATCTTTTCGGTCATAGTGCGGGCGTTTTTCTTCGTGACGTAGAAATGGCCCGTATCCGCGGTCGAGTTCAGACGGATCTTGATCGTCGTCGGTTTCGCCATTTGTCTTCTCCTGCAGCCGGGCAGCACTTTGCCCGTGAAATCCTTGAAACCCGCCTTTTACTTGTCCGGGGGGCCGAGTCAACAGCAATTGCGGCGCATTGGGTGGACGTCGGCCCTCGCAGACTTGCGGAATATGCGCGGAGGGCCTGTAAGCCGGATTCTGTCCAGGGGTCGCCCCCTTGGATGATCATTCCTCTGGACCCGCCGTTACCGACGGACCTTTAGCTGCCAACCCGAACCTCTGGGCCAAGACGACCCTGCGGGCGGTATCCGCGCTTTCGCACGGACCAGCCCCGCGCGAGGCTCCTATTCGGCATTGCTCCGAGTGGGGCTTGCCATGCCGGCCCTGTTACCAGGCCCGCGGTGCGCTCTTGCCGCACCTTTTCACCTTTTCCGGTCCGAAGACCGGTAGTCTGTTTTCTGTGGCGCTTTCCCTCGGGTTGCCCCGGCCGGGCGTTACCCGGCACCCTTGCCTTGTGGAGTCCGGACTTTCCTCGCCTTGGGCAAGACCCGCGGCGCGATCATCCGGCCCTCCGCGCAAGCTGTGACTTAGGCGCTGACTGCATCCCGGTCAACGCCGAAACGTGCTGCAAGCTCGCCAATCATCGCACGGTCTGTCGCATCCTCGGGTCCATCGGCCCACGGACGAAAGCGCAGCCGGAACGCGGCCAAAACGGCATCGGGCGGCGCATCAGGATATCCGAAGCACCGGGCGGCCGCCATGAAATCGGCCTGGGTCTGCAAACCGGCCTCGGGCCAAACCGACAGACCAGCCAACGCCAGACGCCGCCAGTCGAAACGGGGACCGGGGTCGGACTTGCGCGATGGCGCCATGTCTGAATGGGCGATGACGCCGGCTGGCGGGATATTCCACCGCGCCAAGGTTGCGGGCAGCAGGTTTTCCAGCGCATCGAGCTGTCGGGCAGCAAAAGGGGTCTGGCCGTCATTGGCGAGCTCGATTCCAATCGACCTCGAATTGATGTCATCCTGCCCGCGCCACTCACCCGTGCCGGCATGCCAGGCCCGCTGCGCCTCCGGCACCAGTCTGATGATCCGGCCGCCCTCTGCGATCAGGTAATGCGCCGATACTTCTGCATCTGGGTCGCATAGTCGATCCACCGCCAATTCGGCAGTTGCCATCGCAGTGAAATGAAGAACCACCAAATGCGGCACGAGCCCCTGCCGCCGCTCGGAAAAGTTCGGCGACGGGTGTTCCTCGATCTTCAACTCAGTTGGTGACCGCCCGCCGGAACGGCGACGGATCCCAGTAGCATGCAAAGCCGTCGCCATCCGGATCAAGCCCCATGCGGTCGCGGGAGGGACCACCGGCTTTAAGGAACGCCTGCTGAGCTTGATCGGAAGATGTATACTTGGCGCAGTTCTTGTTGAACCGTGACTCGCTCAGGATGGTCAGCCGGGAATAGAGCGCCTCGCCGACGCCATTGTTCGTCGACAGGGCAAATTCCACCACCGAAGGGCCGGAGCCACCGGATCGGGTCGGCAGCGCTTGAGGCTGGATGACCTGATAGGCCTCCTTGTTCGCCTCCATGCGCTGGCGGTCACTTTCAATCGTTTCGCGGGAAGAAACCGCAGAGAAATCCTGTTCGTCCGAAATCCCCGGATTGTTCAGATCAACCTGCGGCGCGGCGGTGGTTGGCAGCGAAGCGCCTGCGCTGATTGGCTCGGACGAGATCGCCGATGTGCTGATGCCATCGTTAAGCTGGCTTTCGCGCAGTGTCCGGTCGGTCTGATAATCCGAATATTCGCCAAAGCCGACACCGGTGCCCGAATCCGGGACCGGCGGGTTGGTGCAGGCTATCAAGGCCAGCATTGGAACAAGAACCACGAGAACGCGCATCGGTTTGACCACCCTGGACTGCATTTCGCGCTGTCCTACCACCATTTCGACGGTTTGGAAACGAAACCGGCGGCACGTTCCAGCACATAGGCGTGGTTCAGCAAGTCGCCTTCCTCCCAAGGTCGCCCGATCAGTTGCAGACCAAGCGGTAGCCCGACCGAATCCAGCCCCGCAGGTACCGAAATGCCGGGCAGACCAGCCAGGTTGACGGTCACCGTGAACACATCGTTCAGATACATCTGCACCGGATCGGCATCGGTCATCTCACCCAGCCCGAACGCGGCGGACGGGGTGGCCGGGGTCAGGATGGCGTCGATGCCTTGGGCGAACACGTCCTCAAAGTCGCGCCTGATCAGGGCACGCACGCGGCGGGCGCGGTTGTAGTAGGCGTCGTAGAAGCCTGCCGACAGCACATAAGTACCGATCATGATGCGGCGTTGCACTTCGTGGCCAAAACCCTCGGCGCGAGTCTTTTCGTACATCTCGGTGATGCCGTCGCCTTGCGCCAGTTTCGCGCGGTGTCCGTAGCGGACCCCGTCATAGCGCGCGAGGTTCGAAGACGCCTCGGCCGGAGCGATAACGTAATAGGCAGGCAACGCGTACTTGGTGTGGGGCAGCGTGATATCGACGATCTCGGCGCCTGCATCCTTCATCATCGCGGCGCCGTCGGCCCAGAGCTTTTCGATCTCTGCGGGCATGCCGTCCATCCGGTATTCCTTTGGGATACCTATCTTTTTGCCCTTGATGTCGCCGGTCAAAGCGGCCTCGAAATCCGGGACCGGCAGCTCGGTGCTGGTCGAATCCTTCGGGTCATGGCTGCACATGGTTTGCAGCATGATCGCGGCGTCGCGAACCGTTTTGGTCATCGGCCCGGCCTGATCCAGCGAAGAGGCAAAGGCAACGATGCCCCAGCGCGAGCAGCGGCCATAGGTTGGCTTGATGCCGACGATCCCGGTGAAGGCGGCGGGCTGGCGGATGGAGCCGCCGGTATCGGTGCCGGTGGCGGCGAGGCAAAGGTCGGCGGCCACGGCGCTGGCGGAGCCGCCGGAAGAGCCGCCGGGGGTCAACGCGGTATCGTCATTACCGCGCCGCCACGGGTTGACCACGTTGCCATAGGTCGAGGTTTCGTTGCTGGAGCCCATGGCGAACTCGTCCATGTTCAGCTTGCCCAACATCACCGCACCTGCATCGAACATGTTCTGGGTGACGGTGGATTCGTATTCCGGTTTGAACCCGTTCAGGATCGCCGAACCGGCCTGTGACGGCACTCCCTTGGTGCAGAACAAGTCCTTGATGCCAAGCGGAATGCCGCACATATCGGGCGCATCGCCCTTGGCAATGCGCGCATCAGCAGCCTTGGCTTGTGCAAGGGCAATCTCGGGGGTGTGATGCACGAAAGCGTTCAGCGCCCCTGCTCCTTGGACTGCCTTCAGGCAGGCTTCGGTCAGGGCCACGGAAGTCGTCTCGCCGCTGCGCAGCTTGTCGCGAGCGTCGGCAATCGTCAGGGCGTTCAGATCGGCCATTATTCGACTACCTTCGGAACCGCAAAGAACCCTGCGCGGGCATCCGGCGCGTTGGACAGGATCTTGTCCTGCATGTTGCCGTCCGTCACCTCGTCCTTGCGCCGTTTCAACTGCATAGGGGTCACCGATGTCATCGGTACGATGCCCTCGACGTCGACCTCGTTCAACTGCTCGATGAAGCCCAGGATCGTGTTGAATTCCTGCGCCAGCGCGGGCAGTTTATCTTCCTCGACCCTGATCCGGGCCAGCTTGGCCACGCGGCGGGCGGTTTCCGTGTCGATGGACATGGGCGGACTCCGTTGGTGTGTCGGCAAGCATTTAGCGTCCCGCCAGCTGACCCGCAAGCAGTTGGCACCCAGAGGGGCGCTGAACGCGTCAGGCCAGGCGCGGGTAGTAGAGCTTGGACACAATGACCCAGCGGCCTTCGTGCAGAAGCAAGGTCAGCGTGTCGTCGAACCGCATGCCCGCCCAATCGTTTTCCACGCGGACAATCGCCGTGTCGCCGTTTATGCTTATCCCATTGATCTTCCATTAACATTCCGCACCGGGTTGCGCCGCCTCTCCACAGACTTCCTCAGTAAACTCAGCCACGGTCGCCCAGCCGAGAGTGCCCTCCCAGTGCCCGATTACGCAGGCTTTTTCATGAAAGGCCGCGCTGAGTTTGGCTTGATCACCGTGCACCATGCCTTCGACATAGGCCTGCACCACATCTGAAATTGCGCCATAGCTCTGCGAAAAATTGCTCATCTCAGTTTCCCCTGTTTGTGCAATCGGGGATCAGACTACAATGCTTTCAACACAGTGAAGACTCATTTTACGAGGCCGGCAATGACGGCGCAAGACACGGAGAATATTATGAAAATCATCTGGCTTGGGCATTCGGGGTTTCGCATTGAGATTGAAGATCAGGTCTTGTTGGTCGATCCGTGGCTTGTCGGCAACCCGGTCTTTCCGCAGGACCGCCAATCCGAAGCAATCGCGGGGGCGACACATATTCTGCTGACCCATGGCCACGGGGACCATGCATCCAACGCTGCGGGGATTGCGAAAGAGGCCGGAATTCCGATTGCCTGCATCCATGAATTGTCCGAAATTCTGGGCGGCGAAGACGGGGTTGAAGCGATTGGTTTTGGCAAGGGCGGCACACTTTCCCTTGGAAAAACAAAGGTTTCCATGGTGAATGCCGTTCATTCGTCGAGCATCGATTTTCGCGGCGACGGGATTGTCTATGCGGGCGGTGAGGCCGGCTTTATGATCGCGGGCGAAGGCCACATGATCTATGTCACGGGCGACACCAGCGTCATGGCGGACATGGGTTGGATGGGCGAATATTACCGTCCTGACATCGGGATATTGTGCGCTGGCGGGCACTACACGATGGATATGAAGGGGGCAACTTGGGCGGCGAAGAAGTTCTTTGACTTCAAGACCGTGATCCCCTGTCACTACAAGACTTTCCCGCTCCTTGCGCAGTCCGCTGTCGAGCTGATCAAGGGTCTCCCAGGGGTGAATGTGATCGAGCCGCAGGTGCTGAAGGTGATCGAGATTTGACACCAGATCGCCGAACTTTCAAACCATGTCGTTTGGGATGGGAGCTTGTCGAAACAAGCGTCCTGTGACCGGCAAGACCGGGCGTTGGAAATCGGCGCAGGCAACCCCGGACATCCAAGGCTCAATCACCGTCGGCTGGCAAAGAAGTCCTTGAGAAGCGCCTCAGCCTCGCCCGCGCAGATGCCGTCATACACTTCCGGCACGTGGTGGCTTTGCGGATGGTCAAACACCCGTGGTCCATGCGCGACGCCCCCCGATTTTGGGTCGGCTGCTCCGTAGTAAAGTCGGGCGATGCGGGCCTGGCTGATCGCGCTGGCACACATCGGACAAGGTTCAAGTGTCACGTACAGGTCGTATCCCGGGAGCCGTTCGGACCCAAGCGCAGCGCAAGCCGCCCGCAGCGCGAGCATCTCGGCATGCGCGGTGGGATCGGCGAGTTCACGCGTACGGTTGCCCGCCTGCGCCACGACCCGGCCGTCAGGAGCAACCACCACCGCGCCGACAGGCACTTCGCCCCGCTGCGCGGCGGCGCGGGCCTCGTCCATGGCAGCGGTCATGTGACTGGTAAAGGTCATGGTTGTGTGATGCCCTGCCCCGCCGACCTTGCCAAGGCGCTTTCCCTTTGCCCCGGCCTTCGCTAAGGCGGAGACATGGAACAAAAGTCCCCTGAAGGCGACCGGATCGCCAAGGTTCTATCGCGCGCCGGTGTCGCGTCGCGCCGCGAGGCGGAGCGAATGATCGAGGCCGGTCGGGTAAGCGTGAACGGCAAGGTGATCAACAGCCCGGCGCTGAACGTGACCGCGAAGGACAAGATCACCGTCGACGGCAAAGCGCTGGCTGAACCCGAACCAGCGCGGATCTGGCTGTATCACAAACCAGCCGGTCTGGTCACGACGGCCAAGGATGAACGCGGCCGGCAGACTGTATTCGACATGTTGCCCGAAGGGATGCCGCGGGTGATGTCGGTCGGACGGCTCGACATCAACTCGGAAGGGCTGCTGCTGTTGACCAACGATGGCGGGGTCAAGCGCAAGCTGGAACTGCCCTCGACCGGCTGGGTCCGCAAGTACCGGGTGCGGGTCAAGGGCTCACCCGAAGATGCGATGCTCGAGCCGCTGCGCAAGGGCGTGACTGTCGAGGGCGAGCGGTTTCAGCCGATGTCGGTCACGATCGACCGGCAGCAGGGCGCCAACGCATGGCTGACCATCGGCATCAAGGAAGGCAAGAACCGCGAAATCCGCCGCGCGATGGAACATGTCGGGCTGGTGGTGAACCGACTGATCCGGGTCAGCTACGGCCCTTTCATGTTGCGCGAGCTAAAGGTCGGGGCAGTCGAGGAAGTCAAGCCGCGGGTGGTGCGCGACCAGTTGGGGCTGTCGACGGATGGGCATGCCGTGGCGAAGAAAAAGCCGCAGCGTCGGCGAGGCAGCTCAACCGAAAAACGCTGATCCGAACGTCTGAGAATCTGCGGGGTTCGCATGGATACAGCCGGCAAGTTCTCGTTGAGAGTGAAGGGCATGGGCGGCGATATCCGCGCAGGGTGGGTCGCGGGTAATCTCGAGTCTGGTCAGGCGCTGACCCATGACCTATATGGGAACGGGTGGAAATACTGTGCAGATCGGGGGCGCGTGTGACCGATTCCGGGTTACGGAAAATTGCCTATATCCTTTTGCTGGGGCTGATCATTTATGTCGCCGCCTCGGGGGGCGTCTGATGGCTGAACGCTATGGCGCTAAATTCAGCCCGGATCGTCCGCCAGCCGATGACGCCTCGCCGGTAAACGAGTGGCACGGTCGGCGGCGCACCCGCGCAGGCGGGCGCGTGAACTTGTTGTTCCTGGTGCCGTTGCCGTTGGCGATCCGCGCTTTCGCGCAGGATCCCGCCGGTCTTGCGCTGAACCTGGCGGGCTTTGCGATTCTGATGCTGGCCGCCTGGCTGACGCGCGAAGGCGTCCAGGCCCAGGACGCCTATGACGCGCGGCGGATTGCGCGACGGCCCGCGTTGCCGCGCAAGCTGCTCGGGTCGGTCCTGACCGGTGCGGGACTGTTCGTGGCGGCCTTCGCTGCCAATGACAGCCTGCTAAATCCGCTGATCTTTGCCGGTCTGGGGTTCGCACTGCATGCGTTTTCGTTCGGACTTGATCCGATGTCCGACAAGGGGATCGAGGGCGTCGACACCTTCCAGCAGGACCGGGTCGCGCGGGCCGTTGGCGAGGCGGAAAAACACCTGACAGCGATGAGTGAGGCGATCAGTCGCGCCGGCGACCGCCGACTGGATGCGCGCGTCGAGGCTTTCCAGCGCACTGCACGCGAGATGTTCCGCACCGTCGAGGAAGATCCTCGCGATCTGACGGCGGCTCGCCGATACCTCGGCGTCTACCTACTGGGCGCGCGCGATGCGACCATCAAGTTCGCCGATCTGCACGGCCGCACCCGCGACCCGCAAGCGCGTGCCGATTACGAAGCCCTGCTGGACGATCTGGAAAAGAATTTTGCTGCCCGCACCCGGACCTTCCTGCTGGACAATAGAACCGACCTCAACGTTGAAATCGAAGTGCTGCGTGAAAGACTGGAACGCGAAGGCGTTCCCGCGCGCGACTAGCCGTAAAGGAACCATCGCCATGACAGACGCCGTCCGCCAGAAAGCCGCTGCCGACTTGAAAACGATCGAGGATGTCACCGCTGTGGTGTTGCCGGAACCGTCTTCAGAACTTGTGCCACTGGCCAAGGCCAACACGCCGGTGGCGGCGGAGATCAAGAAACGGATGGCCGAGATCGACCTGGAAAACACCGGCTCGATCATCGGCTTCGGATCCGGGGCGCAGGCCGAATTGCAGGCGATCAGCCAGTCGATGCTGGCAGATGTGCGCAACAAGGATGTAGGACCCGCCGGGGATTCGCTGCGCGAGATCGTATCAACGATCCGGGGATTTTCGATCGAGGAACTAAACCCCAACCGCAAGCGGTCGTGGTGGGAGCGGATGACCGGTCAAGCGACGCCGATTGCCAAGTTCATGGCGCGTTACGAGGATGTTCAAGGTCAGATTGACAGGGTCACCGACAGCCTGCTGGGCCACGAGCACAAGCTTCTGAAGGATATCAAGTCGCTCGATATCCTCTACGAAAAGACCTTGGGTTTCTACGACGAGCTGGCCCTTTACATCATCGCCGGCGAAGAAAAGCTGACCGAGCTGGACCACAAGACCATCCCTGCGAAAGAGACCGCTGCGGCCAAGGCGCGCGACGACAAGGGCGTGATCGCTGCACAAGAGTTGCGCGACCTTCGTGCCGCGCGCGACGATCTGGAACGTCGGGTTCATGACCTTAAGCTGACGCGGCAGGTGACGATGCAGTCGCTGCCCTCGATCCGGCTGGTACAGGAAAACGACAAATCGCTGGTGACGAAGATCAACTCGACATTGGTCAACACCGTGCCACTTTGGGAAACCCAACTGGCGCAAGCTCTGACGATCCAGCGGTCGAGCGCAGCCGCGGGCGCAGTGAAGGAGGCCAATGATCTGACGAACGAATTGCTGACCGCCAATGCCAAGAATTTGCGACAGGCCAACAAGACGGTGCGCGAAGAGATGGAGCGCGGTGTGTTCGATATCGAGGCCGTCAAGGCAGCGAATGCCGAACTGATCGCCACGATTTATGAAAGCGTCGCCATCGCGGACGAGGGCAAGCGCAAACGCGCCGCCGCCGAAGACGAGCTTCGCAAGATGGAAGCCGAACTGCGCGACACACTGTCTTCGGCCAAGGCAAGGGCGGACAAGACCGGCGACGCGGTCGGAACCTCTGTGCAGGGATAGGCTGATCTTGCTCACCTTCGACAATCGGTCATGGTCAGGCAGGCTGGCGGCGGTGGTGCCGCTGGTGCTTTTTGGCTGCACCAATCTGGAACTGCCGCAATCTGATGCGGCCACAGCACCGCCGGCGCCAGCCGCTGTCATTCCGGCGGAACAGTCGCAGGCCAGCACGGACCTCGAACGCTATTATCTAAGCGTCGAGAACGACCTGCTGGCGCGCGGCTTGCTGCGGGTCGACGGCGGTGGGCCGGATGTTCCGTTTACCGCGCGCGATCTGGCCGAGAACTTCTCGGTCATTGCGCTGACCGAAGAATTGCGCGTCGAGAATGGCCGGGTGTTGCCGGGCAAGGCGCTGATCACATTGCGTCGCTGGAACGGGCCGATCCGCTTCGGCATCTATTTCGGCGACACCGTGCCAGAAGATATCCGCGTCAGTGACCGCGTCTTCATCGCGGATTACGTGCGTCGGCTGTCGCGGATCACCGGGCATCCGATGTCGATCGCGACGACGGCTACTAATTTCGACATCGTGATCCTGCACGAGGATCAGCGGCTTGCGGTGAACCCGTTGTTGCAACGCGCAGGCGTTGTGCCGAGCCGTGGGATGATCGACGCCATCGCCGGGATGAGCCGCAATGATTACTGCGCGGTGCTGACCGAGGATCGCCGCAACGACGGGGTCATCACAAACGCCCTGGCGATCGTCCGCGCTGAGCATTCCGAGAAGATGCGACAGATGTGTTTTCACGAGGAAATCGCGCAGGGTCTGGGATTGTTCAACGACAGCCCGCAGGCGCGGCCATCGATCTTCAACGACGACGAGGAATTCGGGCGGCTGACCACGCATGACGAAATGCTGCTGCGGATGCTTTACGATCCAAGGATGCGACCGGGCATGGCTGCCGCCGAAGCCCGGACGCTTGCAGTAACAATCGCGAATGAACTGGTTGGTGGCGAAAGCTGATTGATGAACGGATAGGAGCGAGTTATGGGTATTCTTGATTTTCTGATGGGCGAGTTCATCGATGTCATCCACTGGACCGATGGCACTCGCGACACGATGGTCTGGCGGTTCGAGCGCGAGGGCCATGAGATCAAGTATGGTGCCAAGCTGACGGTGCGCGAGGGTCAGGCGGCGGTCTTCGTGCATGAGGGGCAACTGGCGGACGTGTTCACGCCGGGGCTCTACATGCTTGAGACCAACAACATGCCGATCCTGACGACGTTGCAGCACTGGGATCACGGGTTCCGCTCGCCGTTCAAATCCGAGATTTATTTCGTCAACACGACCCGGTTCAATGACCTCAAATGGGGCACCAAGAACCCGATCATCGCGCGCGATCCTGAATTCGGGCCGATCCGGCTGCGGGCATTTGGCACCTATTCGGTTCGCGTGACGGAGCCCGCGAAATTCCTTGTCGAGATCGTCGGCACCGATGGTGAATTCACAATGGACGAGATCAGTTTTCAGATCCGCAACATCATTGTTCAGGAATTTTCCCGCGTCCTCGCATCGTCCGGCATCCCGGTCTTGGACATGGCCGCGAATACTGCCGATCTGGGCAAGCTGCTGGCAACGGCGATCTCGCCCGCGATCGCGCAATATGGATTAGAATTGCCAGAACTTTACATTGAAAACATAAGCATGCCGCCCGCAGTTGAAGAAGCTTTGGACAAGCGCACCAGCATGGGTCTGGCTGGTGATCTGGGCAGGTTCACGCAATATTCCGGCGCCGAGGCGATGACTTCTGCGGCGCGCAATCCGTCCGGTGGGGGCGGCATGGCGGCTGGACTCGGGGCCGGAATGGGAATGGCGATGGGCGCGCAGATGGCGCATCAGGGGCCTTGGGGTTCCATGCCGTCGCAACCGGCCGCCGTGCCGCCACCCCCGCCTCCGGTCGAGAACGTCTGGCATATCGCGAAGGACGGCGAGACCGAGGGACCGTATTCGCGGGCGTCGATGGGCAGAATGGCGGCTGACGGCGGACTTACACGCGATTCCCTGGTCTGGACCAACGGTCAGGACGGCTGGAAACGCGCCGAGGAGGTGGTCGAATTGGCGCAACTTTTCACCGTGATGCCGCCGCCGCCGCCGGGCAGTTGAAAGCTCGCCGGGTCAGCAGTTTTGACTTCGACACGACGCCGGTTGTTAGCAAGCCGCGCTTCAGATCAAGGCCCCTAAACCACCGCACCGCCATCTGTGAACGCCTTGACGGCGTCCGGGTCGCGCGAAATGCTGGCGTGACCCGCCCGTGACCGCCACCCGCCTGCCGGAGCCCTGCCCGTGACACAAGTGCCACCGACCCAAGCGCGCGCCGATACCGACCATAGCGAACATCGCTTTCCCTGCGATAATTGCGGCGCGGACATGCGGTTCGCGCCCGGCCAGGGCATGTTGGTCTGCGATCACTGCGGCAATACCCGGCCGCTAGAAGGCGACGACGTCGTCCATGCGCCGATCCGAGAACTGGATTTCAACGCAGCCCTCGCGGCCGATTTGCCGGCGCAAGAGATCGAGGAAAAGCGGGTATCGTCCTGCCCCAACTGTGGCGCCGAGATCGAATTCGATCCAGCCATTCATGCGATCGAATGCCCGTTCTGCGCCACTCCGGTGGTGATCGGCACCGGAACACAGCGCTATATCAAGCCGCGCGGCCTGTTGCCGTTCGGCCTGACCGAGCCGCAGGCGAGGACCGCGATGACAGAATGGCTCGGCTCGCTGTGGTTTGCGCCGAACGGTCTACAGGATTATGCCCGCAAGGGACGCAAGTTGGACGGCATCTACGTGCCCTATTGGACTTATGATGCCGATACCAAGAGCACCTATCGCGGCGAGCGCGGCGTCGTTTATTACGAAAGCCAGACGGTTCGGCGCAATGGACGGACCGAAACCGTGCGGGTGCAGAAAGTGCGCTGGTATCCTGCCTCTGGCCGCGTCGCGCGGTGGTTTGACGACGTGCTGGTGCTCGCGTCGCGCAGTTTGCCCAAACACTTTACCGACGGGTTGCAGCCTTGGGATCTGACGGCACTCGAACCTTACCGACCGGAATATCTGGCCGGGTTCCGGTCCGAAGGCTACACCGTCACGCTAGAGGAAGGCTGGGCAGAGGCGCGCGCCGAGATCGACCGCACCATTGAACGCGACGTGAAGTTCGATATCGGCGGCGATCGTCAGCGGATCGCCGAGATCCGCACCACTGTCGCAGATGTAACCTTCAAGCATGTTTTGCTGCCGATCTGGATGGCCGCCTACAAGTATCGCGGTCGCAGCTTTCGCTTTGTCGTCAACGGCCGCACCGGACGGGTTCAGGGCGAACGACCGTGGTCCGCGTGGAAGATCGCCTTCGCGGTGCTGGTCGGCGCGATTCTGGCCGCGGCAATCGGTTACGGTATCGCGTTGCAGAACCAGGGCTAGGCCAAGTCCATCGCGTCGCCTCCGCGACCCATTCGTTCGCCTAGCGGTTTCCCGCCAGCGCCGTCGCCTGCTTGTTCAAGGCGCGTTCACGGGCCCAGATGTAGATGCCGCTGGCGACGATGATCGCGGTCCCCATCATCGTGGCCCCGGTCGGAATAGCTGCGAAGACCAGCCAGCTCCAGAACGTGGCGTAGAGGATCTGAGTGTAGACCACCGGCGCCACCCGGCTGGCCTCGGCATAGCGATAGGCGACAGTCAGCATCGAATGGCCGACAAAGCCGAGGACACCGATCAATATCAACAACAGCCATTGCCACGCGAACTGTGGCGCGACCCAGGCGGCAAGCCCGAACGGAGCGACGACGAGGGTTGCGATGACGCTGGCGTAAATCTGCGATACCGGATTGTTGTCGATGCCGGCCAGCATGCGGGTCATCACGAAGTAGAACGAGGCGCAGGCCATCGAGGCCAGTGACAACAGCATCGCGGGATGGAAAGCGGACGACCAGGGTTGGGTGATGACAAGGACGCCGACGAAGCCGAACATGATTCCGATCATGCGGCGGATGCCGACCTTCTCGCCTAACATGGGGATTGCCAGCAGGCTCATCAGCAACGGTGCGGCGAAGAAGATCGAGATCGTCACGGTCAGCGGCAGATAGCCCACTGCATTGAAGTTGAAGATCGTCGATCCAAGCAGCCCCAGCGCCCGGATCACCTGCAATCGAGGTGCCGCGCTGCGCAATACCACGGTGCCGTAACGCGGCAACAGGAACAGCAGCGCGACCGAAGCATGGCTCAGGAACCGCATGAACGATACCTGTATCCCCGGCAGTCCAGAGGTTACCAGCACCTTGGCGATCGTGTCCATCGAGGCGAAGAGAAAGAACGTGACGGCAAGGATAGCGACCGCAAGTCCCAGCCTGTCTTCGCGCGGGGCGACAGTCATCGAGCGATGTCGTCCTCGATGAACCAGCGCACGGTATCGGCGAAATCCTTGTCGGCCTTGAACCCCAGCCTTGCGGCCTTGCCCGGCTCGCAATGCGCCCGCCAGCCCTTGACGATATTTTCAATCACCGGGTCGGCGTCCCAGGTGATCCGGCTTTCGGCCTCGGGACCGCAAGCGGCGATCATGGCGTCGATCATCTGTCCGATCGTGTCGGTGCGGCCAGGCAGGTTGATGTTGCGGTTGGGACCGAAAGCGGCGCCTGGCACTTCCGCTGCATGGATCAGGTTCGCGACGACCGTCCGGGGGGCGGAATGCCACACCGGGAAATCGCGCGAAACCGGGCAGTTGGACGTGCGCCCTTCCATCGTATCGCGAAAGATCGACGACATGAACGACGAGGCCGCGAGATTGGCTTTTCCAGGTCGGATACTGACCGTAGGCAGTCGCAACCCACGCCCGTCGATCAGGCCACGCCGGGTGTAGTCGTTCAAAAGCAACTCCCCGATCACCTTCTGCGTGCCGTAAGACGTCTGCGGGTTCAGCTCTACCCCGTCCTCAATCACCTCAGGCTCCTCGCCGCCATGCGCCGCCCAGGATGAGGCATAGACCATGACGGGGCAATTGCCCGCACCGCGCGCACCCTCGAAGATGTTCAGCGTGCCGTGCAGATTGACCCGGTAACCAAGATCCATATCCGCCTCGGCGGCAGCCGACACGATCGCTGCAAGATGCCAGACCGCATCCGGTTTGTGGATGAAGCAATCCCGCACCGCGTCCGGATCGGAAATGTCGCGGGCATGGCTCTGGACCGGGAAATCCGCCTCGACCTTCGCGGGCGGCACCAGATCGACCAGCTCCATCGCGGTGATCGCCTTGCCGCGTATCGTGCCTTGCGCAACCAGCGCGCGCGCCAGCTTCTGACCCAGGAAACCGCCGCCGCCGGTGATCAGCACCCTCACAGCGAATGCCCACCGTCGGCGATGTGTGCCTGACCGGTGGTATAGCTGCTTTCGTCGGACCCAAGGTAGACCGCAAGCGCCGCTATTTCCTCGGCTCGGCCCAAGCGGCCCATCGGCTGACGAGCAATGAACGCCTTCATCGCATTGTCATAGTCGCCCGTGGCGCGCAGACGGTCGTGCAAACTGGGACTGTCGACGGTACCGGGGCAGATGCAATTGCAGCGGATGCCGCGCGTGATGTAGTCGATCGCCACGGATTTTGTCATTCCGATCACCGCAGCCTTGCTGGCGGCGTAGACGAACCGGTTCGGCACGCCCTTGACCGAGGATGCCACCGAAGACATGTTGACGATCGCCCCACGGCCGCGATCCAGCATCCCCGGTATTGCAGCCTGCATCGCCTTGAACATCGCCCGCGTGTTCAGGCGAAAGGCAAAATCCCAGTCGTCGTCAGAGGCTTCCATGATCGTGCCGTTGTGAACATAGCCCGCGAAGTTCACCAGGATCGCCGGGTCCGCCGCAGTCACCGCCTTTACCAGTGCTGCATCGTCCGTTACGTCCAGCGCAGCGATCGCGCAGTCGACCCCGGCCAAAAGGTCAGGGTTGATATCCGTGGCCGTAACAACAGCTCCCTCGCGGATGTATGCCTCGGCCGTGGCACGACCGATGCCCTGCCCTGCGGCCGTGATGAATGCGCGTTTTCCCTCTAGTCTCATTTGCCGAACAACTCCTCGTAATAATGAACCATTTCCGGCACCATCCTGTCGCCGAAGCCCTGCGCCTTGGCAAGAGCCAGCAGGTTCCTTGCGCCGTGGCTCATCTGCGTCGGTGCGTCAAGATCCTCGGCCATCCGCACGTAGTAACCCACGTCCTTGCTGGCATTGGCGACGGTGAACGCCAGCTGGATTTCTCCGTCTATCGCCTCCGCCTTGATGAAATCCATCATTCCCGATCGGAGCGGTCCCGCCGCCATCACGTCATAAAGCGTCTGGCGCGACAGTCCCGCTATATCGGCCATCGCGAAAGCCTCGGACATTGCGCAGGCAGTGGTCATGGCGAAAAAGTTGTTGATCAGCTTCAGGGTATGACCGGCGCCGGTCGGGCCAACGTGAAACACGTTTTCGCCAAGGTCATCAAGCACCGGACGCACCCGTTCGAACGCCGTCTTGTCACCCGCCGCCATGATATTCAGCTTGCCCTCGCGGCCGTGGCTGGGTGTGCGGCCAAGCGGCGCGTCAAGGTAGAAGGCCCGCTTCCCTGCCATGTCGGCCGCGATCTTTCGCGTCGAGTCGGGCAGCGAGGTGCCAAAATCGATGACCACTGCGTCCTTGCCGATGCCTTCCAGTACGCCCTCTTGGCCGTAAATCCGCGCTTCGACCGAATCCGAGGTACCCATGCAGAGCATCACGATATCGCAGGCCGCCGCCAGTTCTCGGGCCGATCCGGCTTCGCGCGCACCACGCTGCACAGCGGCATCAACGCCCGCCCGATTGCGGTTGGCGATCACAGTCAGCGCATACCCCTGATCCAGCAGACGCTGCACCATCGCGCTGCCCATCAGACCAAGCCCGACGAAGCCGATCTTCGGTTTGGTCATTCGGTTTCCTTATATGTTTCAAAGCCGCGGTTCCCCAGCGCCTTCTGAATGTCGTAGATCGAGCCGTACGCGCCCGGCTGCGGTTGCGGGATCCGCACCGGGACCGGTTCCAGCCGTGGTTCGAGTGTCGCCTCCCCGCAAAGCATCAGTGCATTGTAGTCGCCGATTTCTTGGAATGTCGTCATGCCGCCGGTGATCGGGAAGGCATCCGCGGCCATCATCTCGTAAAACAGCAGCCGCCTGTCTCGAGTCGAACGGTTCAGGGCAGAACCGTGGACCACGCGCGCATGATGGATCGAGATTGAGCCTGCACTGCCGGTCAGCGTCTTCGCCTCCTCAAGATCGAAGCCACATGCGGCAAGGTCCATCGCGCCGATGAATACGCCACCATGGTGGTGATCGTAGATCGGCCCCCGGTGACTGCCCGGAAAGATCATCAATGGTCCGTTTTCTTCGGCCATGTCATCCAACATCACACCGACAGCGAGCACGTCATCGTTGGTGTGCGGATAGAATGCCCAATCCTGATGCCATTCGACAGCCGCGCCGAAACCGGCCGATTTCATGTTCAGCTTGGTGGTGTGCAGTCGCAAGTTCGGGCCAATCAGGTCGCGCACCGGCGCAAGGATCGCGTCCGAGGTCATAAGCCGCCTGAATACGTCCGCTTGCCGGTCGGGCCGCTTGATCCGCCGGATCCGCGGATCGCCAGGTGTATGGCTGTCCTCCAGGTCGATACGCTCGTCCGACGTGGTCATCGCGCGTGCGAGGTCGTAAAACCCGGCTATGACCTCGCGTATCTCGGTCAGATCGGCTTTGCTCAGGCGGTCGGGCACGACTATCCCGCCAACTTCGCGGTATTCCTCGACCTGAGCTTTGTTCAGCACTTCCATCCCGCCCCCCCTTCAAGCGCAGTAGGGCGCGGTCGAGTCCCAGCGGTAAAGCGGCACGCGGGGCTCCGTCGCAAGACTGGCGCGCGCGGCCTCCCACATTTCGCGCCACACAACGGCGTCGCGCAATTCAGTTGCCGGATTGGCGCGGCTGCGGGCGACAAAGCTGGGAAAGTGGTCGCGTCCGGTGGATTGGCCGGTTACGTTGTAGCGAACGTCGAACGACCAGCGGAACCCGTTGGTGCGATTGACCAGCGAGGCGTGCGGCGACCGGGGGTGAAAGATCACGACGCCGCCAGACCGGACCGGCAGCGGGATCGACCGGTGGCCGCCAATGAACTGGTTCGGGATGCCGACTTGGGTCTTTTCGCAATGCGGCAGCAAATCCTCGCGGTGGCGGCGCGGCTGAACCTGCAGACAGCCGTTCTGCCGCGTCGCATCCGTGACCGCGATCCAGACCGTAACCATCTGCGTCTGGTCGGCGCTTTCATGGGTGACGCCCTGATCCTGATGCCAGTCGGTCGAGGTGATATGCGCCCGGATCTCGTCCTTGCGCAGGTCGGTCGCGGGCGGCTTGATCCGGATATGCTGGATCGGGTTCGAGGTAAGCTCGGGCCCAAGCAGACTTTCGACTACATCCAGAAGCTTTGGCGCTGTGATCATGTCCATCACGGCCTGACCGAAGTGAAACGGCGTATCACCCGCGATCTGGCCGCCCGGCAGAGAGATGTCGAAGGGCTGAAACCAATCGCAACCCGCCCGGTAAGCGGTCAGAAGCTTGTCCCAGAACCCCATCGCGCCGGGTGGCGGCAACAGCCCCTGAGCGTGCCAGCCATCGTATAACTGGTCGAGCAAACCGGCGTATTCTTTGCGGACCGGGTCAAGCACCATCTGCTGATTCAGCACATCCTCGACCACGATATAGCCATTGTCGTCGTAGAACCGGACATCATCCGCCGTCAGCATTCTGGTCCCATCCTTTCGCTGTCTCAGAAGTATCCCCGCCGGAGGCAGGACTCTTTACAAGAAAACCGACACGATCCCCGGCCAGATCAGCAGCACCGACAGCGCCATCAGCTGTATCCCGATGAACGGCAGGAAGCCCTTGAAGATGTCGGTCAGCGAGATGTGCGGCGGCGCCACGGATTTCAGATAGAAGGCGGCGGGTCCGAAGGGTGGTGACAGGAAGCTGACCTGCATGTTCATGCAAAACGTCACGCCGAACCAGATCGCGACATGGCTGGGCTGCAACTGGCCGAAGTATCCGATATCCTCGATCGGCAGTTTCAGGACGATCGGCAGGAATACCGGCATGATCAGCAGCACGATCCCGACCCAGTCCATGAACATCCCCATGATCAAGAAGATGAACATCATCACCAGGATGATCCCCATGCTCGGCAGATCCATCCCGACGATGGTGTTGGCCACAAATGTCGGCCCGCCCGCCAAGGTATAAGCCGCCGCCAGCGAGGCCGCGCCGATCGTCACCCAAATGATTGTTCCAGTGGATTTCAGGGTCCGCATCAGGCTGTCCCAAACCACGTCGAACGACATCTCGCGTCGCAGCACGCTGATCACGAAGACCGCAATGACGCCCATTCCTGCCGCCTCGGTGATGCCGGTGATGCCGCCATAGATGCTGCCCAACACCACACCGATCACGACGATCGGCGCCACCAGACCCTTGCCTAGGTTCCAGCCCCGCAGGGTTCGCTCTCGACCGAAGACGAACAGGATCAGGGCCAAGGCGACTAGCAACGCGCCGATTAGCCACGGCAAGTCCGAGACCATGCCGAGCAGGATCGGATCGACACCGACCGTCACGTCGTTTGCCCCGGTCACGGTAAAGAACAGCGCCCGCAGAGTCAGCACCGCGGTGGCGCAGATCACGAGGCAAGCCAGGAAGGCCAGGAACAGTTTGCGCTTCTCACCGACCTCGGGATCACCGGGGTCCGGCGGTGGCAGCGGCGCTTGATCGGGGTTCAGCCGGGTCCGCACGATGATGTAGATGATGAAGAACGACGCCAGCATGAACCCCGGCACGAATGCCGCCGTGAAGAGTGCCTTGATCGAGGTTTCCGTGACCAGCCCGTAAAATATCAGCACGATCGAGGGTGGGATCATCGTGCCAAGCGACCCACTGGCGCAGATCGTGCCGATCGCCAGGTTCTGGTTGTAGCCCAGCCGCAGCATCTGCGGCAGCGCGATCAGGCCCAGCAGGACGACCTCGCCGCCGATGATCCCCGACATCGCCGCCATGATCACCGCCATGATCGAGGTGACAATGGCAATGCCGCCACGGGTCCGGCTAAGCCAGATGTTCAGCGACGAATACATGTCCCTCGCGATGCCTGTCCGTTCCAAAAGTGCGGCCATGAAGATGAACAACGGCACCGAGATCAGCACATAATTGGTCATCTGCCGGTAAACCGCCTGCCCCAGCACATTCAGCGGACCCCGCCCGAACTTGCCGAAATCGCCCGACATCACATCACCGAACAAGACATCCGGGCCGAATTTCATCACCAAAGTCGCCACCGCCAGAAACGCCGAGGCAAAGCCCAGCGGCATTCCGATCGCCAGAAGCGCGAACATCGCCAACAGAAGGATCAGCGACAGCGTGCCGATATCAACCATTGCCGTCTTCCCCCAGCGTTTCCCGCAATTTGCGGATCTCGTCCTCGTCGATATCGTCGGCGGGCGAATGATGCTCTGGTGCCTTGTGCCAGTCGGCAATCAGGTTCGACAGCGCCTGCACCGCGACCAGGCAGATGATGAACAGGATCGCCGCCTTGATGGTGGCCGGGATCGGCGGATCCCAGGCGGTGCCGAAGGTCTCCATCCGCAGGATCTTGTCGCGGGCTTCGTTCCAGCCGCCCCAGACAAGCGCGAAGGCGAAGACCCAGATCAGGAAAACCGAGACGCAATCGGACATTTTCTGCGCCCAGCGCGGCATTAGGTCGTAGATGATGTAGATCCGGATGTGGCTGCGCTGCTGCATCGCGTATTGCCCGGCGAACAGGAACACGAATGCAGCAATCCAAAGCGACAACTCGTTCGCCCAAAGCGTCGGCTTGTTGAAAATGTAACGCGCGACGACCTCGTAGAACATCACCAGCACGACAAAAACGACCCCCATCATCGCCAGCCGAGACGTCACCAGTGACAGGATGTCGAAAAAGCCCTGCGGTTCATCTTCGATCGCGCCGACCGTGTCGGAAAGATAGATTGACGTGGACAGCAAGGCCGCCAACAGCGACCACAGCATCAGTTGCACTACCGGCAAGCCGCCGGGACGCAGCATCTGATGCATGCCGACGTTGGACCCGAGGAACAGCTGCCCGACGATCAGCCAACCCGCAGTCAGGAACGTCACCGCGATCGTGAAGAGCATCATCAGCCGCGCCGGCCGCCGAAGGGAACCCAGCCATACGCTTTGCTCGTCCATCCACTCCTCCGTCCACGTTTCAGGTCTGCTTGGACAAATCAGGCGAGCCCGGTCAGGGCTCGCCTCGTAGTGTCAGTCCGGCATCAGGCCGGTCGTCCCGATCAGAGCAGTCCGATCTTCTTCATCCACGCCTTGTGGGCATCAACCAGCGCACGCGCTTCGGGGGTCTTGTCGGCCCAACCTTCCCAGGCTTTTTGCGCACCTTGGCGGAAAGCGGCGCGATCTTCCGGCGACCAGTCGTACAGCGTGACCCCCTTCTCGCTTGTCAGCATCGCGGCGGCTTCGCGGTTCGCGACCTCGAAAGTCAGCGTGGTTTGCAACGCGAGCTTTTGCGCCGACACTAGGAATATGCGCTGGATGTCTTCGGGCAGGCCATCCCAGACATCCTTGTTCAGCGTGACATGGTCCATCGGCATCGAGTGAAAGCCGGGGAACGTCGCGTGCTTGACCAGATCATACAGCCCCAGACCGACGTTGTTGGCCAGAGAAGAGGCATCTGCCCCGTCAATGATGCCGGTTTCCAGCGCTGTGAACACCTCGGTGAAATCCATCACGATCGGCGACGCGCCCATTTCCGCGAAGATCTCTGTCTCCAGCCCCGGGGGTGAGCGGAATTTCCAGTCGACCAGATCGGCCGGGCCGGCCAGCGGTTTCGACGAGGACATCGATTCCTGTCCCGCGGCCCACCAGCCGATGAACTGCATGTTGTACTGGTTATAAAGCGCGTTCGCGGCTTCCAGTCCCCCGCCCTGATACAGGAACCCGTAAAGCTGGTAGGGGTTGTCATATCCGCCCATCGGATCGCCGACAAACTGGAAGGCCGGGTTCTTGCCGGTTTGATAGGCGGCGCCGTGCATCTCTCCATCCAGAATACCGGATGCGGCGGCGTCGAAACCCTCGACCGTGGCAACGACCGAGGACGACCAGAACATCTCGATGTCGACACGCCCGCCGGACATCACCTCGACATCGTCTATGAAGCTTTGCGCCAGCTTGCCGGACACGGTTTCGGGTGCGTAATGGGTCTGCATCCGGATCGTGTATTCCTGTGCGAAGGCTGATGTCGTCAGCAAGGCAGCGGTGACCGCTGTCGCGACCATTCCAAGAATTTTCATGTTGTCCTCCCAAAGGACCTGCCAGGGACAGGCCCGCATTTTTTTCCGAACACCCACGTTTCGAGGTGCGTTGCGGCAGTCCGCGTGAATATGGTATGCCTAATAACAACTTTGCGTCAAGGAAACATCGGGACGTCTATCAGGACTTCTAACGGGCCAGTTGTAGAGGGCCCTTCGCCAGGGGAATCGGCTGCGACATGACGGATACCAGCGCGAACAAGGCCGTATCGGACCTGCCACTTCCCAGCCTGTCGCGTCAGCGCCTTGCCGATCAGATTGCGGATATTCTGCGCGAACAGATGCTGACCGGTGCCCTGCGACCCGGCGACCCGATTCATGAACGCGACACCTCCGAAGCGATTGGCGTGTCGCGCACACCGCTGCGCGAAGCGATCCTGATCCTCGAGGCCGAAGGGCTGGTCGAAACCTCCCCTGCCCGCAGCCCGATTGTCGCCGACCCTTCATTGGCGGACCTGTCGGACCTGTTGCTGGTGTTGGCGACGTTAGAAGGGCTGGCCGGCGAACTGACTTGCGCCAAGGCCAGCGACGCCCAGATCGCCGCGATCCGCACGCTTTACCAGCGAATGGTCGACACCAACGACGACCCAGACACTGTTGCGTTCTTCAGAACCGACATGGCCTTTCACCGGGCCATCGTCGAGGCGACAGGCAATCAGGCGCTGATCAAGACCCATCAGCAATACAACGCCCGGCTCTGGCGCGCGCGCTACATGTCGTCCCGCAGCCGGATGGGCCGGATCGAGACGATGCGCGACCATGCTGACATGATCCGCCATCTGGAAGCTCGCGACGCTGTCGCCACGGCGGAAGTGTTGCGCCGGCACCTGATGCAGGCGATTGCGAATATAACCCGTATCCTTGAAACACATTCCCACGGCCCTGCGTCGTAACCTACCGCAAAGGCAAATCATGTCAGACGATCACGACACGCGCGCGAACAAGAAGTTCCGCTCTCAGGAATGGTTCGACAATCCCAACAATCCCGGAATGACCGCGCTTTATGTCGAGCGCTATCAGAACCAAGCCTACACGCGGGGCGAGTTGCAATCCGAACGCCCGATGATCGGCATCGCCCAGACCGGAAGCGATCTTGCGCCCTGCAACAAGATCCACGTCTTTCTCGCCGACCGGATCAAGGCCGGGATCCGCGACGCGGGCGGTGTGCCAATCGAATTTCCGGTGCATCCGATCCAGGAGACAGGCAAACGGCCCACCGCGGCGCTCGACCGCAACCTTGCATACTTGAGCCTCGTCGAGGTGCTGCACGGCTACCCCATTGACGGCGTAGTGCTGACCACTGGATGCGACAAGACCACCCCGGCGCAACTGATGGGTGCTGCGACCGTCGACATTCCCGCCATCGTGCTGTCAGGCGGGCCGATGCTGGACGGACATTGGAAGGGAAAGCTGGCCGGGTCCGGCACGATCCTGTGGGAAAGCCGGCGTCTCTTGGCCGAGGGCGCAATCGACTACGAAGAGTTCATGAACCGCGTCTGCGCCTCTGCCCCATCACTGGGCCATTGCAACACGATGGGCACGGCAAGCACGATGAACGCGATGGCCGAGGCATTGGGCATGTCGCTGACCGGCTGTTCCGCGATCCCTGCCCCATTCCGCGAGCGGATGGAAATGGCCTACCACACCGGCCGCCGGATCGTCGAAATGGTGCACGAAGAGTTGCGTCCCTCGGATATCATGACTCGTGATGCGTTCCTGAATGCCATCGTCACCAACACCGCCATCGGCGGCTCGACCAACGCGCCGCCGCACTTGCAGGCAATCGCCCGCCATGTCGGCGTGGAGCTTTCGGTGCAGGACTGGCAGGACCACGGCTACGATGTGCCGCTTCTGCTGAACATGCAGCCTGCGGGCGAATATCTGGGCGAAAGCTTTCATCTCGCGGGCGGCGTGCCAGCGGTGATGGGAGAGCTGGCAAAGGCCGGGCTGATCCGGGGCGATGTGAAAACCGTATCCGGCAAAACGATGGCCGAGAATATCGCGGGGCGTGAAAGCGAGGATCACAACGTCATCAAGACAGTTGCCCAGCCAATGCGCCCGCACGCCGGTTTCGTGGTCGTGTCCGGCAACCTTTTCGACAGCGCGATCATGAAGACCAGTGTGATCTCGCCTGATTTCCGCAAGCGGTATCTGTCGAAACCGGGGGCCAAAAACGTGCACGAGGCACGCGCCGTCGTCTTCGAGGGTCCCGAGCACTATCACGCCGCGATCAACGACCCGGACTTGAAGATCGACGAGAACACGATCCTGTTCATCCGTGGCGTCGGCTGTGTCGGCTATCCCGGCAGCGCCGAAGTGGTGAACATGCAGCCACCAGATGCGCTGATCAAGCAGGGGATCAACCATCTGCCGACGGTAGGGGACGGGCGCCAGTCCGGAACCTCCGAGTCGCCGTCGATCCTCAATGCCTCGCCGGAATCGGTGGTAGGCGGAGGACTTGCACTGCTTCAGACCGGGGACCAAGTGCGGCTGGATCTGAACGCGCACACACTCAATGCGCTGGTTGAGGACAAGGAATGGCAATCGCGGCGTCAGGCCTGGACACCGCCGGTCATCGTCAACCAAACACCCTGGCAGCAGATATACCGCGAAAACGTTGGTCAACTGGCGGATGGCGGTTGTCTGGAACTTGCGACAAGCTATCAGAAAATCCACCGCGTGCTGGCGCGAGACAACCACTAGGACAAAACATGAAACTTCTACGCTACGGCCCTATGGGCAAAGAAAAACCCGGTATTCTCGACACGGATGGCAACATCCGAGACCTGTCCGCACATGTCGATGATCTTGAAGGCGGGTCCGTCTCGATCGCATCACTCGACAAGCTCGAGAAAATCGATCCGGCGAGCCTGCCTTTGGTCGAGGGCAACCCCCGCATCGGCGCCTGCCTGGCTTCTGTTCCGAACTTCCATTGCGTCGGATTGAATTATACCAAGCACGCACAGGAATCGAACCTGCCGGTTCCGACCGAGCCAGTGCTGTTTTCGAAGGCGACATCCTCGATCTGGGGGCCCTACGATCCGGTGACCATTCCGAAGGGTTCCAAGAAGACCGATTGGGAGGTCGAGTTGGGGATCGTTATCGGCAAACGCACCGAACACGTGTCAAAGTCAGCCGCTTTGTCCCATGTTTCAGGCTATTGCACCATCAACGATGTATCCGAGCGGGCGTTTCAGATCGAGATGGGTGGCCAGTGGGTCAAGGGCAAGTCGGCGCCGACCTTCGGTCCGATCGGTCCCTGGCTGGTAACGGCAGACGAAGTGCCGGATCCGCAGGCGCTGCGGCTTTGGCTGTCGGTCGATGGCAAGGTTTTGCAGGACAGCAATACATCCGACATGATCTTCAGCGTCGCCCAGATCGTGTCCTACATGTCGCGCTTCATGGCGCTACTGCCCGGCGACATCATCTCGACCGGCACACCGTCGGGCGTCGGACTGGGAATGAAGCCGCCGCGATATCTCAAGCCCGGCGAAGTGATGGAGCTGGAAGTCGAAGGGCTCGGTCGCCAGCGCCAGGAGGCTGTGGCTTATTCCGGCTAGGCAATGGGTTTGATCTTGGCGGAATGGCTGACTGCGAGTGCTTCGTACGGTTCTTCTGCGAAGAACCGGCCTCCGGCGGGGATATTTGCAGGACGATGAAACGGTGGTTTGACGCTGACCGGCGATCAGGCCGCCTTTTCCTTCAACAGCGCTTCCAGCGGATCATGTTCCGCAACCCAGTGGCCGTCTTCAACCTCTGCGAAGCGCGGCACGTAACTGCGGTCGGCTGCGGTAATCTTCGAGGGCAGGAACCGAAGCGCTGCCCCCGGATCCAGCGGGCTGGGCAATTCGCCAGGGATCTTGATCCGCTGACGGGTCCGCTCAATCCGCGGATCGGGCACCGGCACCGCCGAGATCAGCGCTTTGGTATAGGGATGGCGGGCGTCGCCATAGATCACATCGCGATCCGCCAGTTCCACCGCGCGGCCAAGGTAGAGCACGAGAATGCGGTGCGAGATTTCGCGAACTACCGACAGATCGTGGCTGATGAACACCATCGACAGACCAAATTCCTTCTGCAAATCCTTCAACAGATCAATCACCTGGGCCTGGATCGACACGTCCAGCGCCGACACCGCCTCGTCGCAGATGATCAGCCGCGGGCGATTGATCATGGCCCGCGCGATGCCGACCCGCTGGTTCTGCCCGCC
>JBBKVT010000130.1:0-2882 GCA_037968535.1 Paracoccaceae bacterium
TGAGGTCGCGGCGGCCGACAGACAAATCTCTGATCGGACACTGCATGTGCCAAATGCGGCTCCATCACGTCCGTTTATCAATATGCCTGTTTTCCTGCGATGACGCCACGCACGCCACCGCGGGGGTCTTCAACATCGCCATCACGTTGTGTTTAGGCGTGCAATTTTGACCCCGCAGGCGGGGTGATCGGCATCCAATTTTGACCCCCCTCATGTTCCGTCAGACCGTCCGTTGCGAGGCAGCGGACGGAGGTGGAGTTGAAGCGAGTGGACACGATCGCACGAGTACGACGGGCTTTTCATGTGCAGGGCTGGTCGCTGAAGCGGATCGCCAGGGAACTGCACGTCTCACGGAACACGGTACGGAAGATCCTGCGTTCCGATGAGACGGACTTTAGCTATGAGCGCGAGCGCCAACCGATGCCGCGGATCGGCCCCTGGCAGGAGCATCTGGACCGGTTCCTGGGCGCCAACGAAGGCAAGCCGTCGCGTGAACGGCTGACGCTGATCCGCATATATGAGGAGGTCCGCGCGCTCGGCTACGAAGGCAGCTACGATGCCGTTCGGCGCTATGCGCGGACTTGGTCGAAGGCACGCGGATCGGCCACTGCGGAAGCCTACGTCCCGCTCTACTACGCCCCCGGTGAAGCCTATCAGTTCGACTGGAGCCACGAGATCGTGTTGATCGGCGGCGTCACCGTGACGGTCAAGGTCGCGCATGTGCGGCTTTGCCACAGCCGGATGATGTTTGCCCGAGCCTACATGCGCGAGAGCCAGGAGATGGTGTTCGACGCCCACGATCGGGCCTTCGCCTTCTTCAAGGGCGCCTGTGCGCGCGGCATCTACGACAACATGAAGACGGCGGTCGAGGCAGTCTTCGTCGGCAAGGAGCGGCTCTACAACCGTCGTTTCCTGCAGATGTGCAGCCATTATCTGGTGCAACCCGTCGCCTGCACCCCGGCTTCTGGCTGGGAGAAGGGCCAGGTCGAGAACCAGGTCGGTTTGGTTCGGGAACGGTTCTTTACGCCGCGTCTTCGGGTCGAAAGCCTGGACGAGCTGAACGCCTGGCTGCTGGACAAGTGCATCGCCTACGCCAAGGCGCACCGGCACCCCGAGCAATCCGATCAGACAATCTGGCAGATGTTCGAGGCTGAGCGGCCGAGCCTCGTGCCCTATGTTGGTCCCTTCGACGGCTTCCACAGTGTGCCAGCCTCGGTCTCGAAGACCTGCCTGGTCCGGTTCGACAACAACAAATACTCGGTGATCTCGACCGCTGTCGGCCGCCCCGTCGAGGTGCGCGCCTATGCCCAGAAGGTTGCGATCCGACAGGACGGGGTCGTCGTCGCCGAACATGCCCGCAGCTTCGGCCGCGGCGAGACGGTCTACGATCCCTGGCACTACGTCCCTGTCCTGGCGCGCAAACCTGGCGCCCTGCGTAATGGTGCACCGTTCCGCGACTGGATGCTGCCACCGGCCATGGCAACAGTCCGCCGGAAGCTGAAGGCCCTGGATGACGGCGACAAACAGATGGTCGCCATTTTAGGATGTGTCGCCGGCGACGGTCTCCCGGCCGTCGAGGCCGCCTGCCGCGAAGCGCTGGACCAAGGCGTCTTCTCGGCCCCCGTCGTCATCAACATCCTCGCCCGCCGCCGCGATCCGGCGCCGAGCGTCCTGCTACTCACCCCGCAGGCGCTGCACCTGGTCCACGAGCCTGTGGCCGACTGCGCCCGCTACGACAGCCTCAGGAGAGCACACCGAGATGGAACGCACGCAGGTTCTGGAACTGATGAGCAGCCTAAAACTCTACGGGATGCGCAGCGCCTATGACGAGGTCATGGGCAACGGCATCAAGCGGCAGCACGAACCACCCCGAATCGTCGGCGACCTGCTGCAGTCAGAGATCGCCGAGAAGCAGGCGCGCTCGATCCGTTACCAACTCACCGTCGCCAAGCTGCCGCTGGCCAAGGACCTCGAGGAGTTCGACTTTGCCGACACGCCGGTGAACGAGGCGCTGGTGCGCGACCTGGCGCATGGCAGCTTCATCGCCGACCAGCGCAACGTGGTCCTCGTCGGCGGCACCGGAACCGGCAAGTCGCACCTGGCCATTGCCATCGCACGGTCGCTGATCCGCAACGGCACCCGCGGCCGCTTCTTCAACGTCGTCGACCTGGTCAACCGCCTAGACACCGAGACCCGCAACGGCAAGCCGGGGCACATGGCCGACTACCTCAACCGCCTCGACTTCGTCATCCTCGACGAACTTGGCTATCTGCCCTTCGCCCAAGCCGGCGGACAGATGCTCTTCCACCTGATCAGCAAGCTTTACGAGCGCACCTCGATCATCGTCACCACCAACCTCGCCTTCGGAGAATGGCCCTCGGTCTTCGGCGATGCCAAAATGACTACCGCGCTCCTCGACCGTCTTACGCATCACTGCGAAATCGTCGAGACCGGCAACGAGTCCTGGCGCTTCAAGAACCGCGCCTGACGCTCCCGGAACAGGGTCAGTCCCGCCTCCACCACATGACCGCTCCGGCGGGCCAGACCCTGTTCCTCGTCAGCCCACGGGGTCAAAATTGGACGCCGAAAGGGGGTCAATATTGGCTGCCGATTGACAGCCAGCGTTCGGCTCGAGCTATGCGGCGGCGCGGCATACCATGGAGTTCGATAATGCGTTCGTTGGCTTGACGGTCTCGAAAAAACACGGTTGTCGGCACAGTCCTGCCGACAGCCAGCCCGAATTCGGGGTCAATCTGAACACAGATGACCATCCGAGGAAGTGTCTTATGAAACTCGAACAGCCACGATACTGCCAAACTGTCACCGGCAAGCAGCTTTCTCCGCCCTATCGCAATGCTGCCAAGCTGAACGGGGACGAAACT
>JBBKVT010000131.1:0-2748 GCA_037968535.1 Paracoccaceae bacterium
CCGTGAACATCCACGAATACCAGGCAAAGGCGCTGTTGCGCGACTTCGGCGCACCGGTTTCAGATGGGCGCGCGGTGCTCAGGGCCGAGGAAGCCAAGACTGCGGCGGGTGCGCTGGACGGGCCGCTTTGGGTGGTCAAGGCGCAGATTCACGCGGGCGGACGCGGCAAGGGCAGCTTCAAGGAAGCCGACGCGGGCGACGCCGGGGGAGTGCGTCTGGCCAAGTCGGTCGAGGAAGCCTCGGACGAAGCCCGCCGGATGTTGGGTCGCACGCTGGTCACCAAACAGACCGGGCCCGCAGGCAAGCAGGTCAATCGCATCTACATCGAAGACGGCGCGGGTATCGAGACCGAGATGTATCTGGCCCTGCTGGTCGACCGCCAGAGCAGCCGCATCAGTTTCGTCGCGTCCACCGAAGGCGGCATGGACATCGAGGAAGTCGCCCATTCGACGCCCGAGAAAATCCTGTCGTTCAGCGTCGATCCTGCGACCGGCTACCAGCCTTTCCACGGTCGCCGCATCGCGTTCTCGCTGGGGCTATCCGGTCAGCAGGTCAAGCAATGCGTCAACCTCATGGGCATCCTCTACCGTCTGTTCGTCGAGAAGGACATGGAGATGCTGGAGATCAACCCGCTGATCGTGACCGACAAGGGCGACCTCAAATGCCTCGACGCCAAGATGAGTTTCGATTCAAACGCCCTTTACCGGCATTCGGACATCCTGGCGCTGAGGGACGAGACCGAAGAGGACCCAAAGGAGCTTCAGGCTTCGAAATACGATCTGAACTACATCGCACTTGACGGCGAAATCGGCTGCATGGTGAACGGCGCGGGCCTGGCCATGGCGACGATGGACATCATCAAGCTCTACGGTTCCGAGCCGGCCAACTTCCTCGATGTCGGCGGCGGCGCTACGAAAGAGAAGGTGACCGAGGCGTTCAAGATCATCACGTCCGACCCGCAGGTAAAAGGCATCCTCGTCAACATCTTCGGCGGCATCATGCGCTGCGACGTCATCGCCGAGGGCGTCGTCGCGGCAGTGAAAGAGGTCGGCCTGAAGGTGCCATTAGTAGTGCGTCTGGAAGGCACCAACGTCGAGCAGGGCAAAGAGATAATCCGCAACTCGGGCCTCAACGTGATCGCCGCGGACGACCTGAAAGACGGCGCCGAGAAGATCGTGAAGGCGGTGAAGGGGTGAGCTTTGAGCGCCTTGCTTTCCCTGTCGCTTTTGGCTCTGCCGACGCTGCTGGTATGTGCGGCGATCTTTTTCTGGCGCGACCACACGCAAAAAATGCGCCTCGCGATTTGGCTGACTATTGGAACGGCATGGGCAATCTCGGGCTGGTTCTGGGTGAGTTATTCACGACAGCAAGACGATGTCGGGCTGATGGTCGACGGCATTCTGGCCGGCGCAACGGCGATTGCAGCTTTGATCGCGACACTTGCGGCAACTGTCCTTCTCTTGCGGCGGTGACAGCGTGACGACTTGGGCGAACATCCATGGTTGGACCGAAATCTTCATCCGCCAATTATCTCAGTGGAGATGACCTATGACCAATAAAGATCTCGACCGCATCCTGCCATTCGTCGTCGGCTTTGGCCTGACCATCACAGGCGCGGCGTTGCTGGCGTGGAAGCCCGGCCTTCTTGATCTGCCCGACGCCAAGCCGATTGACGAGAACCCGAACCAGACCGCTGTGCAGAACGTGGCCCAGTCGGCGCGCGACAAGATCTCGAAGGCGATGCCCGACAACGCGGCGACGTCGATCAGTCACTCGCTTCTCATAACCGGGGCCGCGATGATTATCGTGCGCGTGCTCGACGAACTCGCGGCGCGCAAGCGCTGACAGAAAGAACAAGGGACAATCAATGGCCATCCTAGTCGACGAAAACACCAAGGTGATCTGTCAGGGCTTCACCGGCAGCCAGGGCACCTTTCATTCCGAACAGGCCATCGCGTACGGCACGAAAATGGTCGGCGGCGTGACACCGGGCAAAGGTGGGCAAACCCATCTGGACCTGCCGGTGTTTAATTCCTGTCACGAGGCCGTGGCCAAAACCGGTGCGACCGCCAGCGTGATCTATGTGCCGCCGCCGTTCGCAGCGGACTCGATATTAGAAGCGATTGATGCGGAAATTCCGTTGGTTGTCGCGATCACCGAGGGCATCCCGGTGCTGGACATGATGCGGGTCAAGCGCGCGCTTGAGACGTCAAAGACCATCCTGATCGGGCCGAATTGCCCGGGTGTAATTACGCCTGACGCCTGCAAAATCGGCATTATGCCGGGCCATATCCATAAACGTGGTTCTGTCGGTGTTGTCAGCCGCTCCGGCACGTTGACCTATGAGGCGGTGAAACAGACCACCGATGTGGGGCTGGGTCAAAGTACCTGCGTGGGCATCGGTGGCGATCCGATCAAGGGGACCGAGCATATTGATGTATTGGAATGGTTCCTGGCCGATGACGAGACCCAGTCGATCATCATGATTGGCGAAATCGGCGGGTCTGCTGAAGAGGAAGCCGCTCAGTTTCTGGCCGATGAGAAGAAAAAGGGCCGCTGGAAACCGACCGCTGGTTTCATCGCCGGTCGCACAGCCCCTCCGGGCCGCCGTATGGGACACGCAGGCGCGATTGTTGCCGGCGGCAAAGGTGGCGCCGAGGATAAGATCGAAGCGATGCGCGCGGCGGGGATTGTCGTGGCGGAAAGCCCGGCGGGTCTGGGCGAGGCTGTGTTGGAGGCGATTGGGTA
>JBBKVT010000132.1:0-2913 GCA_037968535.1 Paracoccaceae bacterium
GTCATGCTCGACGGGGATATCGCCCAGACCCTCGGCGGCATCCTGAAAGAGGACCTGGGGATCGAAAACGATCTTCTGATCCTCGACGGGATCAGCCTGCGCGACTTCGACTATATTGATCTGGGCAAGATACGCCTGCCGTCCTTCACGGTGCCGGTCACGGTGAAATCGTTGTTGTTTTCGGACGATCCACGCACGGCGCGCCGACAAGAGCGCATTCAGTTTGCACCGCCCGCTGCAGAACATCACCACCATCACCGTGATCACAGCCACCATGGCAGACACACCCATGAAAGCGATTGAGCTTCTGGTTGACTCCCGGAGTTACCACTGCCCAAATGGAACGCAGTTCTTCTAAGCGGAACGAAAGGCAAATCGATGCGAGACGAAACCCCACGCGCTCCGCGCAAGGAAATTAACCGAAACCCACGGCGGAACTCTTCGCGTCTGTCGTCGGTCACAACGGCAATCCACCTGTTGAAGACCTTCACCGAGGAAGACGAAAGCCTTGGGATCAGTGAGCTTGCCAAGCGCCTGAACGTGGCGAAAAGCACGGTCCATCGTCTTGCAGGCGCGCTTCTGGACGAGGGCTTGTTGCAGCAGAATCCCGAGAACGGACGGTATGGTCTGGGCGTCGGTTTGTTTTCGCTTGGATCGCTTGTACGCTCGCGGCTTGATGTCACGATCGAGTCAAAAAACGTCCTGAACGAACTCCGCGAGAAAACTCAGGAAAATGTGCGTTTGGCGGTCCTTGACAGAAACAGCGTGGTGTTTCTGCACGACTTCGAAAGCCCGCAAACGCTTCGCTTGCGCTCGGCTACAGGCCAGTTGCGGCCAGCTTTTTGCACGGCTGAAGGCATGTGCATGATCGCTGCGTTGCGGGCGCCAAAGCTAGAAGAATTCCTCAAGTTCCCAAGGGTCGCACGCACGTCGCGGACAGTGGTGGAAGAGGATGAGTTTTTACAGAAAATCCGCCGGGTGAAGCGGCGGGGGTACGCTTTTGAGGACGAAGAATGCGACGAAGGCACTCGCTGCGTCGCTGCGCCGATCTATAATGCGGAAGCCCGGCTTGTGGCGGCGGTGGGTGTCGCGGGCCCACGTGTTCGGATCAAGAAAAGTCTGGTTCCCAAGCTTGCCCCAGTGGTGATCGAAGCGGCGGACGAAATCTCGCAACGCATGGGCTATGTCCAGCGTCAGCCTATCTACGTCTGATCGACACATGGCTTTGATCAAAATATCACCGGATGGCCCGACCTTCGAATGCGCCGCTGGCGATACAATCCTGCGCGCCGCCCTGCGTTCCGGGATCGGTATGCCCTATTCCTGTAACACCGGGTCTTGCGGCAATTGCCGGTTCACGCTTCTTGAGGGCACGGTCACGCATCTGCGCGATGACGCACCTGCGTGGTCCGAACGCGAGCTTAAGCGAGGCCGTTGGTTGGGCTGTCAGGCGGTGCCGGGGGGTGACTGTACTGTGAAGTTCCGGACCATGGATCAATATGTGCCAGACACGCGACCTTCGATCCGCCAGGCGGGACTGACAGATGTTGTCCCGATCACCCGAGATATTTCCGAGTTTGTATTCCGTATCGAAGGCGATCTGGCGTTTCTTCCCGGGCAGTACGGGTTGTTTCAGGTCCCAGGCATTGAGGGCGCGCGTGCTTACTCAATGTCAAACATCGGCGGCACCGATGAATGGCGTTTCATGATCAAACAGACGCCGGGCGGTGCGGCAACCGGCTGGCTATTCAATGCGCAGCCGGGTGCAATTATCGGTCTTGACGGACCTTACGGGACGGCCTTTCTGAAAGAAGACAGCCCGCGCGATATCGTACTGCTTGCAGGCGGTTCCGGGCTGTCGCCCATGGTTTCGATTGCGAAAGGCGCAGCTGCGGCGGGGATGCTGGCAAACCGCAAGTTGCACGTGTTTTACGGGGCACGCGATACAGCCGACGTATGCGATGTTTCGGTGCTTGGCGAAGACGCCGCCGCACAGGCCCATTTCAAGGCAGCCTTATCAGAGCCTGATCCGGGCGCTGATTGGTCCGGACCCAAAGGGTTCCTGCACGATGTTGTGGCGGAAGATATGGGCGAAGCCTTGAAGGACTGCGAGATCTATTTTGCTGGCCCGGCAGTCATGTCGGCGGCTGTCCAAAAGATGGCACATGAGTTGGGCGTGCCGCAGGATCAGTTGCATTTCGACGAGTTCTATTGACCCTTTGTGGTCAAAGGGGGAAAAATGACTGATCTGGCGATGACTCTTGGCTGTTGGGACTATGACCGGGTGCAGCCCCTGATCGACGGGCGCGTGCGGCCTGACGGGGTCGATCTTCGGTTCCTCAACATGATCGTCGAGGAAACCTTCTTTCGCATGGCAAAATTTCGCGAATTCGACGTCTCGGAAATGTCGATGTCGTCCTATGTCGTATCGTTGTTCAAGCCGGACCGGGCGTTTGTGGCGATCCCGGTGTTTCCGTCGCGGTTCTTTCGCCATTCCTGCATCTATGTGAACGCCGATGCCGGGATCAACGAACCGAAAGACCTGATCGGCAAACGGTTTGGCTGTCCCGAATATCAGATGACAGCGCCGGTCTGGATCCGGGGCATCCTGTCGGACCACTACCGTGTTCCGGTCGACGGCCCGACCTATGTCACTGGCGGGGAAGAGACGCCGAACCGGAGCGAAAAGATCGCGCTTGATCTGCCCAACAAGTTCCGCATTGAGCGGATCGGCCCCGAGGATACGCTGTCTCAGATGCTGGCCGAGGGGCGGATTGATGCATTCCACACCGCGCGGAAACCCTCGAGCTATGATGGCGTGCGGGTGAAGCGTCTGTTTCCTGATTATGTCGAGGTTGAAAAGGCCTATTGGCGCGACACTGGAATTTTCCCGATCATGCATGTGATCGCCAT
>JBBKVT010000133.1:0-4326 GCA_037968535.1 Paracoccaceae bacterium
GGGGTGGGCGCGCGTGAAACCGCGCGCCCGAAAGCTTTACGCCATCGAAAGGTTGATCGCGCTTTCGCGTCCGTCGCGGCCAGCTTCGATATCGAAGGTGACTTTCGCGCCGTCAGCCAGCGTGGTCAGGCCCGAACGCTCGAGAGCGGAGATGTGTACGAACACGTCTTTTTTGCCGCCTTCGGGCTCGATAAAGCCGAAACCTTTAGTTGCGTTGAACCATTTCACGGTGCCATTGGCCATCCGAGTTACTCCTAGTGTCTTTACTGCCCGCGTTGTGCGGCAGCCCGGCTTAGTCAGTTCAAAATCGATGGACTGTAGCCAGTGAAGGAGAACAGCGGGTCGAAAGAGATTAACATCGCAAGGCTCACATGGGGGCTAATGCCCTTCCATGCAAGCGAAATCGCCGGGATCGGCGGAAAACCGCACGGAAACGAGGCTACATCCGGCCGGTTAATGCCAGAATAATGATGATCAGGAGGATCAGGCCGATGCCGCCGGTCGGGTAGTACCCCCAACTGCGCGAATGGCCCCATGTCGGGAGCGCGCCGATCAGCGCGATGATCAGCAGGATGATCAGGATGGTTGAGATGGTCATGGGTCACACTCCGGAAATTGAGGTCAATATTACGTGATAACGCGGTGGGGTGGGGAAAGGTTCCAGACGGCAAATGGGGCACGACTGGCTTGCCGGGTTAAAGCTGTTACCTAACGTTAAGAATTGCGTCCGCTTTTATTGGGTAGCTCGATGAACTTAGAAATTACCGAGAATACGCTATTATATTTGCTGTTGCGTTACTGGATTCCACCGCTTTTGATCGTGGGTGTTGGAGGTATACTCACAAATATTCTACTTCCACGAATTCAAGATAAGTATTTACAAGAAAAGTCCCTAGTCGAACGTAGATCAAGTCTGCGGGAGGATATAGCGGGAATATTTGGCGAGTATATTATCTGGTGGCGACGCCTCATACAAATTCAGTCAGCGATCAAAGAAAGCCGGACTTCGAATCCGGATAGAGTGCCAAAACTGGAAGAGGATGCCAGAAGCATAATAGATTCACGACGCAAATCACGCGACGACCTGTTCGACAAGCTCAATAGACTGTCTATCTATTCAACCCAGAGCTTTAAAGAAATCTCAAATGAATATATGGCGTGGGACGAGAGCTTAAGGAACAAAGGAATGGATGATGTGCCGGATTTCTCAGCTTGGGAAGTCTGGAGAAGAAAAGTTTTAGAATCGTCCTCGTTGAAGCGCTCGATCTGGTGTTCGACAATCTGTCGCAGATGTCATTGAATTGATCGAAAGGGCTAACAAAATGAGAAGCCAATTTTTTGTAATTGTTCTATTATTTTCTAGCTCTTCCGCAAGGGCGACGGATCCTGAAACGACCGGAATGCCCCCAGATTTACAGGAATTTGCGTTGACTATTCAAGAAACGGTCAGGAAATCAGGTGTCGAAGTCGACACCGCGGATATTCAGAAACTCACTCTCGGACAGGTTAATTCTATTATAGCTGCATATAACTCAGATGACTTTAGCAAGGAGGAAAAATCTGAAATAATAGAAATGATACTGATCGACCCGGATTGTTGTCCGGGCGATTGCTGTCCTTTGAAGGCGCTTCAATAAGTTGATGCACTTCGCCACTTGATCCCTCACCGCGCGAATTTCTTGAACTTCACCCGTTTCGGCTCCAGCGCATCCGCGCCCAGCCTGCGCTTCTTGTCTTCCTCGTAATCCTCGAAGTTGCCCTCGAACCATTCGACATGGGCCTCGCCCTCGAAGGCGAGGATGTGGGTGCAGAGGCGGTCGAGGAAGAAGCGGTCGTGGCTGATGATGACAGCGCAGCCGGCGAAATCCTCGATCGCGTCTTCAAGGGCTCTTAAGGTTTCCACGTCAAGGTCGTTGGTGGGTTCATCGAGGAGAAGGACGTTGCCGCCCTCTTTCAGAAGTTTCGCCATGTGGACGCGGTTGCGTTCGCCGCCCGATAGCAGGCCGACCTTTTTCTGCTGGTCGCCGCCCTTGAAGTTGAAGGAACCGCAATAGGCGCGGGAATTGACCTCTGCGTCGCCAAGCGCGATGAGTTCCGCGCCGCCAGAGATTTCTTCCCACACGGTCTTGTTGGCAGCCAGCGCGTCGCGGGACTGGTCGACATAGGCCAGTTTCACGGTGTCGCCGTAGCTGACCGAACCTGCGTCGGGTTTTTCCGGGCCGGTGAGCATGCGGAACAGCGTGGTCTTGCCCGCGCCGTTGGGACCGATCACGCCGACGATGGCGCCGGGGGGGATCGAGAAGGTGAGGTTCTCGATCAGTTGCTTGTCGCCCATGTGCTTGGCGAGGCCTTCGACCTCGATCACCTTCTGGCCAAGGCGGGGGCCGTTCGGGATGATGATCTGGGCGCGGCCGATGCGTTCACGCTCTGACACGTCGGCCAGGGTGTTGTAGGCGTTGATCCGGGCCTTCTGCTTGGCCTGACGCGCCTTGGCGCCCTGCCGGATCCACGCCAGTTCGCGTTCGAGGGTCTTGGATTTGGATTTATCCTCGCGCGATTCCTGTTCCAGGCGCTTGGCCTTTTGTTCGAGCCAGCTGGAATAGTTGCCCTCGTAGGGAAGGCCGCGGCCACGGTCGAGTTCGAGGATCCAGGAGGTGATGTTGTCGAGGAAATAGCGGTCGTGGGTGACGATCAGGATGGTGCCCTTGTAGGCCATCAGGTGGTTTTGCAGCCAGGCGATGGTTTCGGCGTCGAGGTGGTTGGTGGGTTCGTCCAGCAGCAGCATGTCGGGCTGTTCCAGCAGCAGTTTGCACAGGGCGACGCGCCGGCTTTCGCCGCCCGACAGGGTTTCGACATCGGCGTCGTCAGGGGGGCAGCGCAAAGCCTCCATCGAGACGTCGATCTGGGCGTCGAGATCCCAGAGGTTCGCCGCGTCGATCTCGTCCTGCAACTGCGCCATTTCGTCGGCGGTTTCATCCGAGTAGTTCATCGCCAGTTCGTTGTAGCGGTCGAGGATCGCCTTTTTGGGTGCCACGCCCAGCATGACGTTTTCGCGCACGTTGAGGGCCGGGTCGAGATGCGGTTCCTGCGGCAGGTAGCCGACATGGGCACCTTCGGCGGCCCAAGCCTCGCCCTGGAAATCCTTGTCCATGCCGGCCATGATCTTGAGCAGCGTCGATTTGCCCGAGCCGTTGACGCCGACGACGCCGATCTTGACGCCGGGCAGGAAGTTGAGGCGGATGTTTTCGAACACCTTCTTGCCGCCGGGATAGGCCTTGGACACTCCGTCCATGTGATAGACGTATTGATAGGCGGCCATGGCGGATGCTCCTGTTCGTGTCGCTGCTGGGTTGGCTGTCTCTAACCGCTTTCCGGCAGAGCAGCAACTGAGCGTGGAGCAGGCTTCTTGGGGTCGCGGTGACGGGCCTTGGTGTGATTGCCAATCGAAGTGCTGGAGGCGGGCATCTGCTGCCCGCTGGTGGGAGTTTGGGCGGTGGTCAGGCCGCGCGGCGTTTGCGGATCAGACCGAACGCGCCGAGCCCTGCGACGAGCAGCGGCAGACCGGCGGGCAGGGGCACCGCGCTGACCGGGGTTGCCACCATGGACCAGCTACCCTGGCCATTTCCCATCAGACCGGTGGATCCGACCGGCGCCCAGGTTTCTGCGTTCAGGGTCACCATCAGCGCGCCCAAGAGCCCGGAGCCCAGTGTCGGGATGCCGGTGAAGTTGATCCGGAAATTGGTGGTTGTGCTTTCCGCAGAAGCGCTGGTGACGGAGAGGCCGCCGAAGGTCAGGTCACCCGAAATCAGCTCGTTGCTGCCGTTGCCGTTGCTGGTCGCGTCGTAGAACCGCAGGAAGCTCTTGAGCGATTCCGAAGTGCCGGTGCCGGAGATCTTTGCGACCGAATCCGACACACGCTCGATATACATCATGACGGAAGCGTTCGCGCAAAGCGGCGCAACCATCAAGGTCGCGGCCAGGAGCAGTGATTTCAATGTCATCGAAACGTTCCCTATGTTGCCCGATCAAGTTCCCCAGCGATCAAACCCTAGCCGCATGCGCAACAGGCATCAAAGGGTTCCGTCGATAACGGCGAAAATACAGCGAATCCGCGGCGTTGGCGCTGTTTTAGCTTCGATGATTGGACCGTTTTGGCGGGATTGTATCGTTGTGCGAAATAGTCCGGGGTGCGGATCGTCGTCGTCAAGGACGCGCTGCATCGTCGGCTGGCGGTGTCGCGGGTTCTGGGCTAAACGCAGGCGATGACCGGATTTTCCGCCAACCTGTTGCGCGGCCAGACCATCGGCCTGCTGGGCGGATCCTTTG
>JBBKVT010000134.1:0-3356 GCA_037968535.1 Paracoccaceae bacterium
CCGCCTGAGCTTCCTGCCTTGATCCCATCATCGCTATATCCCCCAATCAATATGGGAATTGAATCAGCGATACTTGCCTCGATCAAGGAAGAGTTTTTCAACAAAATACACCCTTCCCAGACATGAGAGCGCTCCTCGCAGAAGTCCCAAAGTTCGCCCACTTCTGATTTTTCGCATCTTGTGCATCTCGGCCTTCCCTCAATGCGGAGCTCTTTCGACTGGACTTCGTTGGCCACCAGAGCGGTACTGTTTGCGTGTCGACCCAGTTGTTGTTGGCCCGCGATGCCCGGAGTGCCGGGCTCTACGCGGTACGGGGACAGGAATTATCCGCCCCGAACCAAGTGGAGACCAGCATGACTAAGACCGAACAGATGAAACCGGCGACCAAATCGACCAATCCCCCGAACCCGAGACCTAAGGCAGCAGTCACTGCGGTCGAACAGCCGATGACCAAGCGCGACCGTCTGCGGGCGCGGCTTGAGCAAACTGATGGTGCATCCTTGGTGGAACTGGCGACAGAGTTCGGCTGGCAGCCGCATACGGTGCGCGCCGCGATCTCGGGGCTGCGCAAGGCGGGTCTTGAGGTGCAAAGAGAGACAGTCGACACGTCGTCGGTGTATCGCATCCTGGCCGCAAAGGCGGCGTGATGCGTCGGACTTCCCAACAATTAGACCTTCCGGATCAACTCCGGGAGATTTCCGCGCTCGATCGGAGTGCGTGCACCGAACGCTGGACATCGGCTTTCGGCACCGGCCCGCCCAAGTATCTGTCGGTGCGCTTCATGCAGCGGGTGGTGGCCCGCGAGAGGCAGATCCGGGTCCTTGGCGGCTATTCCACACAAGTCAGGCGCACATTGAAGTCAGTATTGCGGGATGTCGAAGGCGGCGGTCGTTCGGCGCGCAATGCCCGCCAGGCTCCTACCTTTTGCGCGGGTGGAACGGTCGGACCTACCGCGTCGAGGTGACGTCGTCAGGCTATGTGCTGGATGGGCATACCTATGCATCGCTTTCGACTGTCGCCAAGCGGATCACCGGCGCGCATTGGAGCGGGCCGCGCTTCTTTGGCCTGACCCCCAAACGGTCGTCCTGAGATGCGCCGGGTCCGCTGCGCCATCTACACCCGCAAGTCCTCGGAGGAGGGGCTGGAGCAGGAGTTCAATTCGCTCGATGCCCAGCGGGAAGCTTGCGAGGCTTATATTGCAAGCCAACGCCATGAGGGCTGGGTATTGCTCAAAACCCTATATGACGACGGCGGCATCTCCGGCGGGCATCTCGACCGGCCCGCGTTGCAGCGCCTGATGGTCGATGTCGACGAGGGCAGGGTGGACCAGATCGTCGTCTACAAGATCGACCGCCTGACGCGATCGCTTGCCGACTTCGCAAAGCTTGTGGAGCGCCTGGATGCGGCTGAGGCCTCCTTTGTCTCGGTGACCCAGTCTTTCAATACCGCAACCAGCATGGGGCGGCTGACCCTCAATGTGTTGCTGTCCTTTGCACAGTTTGAACGAGAGGTTACCGCCGAGCGCATCCGCGACAAGATTGCGGCCTCGAAAAAGAAGGGGCTCTGGATGGGGGGATATGTACCCCTGGGCTACGAGGCTTCGGGTCGGACATTTACCATCAATACCAGCGAAGCGGAAACCATCCGGACCCTCTTTGCCCTTTACGAGGATCACAGGGCGATAAGCCTCGTCGCCCGGGAAGCCGAGCGGCTTGGGTTGCGATCGAAGCGCTATGTCACACAATCGGGCCGGGATCAGGGTGGCAAGGTGATGTCGCGGGGCCATATCCACAAGATCCTGACCAACCCGCTCTACATCGGTCGCATTGCGCATAAGGGAGCCACGTTTGAGGGACAGCATCCGGCAATCATAGAGGCCGACAAATGGGAGCGGGTGCAGGCAATCCTGACGGAGCAATCCGCCGCCCCACGCGGGCAATGCAACTCTGGTCGTCCAATGTCACCGCTCGCGGGCAAGCTCATTGATATCTCAGGCGAGCGTCTGACGCCGGTCCACACGCAGAAAGCCGGCCGACGCTATTATTACTACATCTCGCAATCCCTGAAGACGGCTGCTGCGCCCAAGCAGAACAGCAACGGTTGGCGCTTTCCAGCCCGCGCGCTCGAAGACCGGATCAATGCTGCCGTCCGGAAGCATCTCCGAACAGCTATCCTGCGCGGGTTGGTCCCTGATGCAGATCCCAAATTGGTCTCGGACATGATCACCAAGATCGATCAAGCCGACTTTGACACGCTGACCCTGATTGAGCGGGTTCGCATTGGGCGAGACAGGCTCAGGGTCACCGTTGATCCCGGCCGCCTCTGGACGGCGTTTGAGGTTCCGGCAATCGATGCTGATCCGGAACTATTGAACTTCGAGGCCCCGTTCACCCTTCGCCGACGTGGTGTGGAGACAAAACTCCTGCTGGACGGTGATGCGATCCCGCGCGATGAAACACTGTTGCGCAATATCGCTAAAGGGCACGCCTTTCTCGACATGATCACATCAGGCCGGAGTGTTCAGCAAATTGCCGAAGCTCACGACCTGTCAGTCCGCCGCGTTCAGCAAACTGTGGAGTTCGCATTCCTCTCGCCAGACGTCGTTCGCCTGGTTGTCGAGGGGCGCCAACCCGTATCCCTGACCGCTGACTGGTGCCTCAAGCACGAAATCCCGGTAGACTGGACCGCGCAGAGCCAACAGTTCAACGCCACCTGATCCACGCCATTCCCAAACTCGTAAGACGCAATCCGCGAACAGAGACGCGAGGCGATATTGGCCCGCTCCAAGGCGACATCTGCAGTCTCAACATGACACCTCACACCACAAGGCTTTGAGATTCCGCGATAATACCGCGGTTCCACGGATAGTTTCGACAATGGCGGGGTGAGTGGCAGCCCGTAGGGGAGTCGAACCCCTCTTTTCAGGTTGAAAACCTGACGTCCTAACCGATAGACGAACGGGCCAAGCCGTGGCGTGCGGCGTTACTTAGGCAAATGATCTCTGGCGCGCAAGCGGTTTTTGGCGACATTTCGGGCGCGCGGGGCGCTGTGCTGATTATGCCCGCGCCGCGTCCTCCAGCCGCAACTGCACCGTCGTGCGACCCTGCCAGTGGTTCAGGTCCAGGCGCCCGGCCAGATGCACGCGCGCGCCGTCCAGACCTTGCAAAAATGGCCCCAGCGGCCCGTCGAGCGCGCGAAACGCGATGACGTCCAGTTTCGCGCCCGCACCGTCGCCGACGCTCAGCTTCAGATGGGTATCACCAACTTGCCGCGCGTGCAGCACCTGCATGGCGGGCAGGGCGAAACGCGGGGCAGGGGCGGCGGCGCCGAAAGGACCCGCGGCCTCGATCCGCTCG
>JBBKVT010000135.1:0-9969 GCA_037968535.1 Paracoccaceae bacterium
CCCGGCGATTCGGTCATCGGGACAAACACCATGCCGCCGGAAATGCCGATCAGCCAACGCGTCTCGAACCCGCCATCCGGTGCGGGCAAGTCCACGCGTCGCGGCGTCAGCGTGAAGTCGGAAACCGCGCCATCGCGCCAGACCTTCAAGAGCAGCGGCTTGCCTTCGGACGCGCCAACGATATCGCGCAGTTTCGCGAAGGTCGGCACCGGCTCACCGTCCACCGATTCGATCACATCGCCGACCCGCAGGTCGATATCCATCGCCGCAGATCCCGGCGTCAGTGACGAGATCATCGCCGGATACGGATGCGGACCCGGCACCGTCAGAACCGCGTCGTCGCGCGACACCGTGTAATCCAGCACCGCGTCAGACGGCAGCTTGTCGATGAAACCGTCGAACGCATCCAGCTTCGGGGTGTCGATCCCGGCAATCGCCAGCACCTCGTCACCGACCTGAAGCCCCTGCTCGACCGGCACCGGGCGCAATTCGGCGATGGTCAGGGGATCAGACGCTGTGCCGCGCCAGCCGATGATCGCCGCAAAGACCAGAATCGACAGGATGAAGTTGAACATCGGACCCGCCGCCACCGTTGCCGACCGCGCCCACAGCGGTGCGCCATGCATCGACCGTCGCCGCTCGCCCTCGGCCATCGCATGCAGCGCGCCTTCGTCCTTGCCGCTGGCGGCATCCGCATCGCCCAGGAACTTGACGAAACCGCCAAACGGCAGCGCCGCAAGCTGCCAGCGGGTGCCACGCTTGTCGATCCGCGACCAGATCACCGGCCCGAACCCCAACGAGAACACCTCGGCATGGATCCCCGACCAGCGGCCAACGATGTAATGTCCGAATTCGTGGATCGCGACGATGATCAGAAGCGCAATCACGAAGGCCGCGACCGTATAGAGAAAACCGCCGAAAGACGGGATCAGTCCGATGGTATCCAATGTCAGGCCTTTGCTTTCAGGGTCTCTATCGTCGCTGCGGCGCGCATCCTAGCGACTTGGTCAGTCCGCGCGACGTTATCAAGGGTAATTTCGGCATCGGCAAGGTCGGGGTCGGATGACATCTGCGTCAACACTTCCTCGACCACGCGCGCCATATCGGTGAATCCGATCTCGCCGCTGATGAAAGCGTCAAGCGCGCGGTCCTTGGCGGCAGTGAACACCGCCCCCGCCAAACCGCCCGCCACCATCACTTCGCGCGCCAGCCGCAACGCCGGAAAGCGCTTTTCGTCCGGCGCCTCGAACCGCAATGTGCCGATCCGCGCCAGATCCAGCCGTTCCACCGGCAGCTTCCGGCGTTCCGGCCAGTTCAAAGCATAGCCGATCGCATGGCGCATGTCGGCAGGCCCCAGATGCGCCATCAACCCGCCATCGCGGAATCCGACAATCGCATGGATCAGGCTTTCGGGATGCACCAGAACCTCGATCTGATCCGGCGCCAATCCGAAAAACTCTTTGGTTTCGACAAGTTCCATCGCTTTGTTAAACAGGCTCGCACTGTCAATGGTGATCCGCTGACCCATCGCCCAGTTCGGATGGTTCAGCGCCTGTTCCAATGTCGCCCCGGCCATCCGCCCGAACGGCCAGTCGCGGAATGGCCCGCCCGAGGCGGTGATGATCACCCGCTCGACGCTTGCGATATCCTCGCCGACCAGCCCCTGAAACACCGCCGAATGCTCGCTGTCGACCGGCAGCACAGTCGCGCCGTGGCGCGCCGCCGTTGCCATCACCAGCGGTCCCGCCGTGACCAGCGATTCCTTGTTGGCCAGCGCCAGCGTCTTGCCCTGCCGCAACGCGCGCAACCCTGGCGCCAGCCCGGCCGCGCCGACAATGGCCGACATCACCCAGTCCGCAGGCCGGTCGGCAGCCTCGATCAGCGCCTGCGGTCCCGCGCCGACGGCGATGCCCGACCCTGCCAGCGCGTCGCGCAGCCCGACTAGACAATCGTCGAAGGCCGTCACCGCAACCTCGGCGCCGAATTCCCGTGCGTCCCGCCCCAGTTGCGCCACGTTGCGCCCGCCGGTCAGCGCGACGATCTGGAACCGGCTACGGTCGCGCCGGATCAGGTCCAGCGTGTTCTGCCCGATCGACCCGGTCGCCCCGAAGATGGAAACGCGGCGTGTGCTCATGCCACCGCGACCGTCAGCCAGCCGAGCGCGAAACACAAGGCGGCCCCCAGCACCGCACCGATCATCGCATCGAACCGGTCCAGCACCCCGCCGTGTCCCGGCAGAATGCCCGATGCGTCCTTGACCCCGCGCCGCCGCTTGATCGCGCTTTCCGCGATGTCGCCGATCTGGCCCGCGAAGCCGACAAGCGGGCTTATCAGCACCAGCGCCAGACCTGCGCCGGTCAACGAAGCAAAGACCAGGCCCACGACTGCCGCCGCCAGCCAGCCCGCCACTGTGCCAGACCAGGTTTTCTTCGGGCTCACCCGTGGCCAGAACTTCGGCCCGCCCAGCCGACGGCCGACGAAATACCCGGCGGTGTCGCTGGCGATCACGACAAAGACCAGCCAGAACACCCAGACCGCGCCGAATTCGCGTGTCAGCAGGATCGCAAAGCAGGCCAGCATGATCGCCGCGCCATATGTCAGGAATATCAGCCGCTCGCGTCGCACCCATATCACGCCAAAGGCGGCAAGGGCGGCCAGCAGCACCAGCGCGGGCAGCGATCCCAGCAGCCCCACCATGACCGAAGCCGCAGCCAGACCCCCCAGGATCGGCGGCGCCTCGGGCCATTCGACCCCCAGCATCCGCGCCAGTTCCCAGATCATCACGCCACTTGCGGCGGCTACCAGCAAGGTGAACCACGCGCCGCCTAGCCAGACAGCAACCAGCCCAACCAGCGCCATCGCCGCAGCGCTCAGCACGCGCGGGCGCAGATCAGTCCAACGTGAAGAGACGTCCGTCATCCAATAACGGCACCGAAACGACGATCCCTCTTGGCGTAGTTTCCAAGGATCCCGGCAAAAATCTCGGCCGTGAAGTCGGGCCAGAGCGTGTCGATGAATTCATATTCCGAATAGGCCGACTGCCACAGCAGGAAGTTCGAGATCCGCGCCTCGCCGCTGGTGCGGATCACCAGATCGGGATCGGGCAGCACGTAGGTGTCAAGATACCGCGCAAGGGATTCGGCGTCGACCGCTTCGGGATCCAGCTTGCCCGCCTTGATGTCGCGCGCCAGCCGCTTGGTGGCCCGTGCAACCTCGTCGCGGCCACCGTAATTCAGCGCCACCGTCAGATGCACCAGATCGTTGTCAGCGGTCATCAGTTCCAACTCGTCCATCAACTGCACGAGTTTTTCGTCCAGCTTTATCCGGTCGCCAATGAACCGAACCCGGATGCCGTTTTCGCGCAACGTCCGGGCTTCCTTGCTGATGTAGCGGCGAAACAGCGTCATCAGCCCCGAAACCTCGGCCTGGGTGCGCTTCCAGTTCTCGGTCGAGAACGCGAAGATCGTCAGATACTTGACGCCAAGCACGGGACAGGCTTCAACGATCTCGCGGACCCGCTTCGCCCCGGCCTGGTGACCGAAAAGCCGCGGTTTGCCCTGTGCCTGCGCCCATCTGCCGTTGCCATCCATGATGATGGCCACATGGCGCGGTCCAGTGCACAGTCCGGTCGGCGGTAGATCTTTCAACTGCGTCACCCTCGTTTCGATCAAACCTGCATGATCTCTGCCTGTTTCGTTTCCAGCGCCGCATCGACCGCCGCGATCGCCTTGTCGGTCAGCGTCTGCACTTCGTCGGACCAGAATTTCTGATCATCCTCGGACATGCCGTCGGACTTGGCCTTCTTGATCTGGTCCATGCCGTCACGCCGGATGTTGCGCACCGCGACTCGGGCGCTTTCGGCATATTGCGCGGCAACTTTGGTCAAATCACGGCGCCGTTCCTCGTTTAGTTCCGGAATCGGCAACATTATGATCGTGCCGTTAAGCTGCGGATTGATCCCCAGACCGCTTTCGCGGATCGCCTTTTCGACCTTGCCGACCAGCGCCTTGTCCCAGACGTTGATCGTCACCATCCGCGATTCCGGCACGTTCACGGTGCCCACCTGATTGATCGGCGTCGGGCTGCCGTAGGCATCGACCATCACCGGGTCGAGCATCGAGGAGCTTGCACGCCCGGTTCTCAGCGATCCGAATTCGTGCTTCAGCGCTGCCATTGCGCCATCCATCCTGCGTTGCAGGTCGTCGAGGTCAATATCGTCTGCCATGCGTTCCACTCGAATTACACCGGTCCTCACGCCGATTTTGGCGCGTTTATAACGTCAACCGCGGATGTTTGTATAGGGATCGAGGCGACACGGCGCGATTTGCCCCACCTCAGACCCCCGACACGCCGCGATCCCGCCCGCGTCGGCTTCGGATCGCCCAAAGACCGGGCAACAGATCAACGGCTGGCGCGATCAACCCGAGCAGCGCAGCAACAGGCAGCAAACGGACGCTTTCAGCCATCGAGAAATCACAGGTGATCACGGCGAGCAGCGGCAGAAACCCGACGACCGCGGCGAATTTGCCAAGGATGATCAGACATACGCCGGCAGGGCTGATCAACCGGATGTCCTCAACCGTCACGATCCCCGACGGCACATACCTGCCCGCCTGCGCCGAAGCTGCGAGGCTTTGCAACGTCGGATCGTCCCAGCGCCGCGCATGTTCCGCGAAAAGCGTCACCGCGTGCGGATCGAACGGCGCCAGCAATTGCAGGCTGCGGGCCACAAGCCGCCGCGGGATCCGCCGGTTCGGCTCCGGCTGGGACAGTCCGTCCCAAAGCACTTCCGGCGCAAGCCCAAGTTCCGTCTCGATGAAATCGAACAGATCCTGCTCGTCGAATAGCGGCTCTTGGTTCAGTTCGGAAAGCCGGCTTTCTGCCGGAATATCCTCGACCGAGCGGCCAAGCGCCTGCGCAACAAAGCGGCGCAGCTTGAGAATGGAATCGTCGCGGTTCATCGAGATGTTGAAGCCGCATACTATGGCATCAGAATGGCAATTCCCGCCAGATCAGATCAGCCGCCGAATTACCCGCCGACGATTGTATAAGTGCCCTTGCCGGCCAAAATACCCTTGAACCCGCCCGGCTCGTCGAGGCTGAACACCACGATCGGCAGGTTGTTGTCGCGGGCCAGTGCAATCGCACTCGCATCCATCACGCCCAGATGCTTCTGCAACACCTCGTCGTAGCTGACATGATCGTAACGCTTGGCGTCCTTGTGCTTCTTGGGATCCTTGTCATAGACGCCGTCGACCTTGGTCCCCTTGAAAATCGCCTCGCAGGCCATCTCGTTGGCGCGAAGCGTCGCGGCGGTATCGGTGGTGAAATACGGGTTTCCGGTGCCCGCCGCAAAGATGCAGACCCGGCCCTTTTCCAGATGCCGCACCGCGCGGCGACGGATATAGGGCTCGCAAACCTGATCCATCGGAATCGCACTGATGACACGGGTGAAGACGCCCAGATCTTCCAGCGCGGATTGCATCGCCAGTGCGTTCATCACCGTGGCCAGCATTCCCATGTAATCGGCGGTGGTGCGTTCCATTCCCTGCGCCGACCCCTGCAAGCCCCGAAAGATGTTGCCGCCGCCGATCACCATGCAGATCTCGACCCCCAGATCGTGCACCGATTTGACCTCGTTGGCGATCCGCACCACCGTCGGCGGATGCAGACCGTAGCCCTGATCACCCATCAGCGCCTCGCCGGAGATTTTCAGAAGAACGCGCTTGTAGCGTGTCGAGGCTTGGCCTTCGCCGTGCTCGGTCATATGAATTGCCCCATGTCTGATCCGGTAAAATCTGCTGGCCGCAAAATGTCGCAAATGCGGCTGCGGTTCAATGCCGGATTGACGCCCGCGTCGCCGCACCCGCGATCAAACCTGAAGAACGGTCCATAATGCCTTGGTAATGCTTGATGATATACCATCGGACCGCCCGGTTCTGATCGCTGGTCCCACCGGATCGGGAAAATCGGCCATCGCCCTTGAACTGGCGCAGCGTCAGGGCGGAGTGATCGTCAATGCCGATGCGTTGCAGGTGTTTGCCAACTGGCAGGTGCTGACCGCCCGGCCCACCGACGCGGAAACTGCGATCGCGCCGCATGCGCTTTACGGGCATGTAGCGGGCGATGTTGCCTATTCGGTCGGCGCCTGGCTGCGCGATGTGACGCCGCTTCTTGCAGGCCCGCGCCGTCCGATCATCACCGGCGGCACCGGGCTTTACTTCACCGCCCTGACCGAAGGCCTGGCCGAAATTCCCGAGACCCCGGCCGATGTCCGCGCCGAGGCCGACGCGCGTCTGGCCGCCGAAGGACCCGAACCGCTGCTGGCCGAACTTGACCCCGCCACCGCTGCCCGCATCGACCGGCTCAACCCGGTCCGCATCCAGCGCGCGTGGGAGGTGCAGCGCAGCACCGGGCGCGGACTGGCCGCTTGGCAGGACGAGACCCCTGCCCCGCTTCTGGCGCTTGGCGACTGCTATCCGCTGTTGATCGACGCCAACAAGGAATGGCTGGTGCAGCGGCTGGAACGCCGCTTCGACGGGATGCTCGCGGATGGCGCGATCGAAGAAGTGCGGCGCAACCTGCCCGGCTGGACCCCGGCCGCTCCGTCCTCCAAGGCGATCGGTGCGGCCGATCTGGTGGCGCATCTGCGCGGCGAGATCACGCTGGGCGAGGCCCGCCGCCGCGCCATCATCGCCACCCGGCAATACGCCAAACGCCAGCGCAGCTGGTTTCGCGCCCGGATGAAAGCCTGGATCCGGGCGCCACTTCCCGATTGAGGTCCGTTCCCGGCCAAGAAATCCCTGCCGCCCCGTCCCGAACCGGGAATTTCCTCCGGCGCGGATGTTTCGCCTGAAAAGAAGCACTGGCCGCCCGGTGCCCGGCTATTGCGCCACGAAACCGCCATCCACCGGAACGGTCGCCCCAGTCATGAAAGAGGCTTGCGGCGAACACAGCCAGACGATCAGTGCCGCGACCTCTTCGGCGGTGCCGATGCGCCCGATCGGATGCATCGGGTCCATCATCTGGTGACTCGATTGCGCGCCCGCCGTCGCCTGATCGGCCAGCGAATCGAGCATCCTTGTATCGATGCCGCCGGGACAGACCGAGTTCACCCGGATGCCCTGCTTGCCGTATTCAAGGGCTGCGTTCTTGGTCAGACCGTTCACGCCGTGTTTCGACGCGGTATAGGGCGACAGGCCCGGAAATCCGACCAGCCCCGCGACCGAGGACAGGTTGACGATCGCACCGCCGCCATCCTTCAGCATCTGGGTGATTTCCGCCTGCAGGCACAGGAAAGTGCCGCGCAGGTTGATCCGGGTGATCGCGTCGAAATTCTCAAGGGTTTGCTCGGTCAGCGGCGCGATCTTGCCTTCGATGCCCGCGTTGTTGCAGGCGCAGTCAAGCCGACCGTAGGCCTTGACCGTCGCCGCGACCAGGTTCGTCACATCGGCCGGTTCGGACACATCGGCGCGGTGAAACATCGCCTGGCCACCGGCGGCTTCGATCAGCGCCACGGTTTGCTTGCCGCCCTCGACATTGATATCGGACACTACCACCTGCGCGCCTTCAGCCGCAAAAGCCAGCGCCGTCGCGCGACCGATCCCCGCGCCCGAGCCCGTCACCAGTGCCGTCTTGCCTGAAACCAGTCCCATGACATTCCTCCGATCCATTGCGTTATGCTTGGCACCAAGTCTGGACCCGATCCGGGGCTGCAGCCTTGATACGGATCAATCCGGCCGACCGGCACAGTCCCGCCGGGTTGAATTTCCGGCTTTCCTTTCGCCCCGACCTCGCCTAACTTGCACAAAACGAACCAAAATTCGGACCTTCATGCCTGATCCCGCCATTCCCCTCACCCCGTTCCGGGTCGTGCCGCTGCCGCGTTTCGCGCAAGGCGGGCGCTGGCGCACCGAGGCGATGCGCAGCTACCGCCTGCCGGTGCTGATCTGGTTCACCAAGGGTCAGGGGCGGATCACCGTAGCGGGGTCCACCCGCGGCTACGGTCCGCATAACGCGGTGTTCCTGCCCGCCGGCACGATGCATGGCTTCGAGATGTCGGGACTGGTGTTCGGCTCGCTGGTCTATTTCTCGGACGATCCGTCGATCGAACTACCGGTCGAGCCGCTGCACCTGCGGTTTCGCGACGGCCATACGCAGGCCGAGCTGACCCAGCTGATCGACAACCTGCAACGCGAGGCCGACCGTGACATGCCTGGTCACGACCGGGCGCTGATCCACCACGGTGGCCTGCTGGCGGTCTGGCTTGAACGCCAGGTCGCGGCGCAGCCCGAACCCGAGGCCCGACCCGACAAGGCACGCCGGCTGACCGCCGCCTTCACCTCTCTGGTCGAACGCGACTTTCGCACCGGCAAGTCGGTGCATGACTATGCCGCTGATCTCGGGGTGACGCCGACCCATCTCAGCCGGGTCTGCAACGCGGGCTGCGGACGACCTGCCTCGGTACTGCTTGCGGACCGCGTGCATTACGAGGCGCGGCGACTGCTGGTTGAAACCCGCACCCCGGTCAAGGACATCGCCCGCGATCTGGGATTCACCTCTGCCGCCTATTTCACCCGCGCGTTCCAGAAGAACACCGGCAAGACGCCAAGCGGGTTTCGCAAAACCAGCTAGATGACCGCAAAACCGACAATTTTTGCCGCTTTGGGGTTGCAAGATGGCCCCGTGTCGTTTTTGCTTGGGGGCGATGTCGTTTTCGTGTTCTGAAATGACGATTGAACGCGTTGACGCGCGGGTAATTTCAGTGCCGAATGCGGATGAGGGGGACGACTGCCGATTTCAGACCGTGAACTTTCTGCGGGCTGACCGCTGACGTGCCCCATCCTATAATAATAATCGTATCGTTTTCAGGGAGAAGACAATGACAACCAAGACGACCAAGGGCCACGCCGTTCACCCGGCCGCCCGCATGTATGCAGAGGAATTCAAGGCCGGCAAACTCAGCCGCCGCGAATTCATGACCCGCGCCTCGGCGCTTGGCGTCAGCACCGTGGGTGCTTACGGCCTGATCGGCCTCCATGCCCCGGCCAAGGCGGAAGCGCATGCCAAGATGGGCGGCACGCTGCGCATCCAGATGGAAACCAAGCCGCAGAAAGACCCGCGCACCTTTGACTGGTCCGAATATGCCAACTTCTCGCGCGGCTGGCTGGAATACCTCGTCGAATATACCCGCGACGGCACGTTCGAAGGTGTGCTCGTCGAAAGCTGGGAAGTGAACGACGACGCCACCGAATACACGCTGAACGTCCGTCAGGGCGTCAAGTGGAACAACGGCGACGATTTCACCGCCGATGATGTGGTTCACAATATCACCCGCTGGTGCGACGACAATGTCGAGGGCAACTCGATGGCCACTCGGATGGGCAGCCTCGTCGACGAGACCACCAAGATGATGGTCGAGGGCGGCGCGACCGCGGTTGACAGCCACACCGTGTTGCTGAAGCTCCCAGCGCCCGACATCACGATCATCGCGGGCATGTCGGACTACCCGGCAGCCGTGGTGCACCAGTCCTACGACAACGGCGATCCGTCGGCCAACCCGATCGGCACCGGCCCCTACCTGCCCGAGCAGAACGAGGTCGGCGTCAAGCAGGTGCTGGTCAAGAATGCCGACCACGAATGGTGGGGCGAAGGCGCCTATCTCGACCGGATCGAGTTCATCGACCTGGGCACCGACATGTCCTCGACCGTCGCTGCCGCCGATGCCGACGAGATCGACATAACCTACCAGACCGTTGGCGATTTCGTCGAGGTAATGGACGGGATCGGCTGGACCAAGACCGAAGCCGTGACCTCAGCCACCATCGCGGTGCGCTTCAACCAGGAATCCGAAGCCTACAAGGATGTCAAAGTCCGCAAGGCGCTGCAGATGGCAGTCGACAACGCGATCGTTCTGGAACTCGGCTATGCCGGTCTGGGCGAGCCTGCCGAAAACCATCACGTCTGCCC
>JBBKVT010000136.1:0-3886 GCA_037968535.1 Paracoccaceae bacterium
AGCGACCCTCTTGATTGACGGGCGATTATCCTAGAGGATTTCAGCGCAAAAGGAGGTCGCCATGCGCAAGCTGCAATCTCAAGGCGTGCATCATATCACGCTGACTGGGGCCGACCGGCAGACCTCGATTGATTTCTGGGAGGGCGTGCTGGGGATGCCTTTCGTGTTCGATCAGCCCAATCTGGATAACCCCAACGAGGGGCATATCTATTTCGATCCCGGCGACGGGCGGCTGATCACCGTATTCACCGACGAGACCCGCAAGCCCGATCCGCGCCGCACCCCGATGGAACCGGGCTGCGTGCATCATCTGGCATTCGCGGTCAGTCAGGCGACGTTCTGGCAGGCGGTCGAGCGGCTCGACGAGCGTGGCATCAAGCATAGCGGGCCAAAAGACCGCGGGTTCATGGATTCGATCTATTTCAAGGATCCGATGGGGCTGCTGATCGAACTGGCCAGCTACCGGTTCGAGCCGCCGATGGGGGCCACCTATGCGGATGTGATGATCACCGCGCACCGGATCCGGGTCGCTCGGGGCGATCATCATATCGACAAGGTGCATCTGGCGGATGCGATCGAGGAACTGGTCGGACGCGGGCAGGACAGCCTGTCGGAAGATCGCAGCCCGAAGAACCCTTACTGACCAGGCGGGCGGCGGGCGCGGCGGATTTGAATTCAATCCGATGTATTCAGCGCGGGTGGCGCCGGCGTTGGTGAGACCGCGTTAATGCGGCTGATGCAGACTGAGCCTTGCATCTAGGGGGTGCATGGTGGTGGTTTGATGTCAGGACGTATCGTTCTTGTCGAAAGCTTTGGCGTGGGTTTGGTGCCGTTTGGCGCGGATATCCATGATCTGACGCTGAAAGCGCAGCAGTCTGGGCTGATCCTGAAAGGCGTTGCCGGGTATGGCGAGGCCGCGCGAACGGTGCAGTTCGACGTGTCGGGTAGTGCTCGGTTTGACGGCAATGTGTTTCTGGGCGCGGGCGGCGACGGGTTCCTGTCGGCGGATTTCGGCACGGCGACGTTTGCGCTGTCCGCCAGCCTGTTGGCGCCGGAACTGGCGGCGGGCGTGGGACAGTCGCGCACCGGGGTCGCGGTCAGTGACCTCAACAGCGGATTTGCCGGCGATACTGTGCAGCTTGTCGGGATGGCGACCGGGTCTGCCCAAGTGATCGTCGCGGTGCAGCCGGGGGTTTCGGGGCTGTCGGTGGCAAGCGTGGTGGCCGGCGAGATGTCGGCCTTCACAGCGCTTGGCGATGCGGGCGAGGGCCGGATCAGCGATCTGGTGACGCTCAACGCGCTGGGGCAGGACTGGGTTCTGGCAAGCTCTGACGGCAATGACAGCGTGATTTCCTATTCGGTGTCGGCAGAGGGAACGGTCAGCTACGCGGGCGAGTTTGGCGCCGCCCAGGGGTTGGGGATCGGCGATGCGGTCGCACTGCGGGCGGTGGTCGTCGACGATCAGCCCTATGTGCTGGTCGCGGGGGCGGAAAGCGGCTCGATCTCGGTGCTGTCGCTGGAACCCGATGGCAGTTTTCGCGCGGTGGATCACGTTCTGGACAGCCTCGGCACCCGGTTTGCCGACATCGTGCGGCTGGAAACCACGGTGATGGACGGGGTGACCTATGTCGTGGCGGCGGGCAGCGACGACGGGTTCTCGCTGTTCCGGTTTCGCCCCGATGGCAAGCTGTTGCATCTGGGCTCGGTCGCGGATTCCGCAGGCGTGATGCTGGACAATCCGTCCGCGCTAAGCCTCGCGGGATGGGGCGATGCGCTGCACATCGCGGTGGCGTCGGGGACCGAGGCCGGGGTGTCGCACTTCCGATTCGATCTGAGCACGCGGGGCAGCACCGTGATCGGCGGATCGGGCAACGAGGCGCTGAGCGGCACCGCGCGCGACGACATGATCCTTGGCGCGGGCGGCGATGACGTGCTGTCGGGGCTGGCGGGAAACGATGTGCTGATCGACGGCGCGGGCAGCGACATTCTGATTGGCGGGTCCGGGCAAGACCTGTTCATCTTCCACAGCGACGGCGTGATCGACACGATTCAGGACTTTGAGCGCGGCATCGACCAGCTTGACCTGTCGTTCCTGCCGGGGCTCTACAGCCTCGATCTGGCGACGATCGTGACGACGGGCGATGGCGCAAGGCTGATCTACGGGGCCGAGATCATCGACATCCACGCAGCCGATGGCAACCCCTTGAGCCGGGCCGTGCTGTCACAACGCGCGGCGTTCAACCTGGACCGGCCGCCGATCGTGCTGAACGGCGATCCGATCCCGAACGTCGGACTGATCGGCGGCAGTGACGACGACGACATGGTGATCGGCACATCCGGCGCGGAAACCCTGTCGGGCGGGCTGGGCAATGACACGCTGGACGGCCGCGAGGGCGGTGACCGGCTGTTTGGCGGCGGCGGCATCGACGCGGTCAGCTACGCCAGCGCGGCGAGCGCCGTGATGGTCGATATCGCCAATCCGCAGATGAATACCGGCGATGCGGCGGGCGACAGGTTCTATTCGATCGAGATTGTGCTGGGCAGCGATCACGACGACATTCTGTGCGGCACCGAGGCCAGCGACGAATTGCGCGGCGGCGCTGGCAACGACCGGCTGGAGGGGCGCGGCGGCAACGACTGGCTGCAGGGCGGCGACGGCGACGACTGGCTTTTCGGCGGCGATGGTCGGGATCTGCTGGATGGCGGCAGCGGAATGGATGTCGCCAGTTACAGCGACGCGACGCTCGGCATGAAAGCCAGCCTTGCGGCGCCGTGGACCAACACGGGTGCCGCGTCGGGCGATGTTTATGTCGGGATCGAAGGCCTGGAAGGGACGCGCCGGGCCGACAAGATCTATGGCGACAGCGCGGACAACCGGCTTTGGGGCGGCGGCGGCAAAGACTGGCTGAGCGGCGGCGATGGCGATGACTGGCTGTTTGGCGACGGTGGCAAGGACAATCTGTCGGGCGGCAATGGCGACGACATCCTTTCCGGCGGCCGAGGTCGCGATCTGCTGAACGGCGGCGCGGGGCGCGATACCGCAAGTTATGCGGATGCGACCAGCGGCGTGGCGGTGAACTTCGGCAAGAACAAGGGCACTGGCGGCGAGGCGGCGGGCGACAGGCTTCGCAGTATCGAGGTCTTTGAGGGCTCGGATTTCTCGGACCGGTTTTCCGGTGGACGTCGCGCCGATGTCGCGAACGGCGGCGGTGGCAATGACCGGCTGAAGGCATCTGGCGGCAACGACGTGCTGGATGGCGGCGCCGGGAACGATGTGCTGGATGGCAGCAAGGGCAACGATCACCTGACCGGCGGCGCGGGCGACGATTACCTGAAAGGCGGTCCGGGGCGCGATGTGTTTCATTTCAGCGCCGATTTTGGAAACGACAGGATCAGCGGTTTCAGCGCCCGTCAGGACCGGTTGAACCTCGACCTGATGACGCTGGATTTCCTGCCCGACGATGCCGGCCTGATCGTCGACACCTATGCGTCTGTATCAGGGCGCGACACGATCCTGGATTTCGGCGATGGCAACAGCATCACCCTGCTGGGCTTCGACGATCTGTCGGCGCTGTCGGACGCGCTGATCCTGGGGTGACCGAGGTCAGAACCCGCCGCCATCGGCAAGCGATTGCAGATAGACGCCGTATTCGTTCTTCTTGAAGACATCGGCGCGGTGGCGCAGCTGGTCCTGCCCGATCCAGCCCTTGGCAAAGGCAATCTCGTCGGGCGAGCCGACCTGCAATCCCTGCCGCTTTTGCAGGGTACGCACGAAGTTTCCGGCATCAAGCAGGCTGTCATGGGTGCCGGTGTCGAGCCAGGCAAAGCCGCGGCCCATTTTCTCGACCGTCAGGCTGCCTTCGGCGAGATACATTTCCAGAAGCGT
>JBBKVT010000137.1:0-3456 GCA_037968535.1 Paracoccaceae bacterium
CGTCACATCCGACCATTTGAGATCATTCTTCCAGCGTCCGGCCATCGGTTCCTCCCATCATATTGCGTAAACAAAGCCTAGTTTCCGCCCGCCACCAAGCCAAACCAAGCTTTCTCACAATACTGTTTGATCGCGCCCCCGCGCTCGCTGGCACCTCGATCCGGGACAATCACGGCGCTTTCAAATCTTTTCCCCGCAAGCTGAAACTATCGCCGATCGGCAAACGTGTATGCCTCACCATGCCTGTGCATGGCGCAATGGTCCCGCGGCGGATTTGGCAATCCGCTGTCGGGACGTAATCAAAACCTAGGCAGTAAAGAATGACCTTCTTGAAAACCATGGCCCTCTCGGCAGGCGCGGTGCTCGCGCTGACGACAGCCTCGCAAGCGGCACATCTGTCGTATTACAAGGCGAACCTGACCACGCTCAATGATTCCGGGGTAACCGGAACGGCACTGCTCACCTACGATCCGACGCTTATGACCCTGAAGGTCAACATCAAGGCGACAGGACTCGAACCCGACAGCCTGCACGTGCAGCACATCCACGGTGCCTTCGACAGCGCGGGCAACCCAGTCGACTCGGTCACGCCTGACATCAGCGATGATGCTGACGGCGACGGTTTTGTCGAACTGCTCGAAGGTCTGCCAAACTACGGCCCGATCATCGTCCCGCTCGACAAGAACGGAACCGGCGCATTCCCGATGGCGTCCGGCGGCAAGATCAACTTCACCGAAACTTACGATCTGACCGCCAGCGCCACTTACGACGCCGGCTTCGACATCCTCAGCCTGTTTGGTGGAACCGATCCCAACAATATCGACCCCGACGGTCTGACCCTGCGAGAGATCGTGTTGCACGGCCTGACGATCCCCGCCGGTATCGGCGGGCTGGGCACGGCTGACGAAGACAAGAGCGCGAAATACAGCGCGGTCCTGCCGGTTGCCGCCGGCGAGATCTACAGCGTTTCAGCCGTGCCCGTTCCGGCGGCTGGCTGGATGCTGATCGCCGGCATGGGGGGACTTGGCGCGATGCGTCGTCGCAACAAGGCCTGATCCGGACCAGCCCGGCTTTCTGAACAGCAAAATCACCCCGCCGAAACCATTCGGCGGGGTGCCGTGGCTCGGCATATCGCCCCGATTTCTTCACAAATATTTGAGTGGAAACTGAGCATCAAAGCGGCTTAGCCCGCGCCCGCCGCTCGTCAACTGCCCTCGGCGGAAATCCCCGGTCATCCAGTTCGCAGCGCCCCGCGTAGCAATCGCACTGCCCAACACAGGGCACGACGCTGAAAACAGGAGACCTCGTATGCTACGCCGCACATTCCTTTCCATCACCGCCGCAACCCTACTGGCCACTCCGGCCCTTGCAGGAAGTCATACCATGGACATCGTTGATACCGCCGTTGGCGCGGGTTCCTTCACCACGCTCGTCGCCGCCGTTCAGGCCGCAGGCCTTGTCGACACGCTGAAGGGCGAAGGTCCGTTCACCGTCTTCGCCCCCACGGACGAGGCTTTCGCCGCCCTGCCCGCAGGTACCGTCGAAGAGCTTCTCAAGCCCGAGAACAAGGACAAGCTGACCGCGATCCTGACCTACCACGTCGTGCCCGGCAAAGTGATGTCCACCGACCTGACCAACGACATGAAGGCCACCACCGTCGAAGGCAGCGACGTGACCATCATGACCGAAGGCGGCGTGATGGTGGACAGTGCCAATGTCACGAGCGCCGATATCGAAGCCTCGAACGGCGTGATCCACGTCATCGACGCGGTGATCCTGCCGCCCTCGGCGATGTAACACCAAGGGGGCGGGGCGGGACCATACCGCCTCGCCCCAATCCGCGAATACCTCGACCACGACAGCCAAGTTTCGACATCTGGGCGAATCCCATGACCTCGTGTTACCGTTGGTGCAGGCCAGCACGCGAGTCTCTCATGACGTTCATCAAGACCATTTCCGAAACGACCGCGACCGGCGAAACCGCCGCGATGTACCAAGAGGCGCATCAGTCCAACGGCTACCTGCCCAACTTGACCCGCGCCTTCAGCCACCGCCCCGAATACATGACCGCATGGGACGCTCTGGCCAGTGCGATCCGCGCCCGGATGCAGCCGCGCCGGTACGAGCTTGTCACACTCGCCGCAGCCCTCGCCCTGCGAAGTTCCTACTGCTCACTCACCCACGGCGCCGTGCTGCTGCGCGATTTCTTCACCGCCGAGGAACTTGTGGCCATCGCCACGAATTTTCGTCACGCCGACCTGCTGCCGATCGACGTCGCCGCGATGGATTACGCGCAGACCATCGCCAGCAACGCATCCGCGGTCGTCCCCGCTCATATCGAGGCGATGCGGTCCCAGGGCCTGACCGATGCCGAAATTTCCGACATTGCCGCCGCCGCCTCGGCCCGCGCGTTCTTCTCGAAATTCCTCGACGCGCTCGGCACCCATCCCGACCACGTCTACGCGGACCTTCCCACGACGTTGCGGACCCGGCTCACCGTGGGTCGGGCGATCGAACGCGACTAACCCGCGCGGCCCGCTGCATCATTTGTCCGAAAATATCCTCGCCGAAGGCAAAAGCCCCGCCATCAGGCGGGGCTTTTTCTCTCAGTGCACGATTTCAGTGAACCGTGGCCTCGTCGGGCTTGGGCCGGTTGCTCGCGGCAACCCTGTCGCCAATCAACAGCCCGTCGACCCCGGCACTGACCGGCAAGCTGTCACCCTCTTCGACATCGCCCGCCAGCAGCATCTCGGCCAGCGGATCCTGCAACGCCCGCTGGATCACCCGTTTCAGCGGACGCGCGCCGTAAACCGGGTCGTAACCTTCATCGCCCAGCCAGGATTTCGCGCTCTGATCCAGATCCAGCGTGATATTGCGCGGCGCCAGCCGCTTTTGCAGCCGCCGCAACTGGATCTCGACGATACCGTCCATGTCCTTGCGGCTCAGCCGGTCGAAGATGATCGTCTCGTCCAGACGGTTCAGGAACTCGGGCCGGAAATGCCCCCGCACCGCTTCCATCACGTCGCGCTTGGCCTCGGCCGGATCGGCACCGTCGGGCATCTGGCTCAGCGCCTGTGACCCAAGGTTCGAGGTCAGCACGATCAGCGTCTGCTTGAAATCCACGGTGCGGCCCTGGCCATCGGTCAGCACGCCGTCATCCAGAACCTGCAACAGCACGTTGAACACCTCGGGATGCGCTTTCTCGACCTCGTCGAACAGCACCACCTGATACGGCCTGCGCCGAACGGCTTCAGTCAGCACACCGCCCTCGTCATAACCGACATAACCCGGAGGCGCGCCGATCAGACGGCTGACCGCATGCTTTTCCATGAACTCCGACATGTCGATCCGAACCATCGCGCTATCGTCGTCGAACAGGTATTCGGCCACCGCCTTGGTCAACTCGGTCTTGCCGACGCCCGTTGGCCCCAGGAACAGGAAAGAGCCCAGCGGACG
>JBBKVT010000138.1:0-4605 GCA_037968535.1 Paracoccaceae bacterium
TGATGCTGGCGCGCCGGGTCGCAATCCAGAAGGCGGAACGTGTACGGATGGCGCGGATCGTTGAAGACCTGACGCGTCGTCCCACGCTCGACCACTTCGCCCGCATACATCACGATCACTTCGTCGCAGAGCTCGGCAATCACTCCCAAATGGTGCGAGATGAAAAGGATCGAACAGCCGATATCCTCCTGAAGCTCCTTCAAAAGCTCGATCGTCGCGACCTCTAGCGTCGCGTCCAACGCCGTCGTCGGCTCATCCGCAATCAGCAATGCAGGCTCCATCATCAGAGCCATGGCGATGGCGATCCGCTGCTTCATACCGCCCGAAAACTGGTGCGGATACCGCGACAGGGCCGTGTCGGCATCGGGGATGCGCACCTTGCGCAGCATCTCGACCGCGCGGGCGGTCTTTTCCGCTTTCGACCGGCCCGACCGATACTGCACGTTGATCATTTGATGGCCGACAGAAAGAACAGGGTTCAGCGCCCCCATCGGATCCTGGAAAACCGTAGAGATGCGCTCGCCGCGAAGCGCGCGCATGTCGCTGTCGCCAAGACGAGTCAGTTCGCTCTTGCCCTCGAACAGGACGCTGCCGCAATCGATCCGGCCATTGTCGGCTAAAAGCCCCAGAATGGCGTTGATCAGCGTCGACTTCCCGCAGCCGCTTTCGCCAACGACGCCGACGATCCGCCGATCGGGAATATCGAACGATACGTCCTTCAACGCCGTCAATGCGCCGCCCTCGGTCGAGAACGACACGGTCAGGTCTTTGACGGACAATACCGACATCACCGCCCCTTCAGCCTTGGATCGAAGACATCGCGCAGCGTTTCACCCAGAAAGGTGAAGCCCAGTGTCGTCAGGATGATCGGCACCCCGCCCGCAACAACGATCCAGTAGCTTTCGCGGATATTGGCAAAGCCGTCATTCAGGATAGCCCCCCAGCTTGGTGTCGGTGGGCGTACGCCCAGACCGAGAAAGCTCATCCCCGCCTCGATCGCGACGACCACCGGAATGTCCATTGAGGCGAGGATTAGAAGCGGCCCGATCACGTTCGGCAAGATATGCACCCTGAGAACGCGCGCGGTGCTGGCACCCATGCTTTGCGCCGCCGTCACGAATTCGGCGGATTTGAGCGCGATGGTCTGGGTCCGGGTGATCCGCGCATACCCCGGCACGTTTACGAGAACGACGACAACAACCACTGCCGTCAGCGATGGGCCGAACAAGGTGACCAGCGCGAGAGCCAACATGACGGTGGGAAAGCTCTTCATCGCGTCAAAAACGAGGATCAACAGATTGTCGAGCCAGCGCGGCCCGTATCCTGCAATCAGCCCGAGCACGATTCCGATGGCCAGCGATACGGCGGTCGAGCCGAGCGCCACGGCCAGTGCGATCCGCCCCCCGTGCAGCACACGCGAGAAAAGATCGCGGCCAAGCTGGTCGGTCCCGGCAAGATGGTCCAGTCCTGGACCTGAAAACCGGTCCCGCGGCGAAATCTTGATTGGATCGAAGCTGGCTAGCACATCCGCAAACACCGCGCCGAGCACCACGAGTAGTACCAAACTGATACCCAGAACTCCCAGCGGTTCACGCAGGATCTTGCGCACCGCCTTGGCGAAGGTCCCACTGCCTGGCGGGACGGGACTATCCAAAGCCACTTCTGACACGGGGGTCCAGAGCTCCTATTACAAGATCGGCTATGACGTTGACGATCACGAAGAACGCGGTCGTCACCAGCACGGCACCGGTCACGACGGGATAGTTGCGCGTGAGTATTGAATCGTAGACGAGTTTGCCGATGCCGGGGCGAGCAAAGACGATCTCGGCAAAGACCGCCGAGGACAGCATCTGCCCGACGCCCACACCAAGCAATGTAACGGTCGGCAGGATCGCGATGCGCAACGCATAACTGTAGGTTATCTGGTTTTCCGGCAAGCCGAAGGCGCGCGCGGTGCGGATATGGCTGGCTTCCAACACTTCCAGCATCGAGGCACGCACCATGCGGGCGATATACCCAACCCAGCCAAGACCCACGGCGAGCGAAGGCAGGATCAGATGAGTGAGTTGGTCACCAAGATTGCCGGGCTCTCCGGCCCCGATGGCCGGAAGCCAGCGCAGCGCCACAGCAAAAATCAGCAGCGCATAAATCGCGATAACGAATGACGGTACCGCGATCACTGCGACCGAAATGACGCCGACGACACGGTCCACCCAGCCGCCGCGCTTGATCGCCGCGATGCAGCCAAGCGGGATGCCAAGCGCCACGGACCAGCTTATTCCGCCCGCAACTAATGCCAGTGTGTAAGGCAGCTGCTCCATCACCACGGTTAGCACCGGCCGACCGGACAAGACCTCGATTCCCAGATCGCCGCTCCAGACGCCGCTGTAAAAACGCCAGAACTGCACCCAGATCGGCTGGTCCAGCCCCATGCGGATCCGCAAGGATTCCACCATTTCCGGAGTGGCGCGAGGACCGAGCGCAACAGAGGCCGGATCGCCGGGAATGAGGTAAATCATGGCGAACAACAGCGTCATCGCCACCGAGATGATGACAATGGCCAGGACCAGCCGCTTGAACGCGTATGCCAGAATCGGACGATCCCCCCTGCGTCGGGGCGGCGCGAGGCCGACCCGGCAGTTCAGCCTCAGGCCGGCTTGAAATCGCCCAGAAGCGGTTCACCGTTCGGCTTGAGCGCGGGCGCGACCGTATCGCGGTGCAGAATGCCCGTGACCTCATGGGTCAGGAAGACGTAGCAGCCGCTTTCTTCCATGATATCCTGCATCCGCTTGTATATCACATCGCGCTTGGCGGGATCGGTCTCAATCATGCCCTCGGCATGGAGGTCGGCGAATTCCTGGCTGTCGAACCTTTCCCAATTCCAGACACCGATCTGGTCGGGCGTGAACCACGCGGTCGCCCAGCTCGGGTCAGGTTCCATCGAAAACCGTCCCACAATCAGCTGGAGCTTGTTCCAGTAATCGCCATCCTTTGAACCCAAGGTCCAGAAGGTGCCGCTGTCGTTCTGCTTGATCTCGCAGGCGATGCCGACATCTGCGAGATTGGCCTGAATGACCTGCGCCGCGGTCAGCCGTTCGGACTGGTTGAGAATATCGAGCGTTACGGAGAGATCAGTGACGCCTTCGGCCGCCAACAACTCGCGCGACTTGTCCGGATCGTAGGCGTAAAGCACTTTGTCGCGATGGCCCGGAAGTCCCGGCGCAATGATACCAGTCGACGTAGCGGCCGCGCCGAAATAGGCGGCCTCGACGACGGATTCGGTGTCGATTGCATATTGCACCGCGCGGCGGATATTCGGGTTATCGAAAGGGGCGACATCCTTGTTAATCCCGAGCCAGACATAGGCGAGCGAGGGCTTTTCCAGTACGACCCCACCCGCAGGCGGACTTTCTTTCAGGCGAGAGATCGAGGAGACGGCCGTCCAAGTGTAATCAAGATCGCCGGCTTCAAAGCCGAGTTCGGCGGTCGCGGGATCTTCGATCGGGAAAATCTGGATCTCGTCATATCCGCCCGGTTCGTAAGCCCAGTCCGGGTTGCGCCGGAGCACTGTGCGCTGTTTTGGCGTCCATTCTGTCAGGATGTACTGCCCCGACTGCGCCACCGGCTCAGCGCCGATCTTTCCGCCCGCAGCCTCGACAGCGGCTTTGGACAGGATTGAACACGTGGTCGTCGGCAAGGTCGAGTTCCAAAGCGGCGCGAAGGCGTTCTTGAGGTGGATCAGGCCCGAGAGCGTGTCTTTCACCTCCACCTCTTTCAGAGCCGCCCAATCGCCCGCATAAGGACTTTCATTGGCCGGATCGGCGACACGCTCGATTGAGAATTTCACGTCCTCGGCGGTCATCTGGCCGAAACCGTCGGTGAATCCAACCTTGTCGCGCAGCTTGAATGCGACGGTCAGTTCGTCCAGCTGTTCGAGGCTTTCGACGGCGACTGCCTTCCATTCCCAGACATCGCCGGGAACATTGGTGGCAAGCCCCGCGTAGATGGCGCGCATGATATCGCCTTCAGGTGCCGACAACCGGAAGGCCGGATCAAGGATTTGCAGATCGCTATAAGAACGAACTTTGAGTATCTTTCCGTCCTGAGACCAAGCGATCTGTGGCGCGAACAGGCCCGTAGAACCAAGAGCGCCTGCGGATAAGAGCAGGTTACGCCGAGAAAGTTGCCATTGTTTAGTGCCACCCATCTTGTGATCTCCCTGATTGATCAACATCGACATTCGCGCCAGCAGCAGCGCGATTCTAAAAGCGATCATCGGCCGATGTTGCGAAATACGGACACGCATGTCCAATTAAAGTTACCTAGGGGCAACTCTGCTGCTCCGATGACGGATCAGCTGCCCAAACGTACTAGTCCTCGGTGGATTTGAGCTGTCCCTTTGCAATGACTACCAAACACGACGATAGGTTGCCTCAGGAGTTGCGCAGCGACGCCCAACCGCAAGCGCCGCGATGTCATCTTCGGAGATCTCGACAGTACAGACGGAGAGTGCAGCGAAGGTTGGCTACCGCCCGTCGAGTTTTTCGCTGCGATCGCAACCCACTGAAAGCAGCCGTTGGCGAGCGGCCAGCGAATTGGCGCTTT
>JBBKVT010000139.1:0-11040 GCA_037968535.1 Paracoccaceae bacterium
AAGCACTCCAGTCAGCGCACCAAGGGCCACCGCCAGCAACTGACCTTGCTGCGGGTGACCGACATTCTTGAAAAAGGCGGCGACAAGTCCGGCGTCAAGATCGCTATCGGTGCAGGCTCAGCCCCGGCCGCCAAGGTGACGGACAAGCCCGCCGCCAAGGCCGCGCCGAATAAAGCCGCCCCGAAAAAGGCAGAAGCCAAGGCGGACGCACCGAAGGCAGAAGCTAAGAAAGTCGCACCCAAGGCAGAAGCCAAGGCAGACGCCCCCAAGGCAGAGGCAAAGAAGGCCGCCCCCAAGGCCGCCGAGAAAAAGCCCGCCGCAAAGAAACCAGCGGCCAAGAAGCCGGCTGCGAAGAAGGAGTAAGCCCCCATGGCACACAAAAAAGCAGGTGGTTCATCCCGCAACGGTCGCGACTCTGCCGGTCGGCGTCTTGGCGTGAAACTGTTCGGTGGCCAGGCGGCAATTCCCGGCAACATCATCGTGCGTCAGCGCGGCACCAAGTGGTTTCCAGGTGAGGGCGTCGGCATGGGCAAGGATCACACGATCTTCGCCGTGACCGAAGGCGCCGTGACTTTCCACAAAGGCCTTAAAGGTCGCACCTTCATTTCGGTTCTCCCGGTGGCGGAGGCCGCAGAGTAAGCCGAATTCCTTTAGGAGATTAGCAGGGGGATCGGCGAACAGGCCGGTCCCTTTCTCGTTTCATTATCACGTTACCAGAAGGGGTCATCGGGTAGCCATCTTTTCGCCGGCTTCCCATGTGATGACTACCCATTCGTGTTCTTCAGAGGAGGGAAGGCATGATCCTCGATCAGATACCCAATCAGCCCGTCATCGAGGCCGAGAGATTCATGCTGCGCCCGCTGCGCAAGTCGGATGCCGGCCTGCTGGCGATGTATGCCGGTGATCGCCGCGTCGCAGAGGCCACCCGGACCATTCCGCATCCCTTGCCGCCCGGCTCCACAGAGGCCTATATCGCCCGCGCCCAAAGCGATACCCGGACAGAGGACGCCTGGGTCATGGACGGGTCCGGCCACGGCCTGGCCGAGGTGCTTGGCGTGGTTTGGATGGAACGCATGGATCGCGGCCAGAGCGAGATCAGCTTCTGGATCGCGCCAGTGTTCTGGAACTCCGGTCTGGCGTCCGAAGCTGTGCGCGCCATGGTTGCAGCCAATCCGCACAAGTCAAAAACCCTTTTTGCCGCGGTCTTTCAGGACAACCCGGCCTCGGCGCGCGTTGTGACCAACGCAGGGTTCGAGTATCTGGGCGACGCCGAGGCGTTTTCGGTTGCGCGCAATACCACCGTCCCAACCTGGACCTACATAAACAAGTTAAGCTAGCGACCCCGACCCATGTCGCCGACTGTGTTCCAGACTGCGCGATTGATCTTGCGGCCGCTTCGCAGTGCCGACGCGGACGCAATTACCCGTCTGATCGGTGATTGGGACGTGATCCGCTGGCTGACCATGCCGCCTTGGCCTTACACGCGTGCCGATGCCGAATGGTTCATTGGCGATGGGTCCTCGGACGGCGCGTTTGCAATCGAACAAAACGGTGCCCCGGTGGGTGTCGTCAGCCTGAGCGAAGAACTTGGCTATTGGCTGGGAAAACCGTTCTGGGGGCAGGGTCTGATGACAGAGGCTGTCGAGGCGATCGTGGCAAATCACTTCGCCCAATGCCAAGCGTCGATCCGTTCCGCTTATATCCCTGGCAATACCGCATCGTGCAACGTGCTGAGCAAGCTCGGCTTTCGCGATAGTGGCATCAGAATTGCATACTCCAAGCCGCTGGGGTGCGAAGTCGCGCTGCGGGCGATGGAACTGACAGCGCAGGACTGGGCGAACCGAAATCCGTTCCCGCTGCAAACCGACCGGCTAATACTCCGGCCGCTCGAGAACACCGACTGGCGCGATCTGCAACGGATCGGTGGCCAAAGCCGCGTCGCGCGGATGCTGTTCAGCGTGAAGTCGCCATGGTCCGAACCTGACGTAAAATCCTGGCTCGACAAATCGAAGTGGCGCGGCAGGCCGGGCTTCCGCTTGGCCGTGACCCAGAAAGACGGCGCATTCATTGGCACGGTCGGCATCGGCGGGCAGCCTTTGTCCTGCAACTACATGCTCGACCCGGATCATTGGAGCAGGGGCTACGCAACCGAGGCGATGCGCGCCTTCCTGTCAGCCTGTTTCGCCCGCTTTCCAATCGAAGCCGTTGACGCCGCGCATTTCGTCGACAACCCAACGTCGGGCCGCGTGCTCGAAAAGCTTGGGTTTGAAAAGACCGGCGAAGCCACCGGCTTCTCTGCGGCAAGGCTTGAGAAAGCCCCCGAAGTCCTCTATCGCCTGACCCGAAGCCGCTTGAAAGCCAATCCATGAAATTTCTCGATCTCGCCAAAGTCTACATCCGCTCAGGCGGCGGCGGGGCCGGTTGCATCAGCTTCCGGCGCGAGAAGTTCGTCGAATTTGGTGGCCCGAACGGCGGCGACGGCGGTCGGGGGGGCGATGTCTGGGCGGTGGCGGTCGACGGTCTCAACACTCTTATCGACTTCCGCTACCAGCAGCATTTCCACGCTCGAAGCGGCCAGCATGGCATGGGCCAGCAGCGCACCGGCAAGGATGGCGACGATGTGCTTCTGCGGGTGCCGGTTGGCACCGAAATCCTCGACGAGGACGAGGAAACCGTGATCGCCGACATGACCGAAGTCGGCCAACGCGTGCTCTTGGCCAAGGGCGGCAATGGCGGTTTCGGCAACACCCATTTCAAGACCTCCAGCAACCAGGCGCCGCGCCGCGCCAATCCGGGGCAGGAAGGCGTCGAGCGGACGCTTTGGCTGCGGCTCAAACTGATCGCCGACGTCGGCCTTCTGGGCCTGCCCAATGCGGGCAAGTCCACCTTCCTCGCGGCCACTTCGAATGCCCGTCCCAAGATCGCCGATTATCCCTTCACCACGCTGGTTCCCAATCTCGGCGTTGTCGGGGTCGATGAGGTTGAATTCGTCATCGCCGACATTCCCGGTCTGATCGAAGGTGCGTCCGAGGGTAAGGGCCTTGGCGACCTTTTCCTCGGCCATGTCGAGCGATGCGCGGTTCTGCTGCATCTTGTCGACGGCACGTCCGAGGATGTGAAAACCGACTACAAGACGATCATCGCCGAGATCGACGCCTATGGCGCGGGGCTCGCCGACAAACCGCGGATCACGGTCCTGAACAAGATCGACGCGCTTGACGACAAAGAGACCGCGAAGAAGCGCAAAATCCTCGAGAAACAGTCGGGCGGCGAGGTTTTGACCATGTCCGGCGTCAGTGGCGAGGGCGTACAGGTCGTGCTGCGTGCACTGCGCGCCCGGATCGACGCCAACCGGCTGCGCCAGCGCAAGGCGTCCGAGGATCCCGAGACATGGCAACCCTGACCGACGCCCGTCGCCTCGTCGTCAAGATCGGCTCTTCCCTTCTGGTCCAGAAGGGCCACCTCCGTGTCGACTGGCTGCGCGGGCTGGCCGAGGATGTCGCCGCAACCAGGGCGCGCGGCACTGCGGTCATTCTGGTGTCGTCAGGATCGATAGCACTTGGCCGCGCCGTCCTGGGCATGCCCTCGGTCGCGCTGGCGCTGGAACAGTCGCAGGCAGCCGCCGCCGTTGGCCAGATCCGTCTTGCCCGCGCCTATGAGGAAGCGCTGGCCCCGCATAACATCACCACCGCGCAAGTGCTGGTGACGCTGGAAGACAGCACCGACCGCCGTCGCTATCTTAATTCCCGCGCGACGCTCGAAACCCTGCTGGCGCTTGGCGTGGTGCCCATCGTCAACGAAAACGACACCGTCGCCACGGATGAGATTCGTTACGGCGACAATGACCGTCTGGCTGCGCAGATCGCCGTGACCGTCGGCGCCGATCAACTGATCCTGCTCTCTGACGTTGACGGCTTCTACTCCGGCAATCCCAGGTCCGACCCCTCTGCCCGCCGCATCGACCAGATCGATACGATCACGCCGGCGATCGAGGCGATGGCCGGTGACGCGGGGTCGGGTCTGTCCAAAGGGGGAATGAAAACCAAGCTGATGGCCGCCAAAACCGCCACCGGCGCGGGCTGCGCGATGGCGATCGCCGAAGGCTCTGTCCTGCGCCCGTTGCAGGCCTTGGAAAACGGCGCGCCCGCCACGTGGTTCACCGCACAAGGCGACCCGCAAGCCGCGCGCAAACGTTGGATTGCGGCGATGAAGGTGCGCGGAGAAATCATGATCGACGAAGGGGCTGCCAACGCGCTTGGCTCTGGCAAGTCGCTGCTACCCGCAGGCATCGCGCGTGTCTCTGGCCAGTTCGGACGCGGCGATGCGGTGGCGATCCTCGGTCCCGACGGCGCCCGGCTGGGCCTTGGGCTGACCCGCTACACCGCCGAAGAGGCCCGCGCGATCGCCGGTCACCGCTCTGCCGAGATCGAGGGCATCCTCGGCTACCCCGGCCGCGCCGCCCTTATTCACCGCGATGACATGGCGCTTTGACCAGCCCGCATTAATTGTCCATAAATATCCCCGACGGAGGCAGCCGATCACTGCCGCCGGGCGAAAGGCCCGAATGATGAAAGACGACGAAAACATTCCTGCCATGCTGGAAACGATCGGCCGCGCCGCCCGCGCCGCCGCCACCCAGCTTGCGACCGCCACTGCCGAGCGCAAGTACGCGGCCCTGATCGGCGCCGCCGAGGCTGTCTGGAAGAACCGCCAGCAGATCATCGACGCCAATGACAAAGACATGGCCGATGCCAAAGAGAACGGCCTCAGTCCGGCTATGCTCGACCGGCTGATGCTGAACGAGGACCGGATCCGCGGTATCGTCGACAGCCTGCGCACAGTCGCCGAACAGAAAGACCCGGTGGGCGAGGTGATCGCCGAATGGGACCGCCCCACCGGCCTTCACATCAAACGGGTTCGCACCCCTCTTGGTGTTGTCGGCGTGATCTACGAAAGCCGCCCCAACGTCACCGCCGATGCCGGTGCGCTCTGCCTGAAGGCTGGCAACGCGGTGATCCTGCGCGGCGGCTCGGAAAGCTTTCATTCCTCGCGCGCGATCCATGCCTGCCTAGCGCAGGGTCTCAAGTCCGCCAACTTGCCCGAAACCGCAATCCAGTTGATCCCAACGCGCGACCGCGACGCGGTGTCGGAAATGCTGAAGGTCACGCAATATATCGACGTGATCGTGCCGCGCGGCGGCAAGGGGCTGGTGGGTCTTGTCCAGCGAGAGGCCCGGGTGCCGGTTTTCGCGCATCTCGAAGGCATCGTGCATATCTATATCGACAAGGCCGCCGACCCGCAAAAGGCCGTCAACGTCGTGCTCAACGCCAAGACCCGGCGCTCCGGCATCTGCGGCGCGGCCGAATGCCTGCTGATCCACCGCGACGTGGCCAAGAGCATCGGCAAGGACACCATCGCGGCTCTCGTTGCCAAGGGCGTGCGCGTCCACGCTGACGACGTGTTGCAGGCCAACGAGGGAACGATCCCGGCCACCGAAAAGGATTGGGGCCACGAATATCTCGACATGGATATCGCCGCGAAAGTGGTTGACGACCTCGACGCGGCGATCGCCCATATCCGCCACTACGGCTCGAACCACACTGACTGCATCCTGACCGAGGATGACGCCGCTGCCGACCGGTTCTTCGGGGAACTCGATAGCGCGATCCTGATGCGCAACGCCTCGACCCAGTTCGCCGATGGTGGCGAGTTCGGCATGGGCGCGGAAATCGGCATCGCCACCGGCAAGATGCACGCCCGCGGCCCGGTCGGTGCCGAGCAACTGACCAGCTTCAAGTATCTGGTGACCGGCGACGGCACCGTCCGCGATTAGGGGCCACCTGAAGCCGCGATGAAGTTCGCGAAGGGGGCAGCGCGACTAGAACCGCACCCGCGCGATTCGGTCCGAAGTCTCGACGATCAGCCGCCGACCAATCGCCGCTGCGGCCAGCGGGGCCAGCGCAAAATGCACTTCCGACGGTTGCAGTTCGGGCTGTGCCACGGGCGCGGACAGGATCGTCCAGAGATCGGGCTTGACCGACAGCACGTCGGCCTCACCGGTCAACGCCCATTCGTCGCCTACCTGACGAAACGAGACATGGCCGCCTCGCGGCATCGCGGACTCGAAGCACTGCAACAACAGGAACGCCAGTTTGACCTGCTGACGCTGCAAGCTGCCCCTGGCCTGCCAGTCGACGATGAACCGACCGCCCCGTTCAAGATCTCGCAGCAGATCCAGAATCTCTGCCGGGGCGACGATCTGATCCGGATGTGCCGCGCCGTAGGCAATGCGAAAGAACCGGATGCGCGCATTGGCGCTTTGAACGCTTTCGGCAATCAGGGTCATCTCGGGTCCGTTGCTGCCTTTCATTCCCATCAGTTCCACCCCATTGCCGATTGCGCCGAGGGGGCTGATAAGGTCGTGACAGATGCGCGATCCGATCAGCGCGTTGAGATCAGGCTGCTCGGCGGTCATCAATAGGTGCTTTCTTCAGGAGAACGGGTTTGGAAAATGCGAATTCGCTGCTGGCACCGGGAATGCTGGTGCGCAATCCCGCGCGCCCGGACTGGGGGCTGGGGCAGGTCCAGTCGACAATCGGCGATCGGATCACGGTCATGTTCGAAGATGCGGGCAAAGTGGTCCTTGATGGTCGCCGTGTCACGCTGGAAATCGTTTTTGCCACGTGACTTGCCTCTGGAATTATCGCGGCAGGCTTAACACAACCTTAAGCTGCAGCCAAGCATTCGCTCGGGTCCGCGCCTTGCATTGGGGACACCAGCACCTTAGAACCCCGCGAACCTGACAGGGGACGGGCCAACACTGCTTATGACGCCGAAAGACCCCAGATTCGCGCTCCGGCTTGCCCGCGATGCCGACGACCTGACAGCGGCTCAGCGGTTGCGCTACCGGGTGTTTGTCGAGGAACTGCGCGGCACCGGTGCAATGGTCGATCATGAGGCGCGGCTGGAGCGGGACGAATTCGACGCCTGTTGCGATCACCTGATTCTCGTCGATAAGGACCGCGATGCCGCGACGCTCGATCACGTCGTCGGGGTCTACCGGCTCTTGCGGCGCGAGGGCGCCGACCGGATCGGCGGTTTCTATTCGGCCCGCGAGTATGATCTGACGCCACTTCTGGACAGCGGTCGCAGCCTGCTTGAACTCGGCCGCTCCTGCGTCGATGCGCGGTATCGCGGCGGCAAGGCGATGTTCTACCTCTGGAACGGTCTTGCGGATTATGTGGCCGAGCACGGCATTGAAATCCTGTTCGGGGTCGCCAGTTTTCACGGCACCGACATCGCCGCCTTGGCAGAGCCGCTGTCGCTGCTGCATCACCGCCACCTGGCGCCAGAACCTTTGCGGGTCCGCGCCGCGCCGGGGCATTTTCAGCGGATGGATCTGATGCCCATCGACTGCATCGACCGGCCGCGCGCCCTGCGAGCGACCCCGGCACTGATCAAGGCGTATCTGCGGCTTGGCGGCCACGTCGGCGAGGGCGCCTATATCGACACCGCATTCAATACCACTGACGTTTGCCTGATCCTTGATACTGCCAAACTGAATGCCCGCCAGCGCGACCTTTATGTGACCGGGCGCGATCGATGATACAGCCCTGGGACGAGTCGGGCGCAGCAGCGAAAAAATCTGTAACCGCAGTCGGTTGGCTGCTGGTCCTCATCCGCGCACCGCTGCTGTTTGCGCTGATCATTGGCGGGCTTTTTCTGTTGTTACTGGTGCGCTTGGTCGAGCAGCCCATTTGGGGCCTGCACCGTCCGTGGACTCCGTACATCACGCAAGTTGTCTGTCGTTTGGCCTTTCTCATTCTCGGCATCCGATACAGGGTTCGGGGCCGGATGATGCGCGGGCGCGGCGCGGTGGTGTCGAACCATGTTTCGTGGCTGGATATCTTTGCACTCAATGCCCGCAAGAGGGTCTATTTCGTCTCGAAATCCGAGGTCGCGAATTGGCCGCTGATCGGTTGGCTGGCGCGCGCCACCGGCACCGTCTTCATTCGTCGCGATGCGCGGCAGGCCCGTGCTCATGCCGACGTTTTCGAAGAACGTCTGAAAGCCGGTCACAGGCTGTTGTTCTTCCCCGAAGGTACCTCCACGGACGGCCAGCAGGTCTTATCTTTCAAATCAACGCTTTTCGCGGCGTTCCTCGCGCCGGAACTGCGCGAGATGCTGTCAATCCAGCCAGTCACACTGATCTACCGCGCTCCGAGCGGCGAGGATTCGCGCTTTTACGGTTGGTGGGCAGACATGGATTTCGGCGGTCACTTGCTGAAAGTTCTGGCGACGCCCCGTCAGGGGACAGTCGAACTGGTTTATCACGCTCCGGTGCGGGTTGCCGATTTCGAGGATCGAAAAACGCTGGCCCGGCATTGCGAGACGGCTGTACGCTCGGCTTTGCCGGCGATTGTCTGACGTCAACCGCTGGTCATCTGGCGCATCGCCAAAATAAAATCCTGCATCTTCCCAGCCGGATCTTCAGCGGTCCAGATTTCCTGTCCGAACGCAAAGAAATCAGTGACATTACAAAGCTTTCGGATCTGATCTTCATCCAGGCTGCCCTCTGCCACCACTGGCACTTCGATCATTTCAGACCACCATTCGAACAATTCCGCTTGCGCAACCGTCCCGTCGCCCAAAGCTGTCGGGCCGACCGGGCCGAAGCTGACATAGTCAGCGCCGGCCTCACCGGCCGAGATGCCTTCGTGACGCGACGCGCCGCAGGACGCGCCGACAATGGCGTCATCGCCCAATTCCTTGCGCCATTTGCGCACCGACCGCGCGCCGTCCAGCAGATGCACCCCGTCCAGACCCAGCCGGTCCACCATCAGCCCGTGTTCCGCAATGATCAGCGCAACTTCGCGCGCATGCGTAACCTCGCGCAGCGCATCGGCTGCGCGTAACAGCCGGTCCTCGTCGCGGGTGGAAAGTGCTAGCCGGACGCAGGCGATCTCGGCGCTGTCCAGCACCCGGGCCAGAAGGTCGGGAAAGCCGGACAGATCGAGTTCTGCGGGCGTGATCAGGTAGATTTGCGGGTGCGGATCGTCGGCCATTCGGGGGCTCCGTTTTTCAGGTTTGCCCGCTATAGCCCGGAATGTCGGGCTTGGCTACTTTGCCGGAAGTCCGGCGGCATGGGCCAGCGCCAACAGCATCCAGGCGCGGCGTCTGTCGTCATCGGCCAGCGCGTCTTGTCCGACATTGACCATGCCGCCCATCTGCCGCCCGCCCATTTCCATTGGACCGGCGCCGGTGATCGCCATCGCTTCGGCTTGCCGTTCCTTGCCGACGCGGAACATCCCGCCGCCTCGATGCACGCCGCAGACCATGTTGCCATTGACCATGAAACACAGCCCGCCGAACATCTTGCGCTCGCTGACGCCGTCCTGATCCAGCAAATCGTCCCGCAACAGCGCTGCCACGCCTTCATCATAAGCCATACCGGACTCCTTGCCTCAGGGTTCGGCCAAGCGTATCACCGCGCGGACCAAACCCAAAGGTTGCCGATGACCGATGCCCAGCCCAGTTTTGTCCTGGTCGCCCCGCAGATGGGCGAGAACATTGGCGCGGCAGCGCGGGCGATGTGGAACTTCGGTCTCGACCGGATGCGCGTCGTGGCGCCGCGTGACGGCTGGCCCAACCCCAAGGCCGTCGCGATGGCGGCCGGTGCCGGGCGGCTGCTGGATCAGGCAGGACTTTACCGCACCACCAGTGCCGCGATCGCCGATTGCACCTATGTCTTCGCGACCACCGCGCGCAACCGCGACCTGACCAAGCCGGTGTTGACCCCCGAAAGCGCGATGGCGCAAGCGCGTTCGATGATCGCTGCGGGCCGCAACGTCGCGATTCTTTTCGGCCCAGAGCGTGCAGGGCTAGAGAATGAGGACATCGCGCTGGCCGACGCGATCATTTCTGTTCCGGTCAACCCGGATTTCCCGTCGCTGAACCTTGCGCAATGCGCGTTGCTTCTGGGCTATGAATGGCGGCGGCAGACCGGCGACACGGTGCCCGATCGCATGGGCGCGATGGCAGCCGACCTGGCCACCAAGCTGGAGATTGAAAAGCTCGGCGACCACTACGAGGACCGACTGACCGACGCCGGACTGTTTTTCCCCGAGGACAAGGCGCCCAGCATGAAGCTGACCCTGCGCAACATGTGGAGCAGGATGCCCCTGACCCGCGCCGATGTGCAGATGCTGCACGGCGTGTTGCGGCAGATGGTGCGGTGGAGGGAACGGGGGGATTGAGGGCCACAAGGTTTTTTCGCTTTTTCCATCCAGCCAATCCACGAATTGGCGCGGGTAACCGATCGCGTCCCACGCAAAAGCGCCGCGCCCGCCAAACCGCTCCTAACCTCCCTTGAACCCTGTTCTGCCGACACCTACTGTCCCGCAAGAATTCCCGGGGGGTCCATGAGCCAGAAACGTTCTATTTTCGAGGAAGTCGGCAGTGACAAGTCGCCTGATCGCCCGCGACCCCAGACCGGTCTGATCGATCGCGCCCGCAGCGGTGCGCGAGGGGCAATTCGAGTGTGGCTGATTGTGCTGTTTGCGCTTGTGATGGCGATGATCGTCGTCGGCGGGCTGACACGGCTGACCGACTCGGGGCTGTCGATTACCGAATGGAAACCTGTCGCCGGCGCGCTGCCGCCGATGGACGCCACAGCTTGGCAAAGCGAGTTCCTGAAATATCAGGCGATCCCGGAATACCAGTTGCAGAACAAGGGCATGACGTTGGCCGAGTTCAAGGCGATCTATTGGTGGGAATGGGGCCACCGGCAGCTTGGCCGGGTGATCGGGCTGGTCTGGGCCGTGGGCTTTGTTTTCTTCTGGGCCACCAAGCGTATTCCGACTGGCTGGACGCCGCGCCTTGTGGGCATCGGGGCGCTCGGTGGGCTGCAAGGGGCGATCGGCTGGTGGATGGTGTCGTCGGGCCTGACGGGGGCGCGACTGGACGTGGCCAGCTACCGGCTTGCGACGCATCTGGGTCTGGCCTTCATCATTCTTGGCTTCATCGCGTGGTATGTCTTGT
>JBBKVT010000140.1:0-6092 GCA_037968535.1 Paracoccaceae bacterium
TCAGACGGAGACGCCATCCAGCAATGCCGATCTTGAAATCGACGTCCTTTCGCCATCGACAAGAACTCGTCCTTGGCGAAGGACGTAGAATCGGTCCGATATCTCATAGGCGAAGTCGAAAAATTGTTCGACCAGAACAATCGCCATCTCTCCCCGGTCGCGAAGTTTCTGGATCACGTCGCCAATATGCTGGATGATGTTGGGTTGGATGCCTTCGGTCGGTTCGTCGAGCAAGAGAAGCCGGGGGCGGGTAATCAGTGCCCGCGCGATCGCCAGCTGTTGCTGTTGCCCGCCTGACAAATCACCGCCACGGCGGTGTTGCATTTGTTGCAGGACGGGGAAGAGCTCGAATATCTCGTCGGGAATGCCGTGGTCCTGTGGGCGCAGACAGCCAAAACCCGTCTCGAGGTTTTCGCGAACATTCAGGAGCGGAAAGATGTCGCGGCCTTGCGGGACGTATGCCACTCCTTTCTGTGCCAGAACATGTGCCGGCAACTTGGCGAGTCGTTCGCCATCGAGCGAAACGGTTCCGCCAGTGCGGGGATGGGTGCCCGAAATCGCACGCATCAGACTGGTTTTGCCGACGCCATTGGTGCCCATAACGCAGGTGATCTGACCGCAGAGCGCTTCCATCGATATACCGTTCAGGATTTGCGAATGCCCGTAATGCAACGTCAGGTTTTCGACTTTCAACATGGATCAGCGCCCCAAATAGACATCGATGACTTTCTGGTCTGCCGTGACATGATCGAGACTGCCTTCGGCCAGGACCGATCCTTCATGCAGGACGGTGACGCGGCAATTCAGGCGGCGCACGAACTCCATGTCATGCTCGACAACGACGACTGCCCGGGTCTTGGCGGCCTCGACCAGAATTTTGGTGGTATGCTCGCGCTCTTCCGGAGTCATGCCTGCGGCGGGTTCGTCCACCAGCAAGAGCAGTGGTTCTTGGGCCAGCAGCATGCCGATTTCAAGCCACTGCTTCTGCCCGTGGCTAAGTTCGCCCGATTTCCGGTCAAGTTGGTCCTGCAAGCCGATCTCTTCAGCAAGTTCCTCGACTCGGCCCAAGTCGACCGCCGCCGGGCGATAGAAAAGCACCGCCAGCACGCCGCGATCGGCCTTGAGCGCCATCAGCAGGTTTTCGCGGACGCTCTGATCTTCAAACACGGTGGGTTTCTGGAATTTCCGCCCGATGCCGATGCGCGCGATCTTCGCTTCGGACATCCCCAACAAGGACCGATTCAAACCGCCCCAGAGGATGCGGCCTTCGTCGGGTTTGGTCTTGCCGGTGACAATGTCCATGAACGTGGTCTTACCCGCCCCGTTCGGTCCGATAATGGCGCGCATCTCGGCATTGCCGATCTGGAAGCTGAGATTGTTGATCGCGCGGAACCCGTCAAAAGTGACCGAGACGCCCGAAACCTCGAGCAGTGTGCTCATTCCAGCGCCTCCCGTTCCCGCAGCGCGCCGGGATCGGGGCCAAGATCCGCGCCGTGGCGGTTTGGGTTGCGCCGCCCGGTCCACAGGTCGACCAGTCCGCCAATGCCCTTGGGCGCGAAGAGCGTCACAAGCACGAAGGAAAGCCCCAGCGCGATCAGCCACCAGTCCACCCAGTTGACGATATAGAAGCCCAGATCGACATCGGGTGCCCGCCCGCCGGTGAACCAACTCGACACCAGACTGACAAATGTGGCGCCGATCACCGCGCCGTAGATACGCCCACGCCCGCCGATGGCGACCCAGACGGCGAGATAGATCGACGCGATGGGCGCGATTTCGGCCGGGTTGATGATGCCGGCCTGCGGGTAATACAGTGCGCCGGCGATCCCAGCCATGCAGGCCGTCAAAGCGAACACGGCCAGTTTGTAGGCCTCGACCGAGTAGCCGAGGAACCGAACGCGCGCCTCGTTGTCGCGGATGCCGCGGATCACCGAGCCGAACTTGCCGGAGACCAGCCAGGCGGCAAGCAGATAGCCAAGACCCAGCGCCAGCGCCGATGCCCATAGAAACCAGATCGAGACCACAGATTGCGGCAGGTCGTCGAGGCCGGGAATGTTCTGTAGCCCTGAAAGGCCGTTATTACCGCGAAGCCCGCTGTCGTTCTGAAACAGATAAAGCGCCAGGGCCAGCGTCATCGCTTGCGTCAGGATCGAAAGGTAGACCCCGGTTACCCGGCTGCGGAAGGCCAGCCAGCCGAAGACCAGCGCCAGCATCCCCGGCGCAAGCACCACCAGAGCCAATTGGATGGCAAGGCTGTCGGCAAAGGCCCAGATTACTGGAAACTCGCTGGCCCCGACAACACCAAATATCTGATTGCCTATAGCGGTAACGATCTCGTCGTCGGTCGGAGGAATTGTCGCTTCGGCCATCGCGCCCGCCACAATCTCGCGGGTGCGCTCGTACATCAGCCACATGCCGATCATGTAGCCGCCAAGTCCGAAGAACGCGAAATGGCCAAGCGAGAGGATGCCGCAGTAGCCCCAGACCAGATCCATTGCGATGGCGACAAGGCAGAGACACAGCGTTTTGCCCAGTGTCTTGATGAACGAGGTCGAAATCAATCCGGCCCCGAACGCCTCGGAGAAGACGGTGACGATCAGAGTGAACAGCGCCAGGCCGCCGAGAAACAGCAGCAATGACGGGTATCGGGCAATGAAGGACTTTTGCAACGCTCAATCCCCCGCCGCACGGCCCTTGAGCGCGACAATGCCGCGAGGCCGGACCTGGATGAAGAGGATGATGAAGACGATCATGTAGGTCTGGGCGGCTAGCGTGTTCGAGGGGTTGAACCACTCGATGCCCTTTTGCAGAAATCCGATCATGGCGGCGCCAGCAAGCGTGCCGAAGATATTGCCGACGCCGCCGACGACCACGGTCATGAAGCTTTGCACGATATAGTCGGACCCGAGTTCGGACGTGACCTTGGCAAACAGCCCGATGGCAACGCCGGCTATCCCGGCGATGCCAGAGCCAAGACCGAACATCAGCATGTTAACACGGTCGGGATTGATCCCCATTGACGCGGCCATCCGCCGGTTCTGGGTGACCGCCCGCGTTTCCAGTCCCAGCCGCGTGCGGCGCATGATGAACAGGAAGACGCCCAGAAATATCAGCGCCAGAACGAAGATCGCGATGCGGATGAAGCTGATCGAGACGATATCGTTGACCACCCAGGCGCCGTTCAGCCAGTCAGGCGCGGTCAGCGGCCGCGCCTGGGTGCCGAAAACGTTTTTGGCCAGTTGTTGCAGCGCGATGGAGATGCCGAAGGTCGCCAGCAGGGTTTCGAGCGGGCGATTGTAAAGCCAGCGGATTACCAGCCGTTCCATCGCGACTCCGGCGGCAAAAGTGACGGCAAAGGCCAGCGGTATGGCGATAAGGATCGAGGCGGTGTGGTTCGGGATGATCTGCTGCACCACGAAGCCGGTATAGGCGCCTATCATGATGAATTCGCCATGCGCCATGTTGATCACGCCCATCACCCCAAAGGTGATCGCCAGTCCGATCGCGGCGAGGAAATAGATCGAGGCGAGGGACAGCGCATCAAGTGACAGGTCGATGACTTGGTTGAACCCGACCCACATTTCGATCCTGGCCAGCGATTTCCGGGCGGCATCGGTGACTGCTGCAGAAGGCTCGCGATAGATCTCGGCGAAGCGGTGTGCCTGCAAAAGCGCGCGCAAGTCGCTGTCGCTCAACATCGGCGCCGCTTTGCCCGCTTCGACCAGTGCGGCATAGGCACGGCTGCGGGCCTCGTCAGAGCTTAACTGCGTCACCGGAACACCGCCAACGGTTCCTGCTTCGATATTGGCCGCCAAGATTTCCCGAATGCGGTTTGCGTTAATTCTTGCCGGTGCAAGGTCGGCGGCGACCAGAAGGCCATAGGCCTGCGTCTCTGGCAGGGCGCCACTCCCCGACATCAAGCGGCGTGCCACGTTCAGTTCGGGTGGTATTTCACGCCCGAACACCTGCAATTCGCTCTGAACCAGCGGATTGAGCGTTGCCCGCACATCGACGCCAAGTTGCGAGGACATGTCTTCAATCGCGGCAACACGCGCTTCATCATTCTTGTCGAATGCGATGGTCAGAAGCCGCTCAAGCCGCAGTTTTTTGACCCGCAGTATCGCATCGGACTCGTCCGCGATCGAGGCGCGGAGCGGTTCCAGCGCCGCGGCCCGGGGGTCGCGCTCGATCGAGATCAGCGCATCTGCTCGCTTGGCGCGATTGGGGTCGGAAAGCTGGAATTGCACCAGCGCGATGGCAATCAGGGCCCGAATGCCGCTGTTGGGCTTGATCTGCTCCAGATCCGAGGCCGGAAAGTCGCCCACAACCGCGCCACTGTCGAAACTGTATAGGCGCAGGGAATTGTCGCCGATATCTTCGCCGCGAAAGAACAGGCCATCGGCGGTGCGCTGCCACATTTCCTTGGCCTGCCAAGTCTGCAACACGTCCTGCGACTGGGGCAGGCGGGTTTCGGCAATCGCGGCAATCGCCGGGGCAATGCTTGTTCGGGAACTTTCGACAATGATGTCGGCGTGTTCCTGAAGCAATGCCTGCATCGGATCGTCTTGCGCGATGGCCGTCGTTGCAAAGGCAAGGACAACCAGACTTGTCAGGATGAATCGGATCATGTGGTAGGTTCCCCAGATCCGGGAAGGGCGCGGACGCCCTTCCCGGATGGTTCCGTGTGCAGATCAGTAGTTCGACAGAGTCTGGACGCAGGTCTTGGTCTCGGTGTTGTACATACCGCAGCCAAGGTCCTTCCAATCCGATGTCAGTACCGCGGATTCCGGCAGGTAGTCGGTCCAGGCATCGCCATCGACCTCTTCGGTCTGGCTGATGATGTCGAATTGGCCGTCTGCCTGGATCTCGCCGATCAGAACCGGCTTGGCCAGGTGATGGTTCGGCAGCATCACGGCTGTTCCGCCGGTCAGGTTGGAAAACTCCTGTCCGTACATTGCGGCGCGCACAGCATCGACATCGGTGGATCCTGCCTCGGTCACGGCGTTGGCCCACATGTTGAAGCCGATATAATGGGCCTCCATCGGATCGTTGGTCACGCGATCCTCGCCCATGAGTTCTTTCCACTTGACCACGAACGCCTCGTTGGCTTCGCTCTTTGCGGATTGGAAATAGTTCCACGCCGCCAGATGCCCGACGAGGTTCGAGGTGTCGAGACCCGAAAGTTCTTCCTCGCCCACCGAAAATGCCACCACTGGAATGTCATCTGCGCTGATACCGGCAGCAGCCAGTTCCTTGTAGAAGCCGATATTCGCGTCGCCGTTGATGGTGCTGATCACACCAACTTTCTTGCCATCAGCCCCGAGTGCCACGACGTCGGCCACGATCTTGGACCAGTCAGAGTGCCCGAACGGCGTGTAGTTGGTGAAGATGTCTTCGGCCGCCACGCCCTTTAGCTGTAGGTACGCCTCGAGGATGTTGTTGGTGGTGCGCGGATAGACGTAATCGGTGCCCAGAAGCGCAAATTTCTCGACGCCGAGTTCTTCGAGGAAATAGTCGGTGGCCGGGATCGCCTGCTGGTTTGGAGCAGCGCCGGTATAGAATACGTTCTTCGAGCTTTCTTCGCCCTCGTACTGAACCGGATAGAACAGCAATCCGTTCAGCTCTTCGATAACCGGCAATACCGATTTGCGAGACACACTGGTCCAGTTGCCGAAGATCACGTCAACTTTGTGCACGGTCAACAATTCGCGCGCCTTTTCGGCGAACAAGGGCCAGTCGGACGCCGGATCTACAACGACGGCTTCCAGTTCGCATCCCAGCAAACCGCCCTTCGCATTCTGATCATCGATCAGCATGAGCATCGTGTCTTTCAGCGTGGTCTCGGAAATCGCCATTGTGCCGGAAAGAGAGTGCAGCACACCGACTTTTATAGGACAGTCGGCCGCCAATGCCGACGTGGACAGTGCAGCAGCCGCAGCCGTGCTGAAGAGTGCGATTTTTACGAAATTCATTGATTTCTCCTCGCGGAGCGACCGGTCAAATTCCTTGCCCCTCGGCGCGGAATTTCATAGATCTGTCCCGCAGCTTCGTGTTGCGATCCGTGTGGCGGCCGGGCTGAGGTCCAATTCAAC
>JBBKVT010000141.1:0-5222 GCA_037968535.1 Paracoccaceae bacterium
GAGGTGCCTGCAGCCTCCGGGATTTCGGCGTAGATCCTCCCAGTCCTGATCATCTCATACCAGACGTTGGAGCTCGCGATGTTGGTGGACATGACCTGATCGACGTCAGAAGTGCCGCCACTTGATCATTGTGTGGCTTCCCACAGACACGTCAAATGACCAATTATAAAATCGTTCCGCCAACCTACGCGCAGAGTTTTCCAACTTCGACGCCATTTTGCTTCAGTCACTTGACCGAAGCACTTCGGGATATCATGCTTCACTCAGATTCGGCTTGACGCCGACTGGCATCCGCGCCCGACCCGATCCCCTTCCCAGAAGGCGGCGTTGGGGCGGGTTTTTTGTTTGGGGGGCATGTGAAACGAACCGTTGCACTCGGCCTGCTTTATTCACGAAGCGGCAGTTATGTCCGGATCAGCGAAGCCTGCCGCAGTGGTGCTCTGAACGCCATTGCGCGCATCAACGCCGATCCGACGCGATCCATTGCGTTTGAGGCTGTAGAGCGCGATCCGGGCGGCAATGTCGATTTATACGGACCTCTGTGCAACGAGATTCTGCGCGATACGCCTGCGCGCCACATCATCGGATGTGTCACCTCCTGGAGCCGCAAGGAGGTCATTCCGACGCTTGAGAAATCCGGCGGCACCTTGTGGTATACTGTCCCATATGAGGGGTTCGAAGCATCTGATCGCGTCGTCTATCTTCACGCCTGTCCCAATCAGCATTTGCTGCCGCTGCTGAACTGGACGTTCCCCACCTATGGCCGTCGAGGCTATCTGATCGGCAGCAACTATATATGGGGATGGGAGATGAACCGGCTCGCTCGCGAGACAATTCATGGCGCGGGAGGCGACGTGCTTGGCGAACGCTACCTGCCGATCGGTTCTTTCGATGTCGGGCGGATGATCGACGAGGTTCAGGCGACTGCGCCGGACTTCATTCTCAATTCGCTGATTGGGCCGTCGTCTTATGCCTTTTTGAAAGCCTATGCAGAACTTGCCGCGAGTGATCGTCGGTTCAGCGCGGTCCGCTGCCCTGTCCTGTCGTGCAATCTGACCGAATGTGAGTTGGCGGATATCGGGGCTGCCGCCGAAGGATTGATCGCTGCGGGCCCGTATTTCAGGGAAGGTGCGCAGGCATTCGCAAGTAGCCATGAGGCGGCGGCCGACCGTGCGGTTTACGCCTTGGCCGACCTTCTGGAAAACGCTTCAGAGGCTGACATGCAAAACCTCTCTGCGTTGCTGCGGACGGAGGCGGGGCTGCGCAGCGGCATCGACGCCAAGACCCATCACACCGAACAGCCGGTCCTGATCGCCAAGGTCGAGGACGGCGCCTTCAAGGTCGTCCACAACGGCGGTATTCACGCTGGTGATCCATACCTGACCCAACCAGTGCCGGTCACGTCACCTCATCACCTGCGGGTTATTTCTTGAAGCGGGCGGTGCACATAGATGATTTGGGCGGCGCCCATGCCATTGTCCTGCATCGCCCGCATCCGGTGGTCGCCGCGTTGGTCCGACAATTGCAGGCCGTTGGTCTGCGGGCGACGACGTGCTGGCCCGAGTTGGAAGCTGACGCCTTGGCGGCGGATTTCGTCTTCTTCGACGCTGATATGGGGTTCGACGACCAATTCCCGTGGCTGCCTGGCGCCGCGCCGATGCCGCTGATCGCATTGATCGGATCGGAAGCGCCGGGGCGCATCGAGTGGGCGCTTTCGACTGGGGCAACGGCGCAAATCCTCAAACCTGTCGGTGATAGCGGCGTCTATAGCGCGCTTCTTATCGCCAGTAACGCATTCGAGGCCCGACGCGCCTTGTCTGCTCAAGTGACCGATCTGCGCCAACGATTGGGAGAGCGCCAAACAATTGTCCGCGCGGTAATACTGATGATCGAAAAGACCGGCTCGGATGCCGCCGCATATGCCGCTTTGCGGCAGGAGGCGATGGATGCGCGCATCAGTCTGGAAGAGGCCGCGGCGCGCGTTGTGGCCCGGATGACAGGTCTGAAAGACCGCAAACCGAGAGACGGTGTCGCATGACCACCGCCACAGCAAACCGGTCCGCCCGGCGTCCTCCGGGCGCATGGGCGCGGCTTATGCGGCGAAAAATGGCGCTATTTGGCATGGCGTTGGTAACGCTGATCGTGGGTGGGGCGATCCTTGCGCCCTGGATCGCGCCCTATGATCCCTTTGAGCAGCATTTCGATGGCTTGACACTTTTCGGCGAACCATTGGCGCCCGGTGGAAACTATCTGCTTGGCACCGACCTTCTGGGCCGCGATCTGCTGAGCCGTCTGCTTTACGGGGCACGGACATCGCTAATCATCGGGGTTGTCGCCAACGGCATCGCGCTGATCATCGGCACGCTGATCGGATTGACCGCCGGCTTTTTTCAGGGATTTATCGGTTCGGTCCTGATGCGTTTTACCGACCTGATGATGGCATTTCCCGCCTTGCTGTTGGCGATATGCCTCGCGGCGATCTTTCAGCCGTCGCTCTGGATCGTGGCTTTCGTCATCGCGATGGTCAACTGGGTTCAGACTGCGCGGGTGATCTACACGGAAACGACCGCGCTGACCGCTCGCGATTTCATCGCCGCCGAACGGACCCTGGGTGCCAGTTCAGCACGTATTCTGTTCAAGCACATCCTGCCGCATCTGGTGCCACTGATCATTGTCTGGGGCACATTGGGCATCTCGACGACTGTTCTGCTGGAAGCGACGCTTTCATATCTTGGCGTCGGTGTGCAGCCGCCGACTCCCAGTTGGGGCAACATCATCTTTGAGAACCAGACTTATTTTCAGGCGGCCCCGTGGCTGGTGTTCTTCCCCGGTGCCGCGATCGTCACCCTTGCATTGGCGTTCAATCTTGTCGGTGACGCGCTGCGCGATGTGCTCGATCCGACGCTGCGGGGGTCAGACTGATGGCAAGTTATGCGATTCGACGACTTCTGCTGGCAGCCCTGATCTTGCTGGGCGTCTCCTTTATCACCTTCTTCTTGCTCTATGTGCTGCCCGCGGATCCGGTGCGCCAGATCGCGGGGCGCTCGGCGACGCCTCAGACCGTGGCCAATATCCGCGAGCAACTGGGCCTCGATCAGCCATTCGTTGTGCAATACGGTCGCTATCTGATGGGTCTGTTCCAGGGCGATATGGGGCGCAGCTATCTGCAGAAAACCGATGTCACGACCCTGATCATGGCACGGCTTCCGGCGTCGCTTCTGTTGATGGCGGCGGGGATCAGTGCGGAACTGGTTATTGGTCTTACGATGGGTGTTGTCGCGGCGCTCTGGCGCGGACGGGCGATCGACAATGGGTTGATGATGACGTCCTTCGTTACGGTATCGGCCCCGCAATTCGTCGTTGCGCTGCTGCTGCTTTATGTCTTTGCGGTCAAGCTGGGATGGTTTCCGATCGGCGGCTACGGAACCCCGGCGCATCTGGTATTGCCGGCTATGACCCTGGGGATACTCGGGTCGGGCTGGTATGCACGCATCATGCGCTCGAACATGATCGAGGTTCTGCGCACCGACTTTGTCCGCACCGCCCGCGCCAAGGGCCTGAGACGCTCGCGCGTGATCCTGCGCCACGCCGTACCGAATGCGATATTGCCCGTGATTGCCATGATCGGCATCGACATCGGCATTTTCATGGGCGGCATCGTCGTGGTCGAGGGCGTCTTTGGCTGGCCCGGTATCGGCCAACTGGCCTGGCAGGCGATCCAGCGCGTCGATATTCCGATCATCATGGGCGTCACGCTCGTTTCGGCCTGCGCAATCGTGCTGGGCAACTTGGTGGCTGACCTGATCACACCGCTGATAGATCCCCGCATTCGTGTTCGTTGAATGCCCACTACCAACAGGAGAGAAGACAATGAAGAAACTGCTTGCATCAACCGCCCTGTGTGCGGCCCTCGCGTTGCCGGTCTTTGCGCAAGAGACGCTGGACCCGAACGCCAAATCTGGCGGTGGTATCGTCGTCACTTACAAGGACGATGTCGCCACGCTCGACCCTGCCATCGGCTATGATTGGCAGAACTGGTCGATGATCAAATCCCTGTTCGACGGGCTGATGGATTACGAACCGGGCACCACCGAACTACGCCCCGGTCTGGCAGAGAGTTATGACATCTCGCCGGATGGCATGACCTTCACCTTCCATCTGCTCAGCGGTGTCAAATTCCACAATGGCCGTGAAATGAACGCGGACGATGTCAAATATTCGCTGGACCGTGTCACCAACCCGGTGACGCAATCCCCTGGTGCGGGATTTTTCGGCGCAATTGCGGGATATGATGCGATGGCCGATGGCACCGCTACCGAGTTGAGCGGCGTGACTGTCATCGACCCGCTGACGGTCGAGATCAAGCTGTCGCGGCCCGATGCGACGTTCCTGCATGTCATGGCGCTGAACTTCGCTTCTGTCGTGCCGCAAGAGGCGGTCGAGGCGGCAGGCGGCGATTTTGGCAAGGTGCCGGTCGGCACAGGCGCGTTCAAGCTTGGCGAATGGACTATTGGCCAGCGTCTGGTCTTTGAAAAAAACGCCGACTACTGGCGCGAAGGTCTGCCCTATCTGGACAGCGTTACTTTCGAGGTCGGGCAGGAGCCTATCGTAGCCCTTCTGCGCCTCCAGAATGGTGAGGTCGACGTTCCCGGCGACGGCATTCCGCCCGCCAAATTCCAAGAGGTGATGGCCGACCCCGAACAGGCGGCGCGGGTCGTCGAAGGCGGTCAGCTACAAACCGGCTACATCACCCTGAACGTCACCATCCCGCCACTGGACCAAGTCGAGGTCCGCCGCGCAATCAACATGGCGATCAACAAGGACCGGATCACGCAGATCATCAACGGCCGCGCCGTACCAGCGACCCAGCCGCTGCCGCCGTCGATGCCAGGCTATACAGAAGGCTACGCGGGGTATGAATATGACCCCGAAAAAGCCAAGCAGATGTTGGCCGATGCGGGGCTGGCCGATGGATTTGAGACCAAACTTTATGTGATGAACACGGATCCCAACCCGCGCATCGCGCAGGCAATCCAGCAGGATCTGGCGGCGATCGGCGTCAATGCTGCGATCCTATCCCTCGCGCAGGCCAACGTGATCGAGGCTGGGGGTGCCGGAACCGCGCCGATGATCTGGTCTGGTGGCATGGCGTGGATTGCCGACTTCCCCGATCCGTCCAACTTCTTCGGCCCGATCCTTGGCTGTGCCGGGGCAGAGGAAGG
>JBBKVT010000142.1:0-3169 GCA_037968535.1 Paracoccaceae bacterium
CTCAGATCTAGGAGGCGGGCTCCCTCAAGAACTGCAGGGGACCCTGCCGATCGTCACCAAGGCTTTGCTCCCTGTGTTGCCCAGACATCGATGAAATTGTCCCGGTTGGGCATCTCCACCGCGGGCAATGTGTCCGCCGTCATGGCGGTGTCCGCGTCTATGATCCCGTTGCGCTCGAGGATGAACGCGGCAAGCGCGTACGCCTCATCATTGGTTAGCGACTTGGGTGCATCAAGCGGCATCGCGCGCCTGATGTAATCGAAGAGCGTCGTGGCGTAGGGCCAGTACTTGCCCGCCGCCTTCGGCCAGATTTCGTTCGGACCTACAGGCGGCATGACCGGGCCCTCGGTACCAGTTTCGCCGTGGCAGCTAGTGCATTGAGCGGCGTAGATTTCGGCGCCCACGGCAGCCGTGCCGCTCCCTTCGGGTAAGCCGCGCCCGTCGGGCATGACATAGGTCGCGTAGAACGGGACCTCGTCCTCGGCCAGAGCTTGCCCCAGATCAGGGCCCTCCGCATGAGAAACGCTACCTGAAAGAATGGCGAGGCCGGAAAACAACAACTTAAAGGTAGACATTTTGGACCGCTCCTTCTGCAGTAATTTGCCACGGCTGGATCGCGTTATAATGAAGGAAGTTTGACGGATCGTACCTTGCCTTCCAATCCGATCGCGTAGGCTGGACAGCCCCCGTCTCGTCTTCGGCTCGACTCATGAGCACGAGTGGTGACCCATCCCAGCGCCAAGGCATCCGGAACCTTGTAAGCGCGCGCGGCAAAACGGGCTCGACCAGTTCGGCCTCGGCCCAGCTTTGCCCGGCGTCGGCCGAAATCTCCACCCGTCTCACTTTTCCGGCTCCCGACCAGGCAAGCCCGGAAAGTTCGTAGAAGCCCTGACCGGTCATTGACATGGTTGCCGAAGGATGGGTGATGAACGACTTCACGCCGATAGCGAAAGTGAATTTCACCGACGAGCCATCAGCGAGGATTTCGGTGTACTCGCCCGACTCGTCTTTTGTGTGGGCTGGTGCATCCGTAACCCAGAGGCTGGTGAGCCACTTGACGTTCATGTTGCCCTCGAACCCGGGCAAGAGAAGGCGCATGGGGTACCCCTGCTCGGGTCGGATCCGTTCGCCATTTTGATAGAGCGCGAGAATGCCGTCCTCCATGATCTTCTCGATCGGAATCGAACGAGCCAAGCTCGGGCCATCGCTGCCGACGGCAACAATCCACTTTCCTTCCGGCCGGACACCAGCCTCGTCCATCAGGACAGACATCGGGATGCCGGTCCATTCGGTGTTGGAGAGGAGCCCATGGAGCATATCGCAGCCCGCCTGCAGTGGCTCGGGCATTATTGCGTTGAACAGACTATTCCCGGCGCATTCGAGGAAATAGGTTGCCGTGACCATCGGATACCGTTCAAGCGCATCAAGATCGAACTTCAACGGCCGATCCACGAGGCCGTGGATCATCAGCCGATGGCGAGTTGGATCGACATCGGGTCGCCCGCCGTGATGAACCTCGAAGTGAAGTCCACTTGGCGTGATCGTGCCCCGCAGACGATGATGTGGCGTGCCCGAGAGACTAAAAGCCGGAGCAACATCCTGCCATGGCTCTATGATCGCGCGCTGGACCGAAGCTTCAGCTTCGGCAGGAACCCCATATCCTCTGGCGCGCTCACCAGAGACTGTGACCCATTCTGGAATGTCGGCCTGGGCCGCTGCCCGTCCTGGCGTCGTCAGTCCGGCGGCGACCGCGCCCGTTCCAACTACTGCGCTTTTCAAAAGCAGGCGTCGGCTGATCAAGCCACCCCCCGCGACAAATGCGAGGCCTAAATCTTCGCTTTCGGAACGTATCATTTAGTTGTCTCCCCAAACTTGCTTCCACGCACTGCTCGCTTAGGGATTCTCACGCAGTTTCTTTGTCTACTTGCGACTCACATTACCACGATTCGGGCCATCATAGGAGAACATCGTTTCGGGATCGATGCGACCGTTTCGGGCTCACTGCCGCCATGCGGTGTCGCTGCGAAAGATGATGGTCAGGCATTCCGGGACCCCAAGTTGCCTTTAACTGCTGTGTCCATGCCAAGCTGTTCAAAATCCTGGAATTTTCGGGAACAACTCTGGATCGTGTGCCATTCCATCTCGGACAGGGGTCATTCCAAATTTTTTCGACGAGCGTTCGCTTTGAGCACATTCTACCGCCTTGCACTCTGAAGGTTTTTGCACATGCAGAATAACATGCTCGATAAGGACCGGCCCAAAGCTGTCTTATGTCCGACGCTCAAGCGCTGCGCCGCATTTCGCGTATTGCTGTCATTCGAGCGCGGCGCAGCATTTTCCGGGGTTCGATGACGGCAGTGCGGACAAAACTGTCCACCACCGTGTAGTAGAGCACACGCTGGAGAAGGCGCAAGTTGCCGGTCTTTCGATAGATCAGCGAGGCCTTCGTCCGACGAATGAAATACGTGCCGTACTTGGGTCGCCGTGTCGTTCGATGACTTCAAGTTGCGCAAGGACGGGTTAAGATTTGAACTCGGAACCGCCAAGGCAAACTTGAAGCAGATGCCGGAAATCGACGAAAGCGCAGCGGAAAGCTTGCTCGATGAGGCTAGGGTTGCCGATGTGCGAACACCGATGGCGCCAATACCGACGGCACGGACCTGGATGACTGCGCGCCGTCAGGCGCGGGTGCGGTAGCGCCGTCAAACGGATTGCCTGCGCTGGTGCGCCAAACTGCGTGCGCCCCGTCTTCTTATGGCGCGCGCATGCGACTGTGGTGGGACTCACTGAGTGGGATGCCATATTAGCCATGCATCAGTCCGGATTATGTGGCGGGAGAGATGCGTCTTTACCTAAAGCGATCACCACGCTGATCGGGGCACGAACGTCGTCGATGCAAAGAACTATTCATCCCAAGTACACGAAGACACTTCGGCGCCCGGCCACTTTGAGCGGGGCGCCGCGATCCGGTCAATTATTCAGTTCACTGCTGCAAGGCTGCGTGTCCGATTGGGCGAGTGAGCGAGAGTCGCGCGATAGGCTTCGGCCGCCTCGTCGGTCCGGCCCATCTCGCTCAGCATGTCCCCCAAGAGTTCGCGTGCCGGCAGGACGTGGCCGGGAGTTACGGGGCTCTTGCCGATCTCATCCTCCAAATCGGCCGCCTTAGTCT
>JBBKVT010000143.1:0-7470 GCA_037968535.1 Paracoccaceae bacterium
GGATAAGCTGACCGGGCGCAGTCCCAGTTCCGGAGCTACCCGATGTCAGAGCCGATCCTGTTGAACCCCAGCGACAACGTCCAGATCCTGACCGAACGCGCGGCTGCCGGATTGCGGCCGTTGGGCGAAGGACAGCCCTTGGAAAGGCCCGTGGCCTCCGGCCACAAGATCGCACGACGCGATATAGCGAAGGGCGAGGCGATCCTTAAATTCGGGCAGATCATTGGCTACGCGACAAGGCACATTCCAAGTGGCAGTCATGTCCACAGCCACAATTGCGAAATCGGCGAGCATGATCAGGACTACCGGATAGGGGTCGATCTGGCTACGGCCACGGCTGCGATTCCAACGGTCACGCCGGCAATGTTCAGAGGATACAGACGTGCCGGCGCACAAGTTGGAACCCGCAATTTCATTGCCATTTGCGCAACGGTTAATTGCTCGGCCACTGTCGTCCGGCGGGCTGCGGACGAAATAAACTCGTCAGGCATCTTGCGGGATTTTCCCAACGTCGACGGAGTCGTGGCTTTTGCACATGGCACCGGATGCGCGATGAACACGGAAGGGCCGGGGTTTCTGAACTTGCAGCGCGTACTGTGGGGTCACGCAACCCATCCCAATGTCGGCGCCGCGATTTTTGTTGGTCTTGGGTGCGAGGTCATGCAGATCGCGCGGATGAAGCAGGTCTTTGACAGCGCCGGTTCCGATCGCTTCCACGGACTGACCATTCAATCGTCTGGCGGCACGACCAAGACCGTCGCGGCGATTGTCAGCAAGGTCAGGGAGCTTCTGCCCGAGGTCGACAATGTATCCCGCGAAGAAGTGCCCGCTTCCGAATTGAAAGTCGCTTTGCAATGCGGTGGATCGGATGGCTTTTCCGGAATCACAGCGAACCCTGCGCTGGGCGCGGCGTCGGACCTTCTGGTTGGCCTTGGCGGAACGGCGATCCTTGCTGAAACGCCTGAGATCTATGGGGCGGAGCAGCTGCTGTTACGCCGGGCCGCAAGCCAGGAAGTCGCGGACAAGCTTATCGAGAGGATCAGATGGTGGGAACATTACACCTCGATGAATGGCGGCTCGATGGACAACAACCCTTCACCCGGAAACAAGGCAGGTGGGCTGACTACTATCCTTGAAAAGTCGCTGGGGGCGGCGGCGAAAGGCGGCACCACGCCGTTGACCGACGTTCTGGCCTATGGCGAAAAATCGACGGTTCGGGGATTTGTTTTCATGGATTCGCCCGGCTATGACCCTGCCTCTGTTACCGGGCAGATCGCTTCGGGGGCGCAGGTCGTGGTTTTTACCACAGGTCGCGGATCGGCATTCGGGTCCAAGCCGGCACCGACCATCAAGGTGGCGACGAACGACGCGCTGTTCGAGTCCATGACCGACGACATGGACATCAACTGCGGCGATATCGTCAGCGAGGGCGTCCCGATGGCCGCCAAAGGCCAGGAGATTCTAGATACGATTTTTCGGGTGGCCTCGGGCGAGAAAACCAAGAGCGAGGCATTGAACCTGGGCGATAATGAATTCGTTCCGTGGCAGATCGGCTGCGTGATGTAGCGCCCTGTCAGTAGTCCTTTTCAAAGAAGATCCCCAGCCCGGTTGCTCCGTCTGAAGACGCACTACCCTTTGCGACGACGTTCGGAGTGACGTCAAGGTTGAGGTTGATCTGACTTGTCCCGTCCGAGCTGAAACTGAAGTCGGTATAGACGTTCTCGTTCAGGTATTTGCCAAGTCTCAGGGCGGCAGCCCCGTTGTCGTCCGTGGTCACATCAAGATCGTCGAGATTGAATTGCTCTCGGATCCGATCGAACAATCCACCGCCGCCGCTTCCCGTCAACGTTGCCACAGCAGTCGCCAATTGGGCGGCTTGTAATGGGGAAATGGTCGCTATGCTTCTGCCGAACAGCAGGTTCGCCAAGATTTCGTCATCGGGAAGGTCAGGATCAGATTCAAAAGTGAATGACGGAGCCTGAGCGGTGCCCTCGGTTATGATCCTGACCGTCGCATTGGTCGTCGCGGTACTCGCCACCATCCTGAACCGGGGATTGAGCGACCCTTGCAACAACAACTGCCCTTCGACCATATCCAGTCGCTTGCCAAGAATGTCCAACCTGCCGCGAACAAGGCTGAATTGGCCGATTGGTATCACGTCCTGCGTCGTTCCGGTGATCCGCAACCGGCCGCCGAGTTCAGTATCAAGGCCACGCCCGCGTATGAAAATCCGACTCGGAGCACTGATGACGACATCAAGTCCGAGCGGCGCGGACGCCGCGGTGTCGCCCGTTTCACCGGTTTGCTGCAAACCGGCCCGCTGTCGCGTTCGGGCGACAGCCGCAGCCTCGTTCAAATGCGTGATGTCGGGGATGCCCACAACCGTCGTCGGCGGTGCCAAGCGAATTTCGGCTTCATCGACGTCGATGCGACCACTGATGCTGGCCCCTCCCTGCAGCGGGCCCTGCAATGTCAGATTGCCGTTTGCGTTGGCCGTGTAGCTTTGGGCATCGCTAAACTCTGCGTTTATCAGATTGATCTGCAAGTCGGCAATGTAGCCGGGGGTCAGACCGACCCTACCATCGACAGCGACCCGCCCGCCGCCGGCAAAGTTTCCTGTCATGGTCAGATTGGCAAGGCCCCCAGCGATCGATGCCGTGGCATCGACGTTTCGCAAGGTGACGCTGAACGCCGGTGCGGCGATTCTGGTATTCGTGGTGGAGATGGTTCCCGAAACGGCATCGATCGACGGTGCACCCGTGATCGCCAGGTCAAGATTCGCCATGCCTTGAATATCGATCGGCGCAGAAATGAATGTGTTTGCCAGCCCGATTGGCACTGCAGCTTTGACTTCCAGATCGACGGTATCGAAGGTCTCCGCAACCGAACCGGTCGCAGTGAAAACGGAACCGCCGGGACCAGATCCGTTGAAGTCAACTATCCATTCCGGGCCCAATTGGCGGACGGTTCCGCTAAGATTGCCAGGGCCGCTAATCCCTGCGACGACCTGTGAAACGTCATTGATGGAAACCGATGCCCGTAGATCGGATGCTTGGGTCTTCAGAAGGCCGTCAAGCTCGGCTGTGACGCCGGGTGCTCGTAAGGCAAGCGTCTTGATCGCGATGCCCCCGGTGTCCCTTTTGACATCAAGGTTGAAAGTGCTCGCGCCCTCAACAAGATCGAACAGAGGTGTCGGTCCGAGTTCGAGGGCAACTGTGGTGCCTTCAATCGCAGCTTCGAAAGCGCCGCCAAGCGGTTCATACCAGCCGATGAGCCCAATTTCGGCAGACCCGTCAATCGGTTGTTTGGCTAAGGCGGCGTACCGATCCAGTGATCCTGTGCGCAACGCGACATCGCCGGCAACTCTCAGATTCGCCTCGACACCGTCCACAGTACCCGAGCCGACTATCGAAAGGTCGCCCGACGTAAAGTCGAGAAACCCGATCCGGATTGGATTGCCCTCTTGCCACTCCATCACGACGTTCGCCTTGGCCGAGTCGCCCGCAGCCTCGGACAACGCCGGGTCGTCCAGGTCAATGCCGAAGACTTCCGCGCTCACGGTCGCAGTGACGCGCCGCGCCAAACCGTCACCAGCTTCAACGCGCTGGATCAATCCGCTGGCCTGCACTACTGCATCCTCGATAGAAACAGCGTCGCGCGTCAAACCCAGGAAGTTGCCGTCAAGCGTCCACTCATCGCTTTCGCCGGCCTTGAAGGATGCTTTGATCGTTGCAGACTTTATCCGAGTTTCCGAACCGGAAATCGGTAGCGCAACGTCGGTCCCGTCTACCGGATTGATAGTCGCCAAAATGTCAAAGGCCGACGGCAAACCATCGGCAGAAAGCGCCAATGTGCCGCCGACATCGAGCGCTGCCGATTTCAATTGAAATTCCGAGAGCTTAAACTGCTTGTCAGGCAGCAGCGCCCCGGCCAGTTTCAGTTCCGAGTCCTGGCCCACAAACTCGCGGTATCTTTCGGCCAATAGTGTTGCGACGTCGCCAGAAAGCTCTGTTCGAAATGTATTGGTCACAGCGCCATTGGGGTCGGTCTCAGCAAGCAGTTGAATTTCGCCCGTCACACGAGGAGCTCCATTCGTCTCCAACGCGACGCGAGCAAGAAAATCAGATGTAGGTCCGGAACCTTCAATTCTGAAATCGACAGACGGACGATCGGGAACGTTAAGCAGATTGACGAGTATGCCGTCTTCCTCTTCGACGACTTGCAAAGCCAAATTCAGCATTGCCGTTGTATTACTGTAACCAGCTTTCAGCCCGAGCAATCCCGCTTTGCCGTCAATACGATCAATCGCGATGTCAGCAGTGCCTTGTCCGGAAACCAGTTCGAGTTGACCAGAGAGCGACACAACCGCCGCTTCGCCGAGGATCGATTCACCCAAGGTCAGACTGTCTGCCGCGACGTTCTTGATCTGCACAGCAACCGGCAGTTCAGGCAGCTTGAACTCGGTTGCTTCGGGGCTGGGGGTGGCCGGATCGGTCACGGGCCATCGCACCAATTCGATTGATTGCGCGGTCAGTTCTTCGACTTCCAGGTTGCCGCGCAACAACGCGCTGCGGCTCCAATCAAGCGTGGCGTTTTCGATTGTGATCCAGATACCCTGGTCGTCCGCGACCGTCAGTTTTTCCAAAGTGGCGGTTGAACTGAGTGCACCGGCAAAGCCTTCGATCCGAACCTCTCGTCCGGCCCCGGAAAGGTTGGTTTCCAGCCAACGGGTCAGAACGCCCTTTTCCGTTTCGCTTGAATCCGAACTCTGCGCATAAAGCGAAAATGGCAGCAGGCAAAGACAGATGACGATCAGGAACCGCATCAAAACGCCTGCCCGATGCCGACGTAAACCTGAATACCGTTTCCCGTATCGCCGCTGACCGGAGCGGCCACATCAAGCCGGATCGGTCCGACGCCAGTGTTGTAGCGAATGCCCAGACCGGCGCCGCTGTGCCAATTGCCGTCATTGCCGGGTAATGATCCCGCGCCGATGAACCCGGCATCAGCAAAAAGGACGATGCTGATCTTCTCGAACGCTCGAACCCGCGCCTCTGCCGACAGCCCCAGGAAATTGGTCCCCCCCACGGAATTGTTATTCCCGAGGTCAACCGATAGCGATTGGTAAGGATGGCCCCTGACTGTGCCACCACCGCCGGAGTAAAACAGTAAATCCGGTGGCGTGTCGCGCAGGCCAGATCCGATGACAGAGCCGAACTGCAAGCGGCCCGCCAAGGTCACTGGCCGGGATTCGCCAAAGGTGTAGTAACCTCGATTGTCGGAAAAGAACCGCGCACCTGAAGCACTGCCGCTCAGCCCCAAATAGGGCGATACTTCTGCCCGAAAATAGTAGCCAGATCTTGGGTCCAGCAACTGATCCCGAGCGTCGAAAATTCCTTCCACCGGAAGCGAGAGATGACTGAATGTGCGTTCCCCAAGATCGTCGTCTACCTTTGAGTATCGATAGCGCAAACGCACTGTATATTCGACGCGATCAGACAGTCGCCTGCGGACGCCCACGCTTGCGGTGGCGCTGCTTGACTTGAACTCGGGTTCATCCTCTTGCGCAAGTTCTGCGCCTGCAATCAAAGTATTAGCCGGTGCGAAAGTGCCTGGCCTGGAAAATGCTACAGCCAGACGGTAATCGAGCCCGCTGTTAGACCCGCCCAACCCGCCGACCGACGCGTCGAAGCGCAGATTTTCTGCACCACCAAGGATGTTGCGATGCATCCAGTAGCTGGACAAGGACAGTCCTTCGGTCGAGAGCAATTCAGCCCCAAAGCCAAATCGGCGTGGCTTTTCCTCGACCAGCCGCGCAGTGATATCCATTGTGCCGTCTGGCGCGACGACCTCACCTTCCGACAAAGCCACAGACCTGAACGTCCCGGTATCGCGCAATCGCCGCGCGACTTCGTCGAGCGCTTTCGGAGAGTATACTTCGCCTTTCTCCAGACCGGCAATCTGCCTGATCCGCTTTTCCCTGACAGTCTTGGCACCACGAATGTCTAGCGATCCAAACCGCACAATTGGTCCGGGCGCGAGTTCAACGGAAACATCAAGCCGGTTCCTGCGGTGATCGGCGGTGATGGACTGCGAGCGGGGCTCTGCTTTGGCATAGCCGATTTCGCGCCAGCTTAGAATTGCGCTGTCGACTGCGGCACCGACAACGGGCGATTTGGCGGGCTCGCCGCGCATAAATTCGGCGGGCAATTCAGACCCCGGCGCCAGCGGTGCGATCCGGGTGCGGCCGAATTTGAACGGCTCGCCGGTATTGACCCGAACCTGCACGTTGGAAATCGTCTTGGTTGTAAAGAATGGTGGAAGATCAGCGGCTTCCTGACCGTCGAGCAAGATACTGACAGTGCCGGAATAGTAGCCGTTCTTGTATAATGTGCCGAGGATTTGCTGGTAATCTGTGCGCGCGGCGGCGATGATATCCTGACCGTTGCGAACTTTTTCTGCCTCGGCTGTCTTCAACAGGGAGTTGTCGCGAATCGCGTCGCTGACGGCTTCGTCTCCGAGAATTTTGAAGCGAAGGTCGAATGCCGCGACGGGCATCGACAACAGCAAGAATAAAACTGAAAATTCAAGGGTTTTGAATGTTCTGTTGAGCTTTCTCAAATCCGCATTCCACCCCTGAAAGCCACAGTTTCCGTCGCCACTCGCACCTCAAAATTACATCTATGAGACGAGACTACAAATGGAACATGCGGCGGTGGCATCCGGTTCCGTAATTGTGATCGCAGAGGGCTCATCTGGCGTGGGAATCGGGTGCTTTTCGTGGGCTCAGAACGCAAAATGGCACGGATAAAACCGTGCCATTTCAATATGATATGGGGCGAAGTTCAGGCGACTGATATGTTGATCGCGCTTTCGCGTCCGTCGCGGCCGGCTTCGATGTCGAAAGTGACTTTTGCGCCGTCCTTGAGGGTCGTCAGACCCGAACGCTCGACGGCGGAGATGTGCACGAACACGTCTTTCTTGCCGCCTTCAGGCTCGATGAATCCGAAGCCTTTGGTCGCGTTGAACCATTTTACGGTGCCGTTGGCCATCCCGTATTCTCCTTAGTTTTCAATACCATCCGCGGAAGTGCGATGGCGCGGCTTGGTCATAGCAAGATCGAGGGACTGTGGCCGAAAGGAAAACAGTTGGTCGAAAATCAATAACGTTCGCGAGGCGCATATGGCGACAACCCGATCAAAAAGCAAGAAAAATCGGAAAAACCCGGTTCCGGCCCGATATACAGACTGTACGTCCGGATCTGTACAAAACGTAGCGGCCTGTACACCTGCTTTTGTACATTCTGCGCGGGCGGGCCAGACGCCTTAAACCGCCTCGACCACCTTGGCGAGCATGTCGCGGACCTGACCGGCGACGGACTTCAATTCGGCATTGTCGATCGCCGACATCGAGGCTTGCGGATCGACCGCCGAAACCTCGACCCCGCCCTTGACCGCGCGCAGGATCACG
>JBBKVT010000144.1:0-6223 GCA_037968535.1 Paracoccaceae bacterium
TCAGCATCAGGTCTGCTTGGCCGAACCAGCAGGGACACAGCATGTTGCAGCTGCAGGTCTCGATTAACTCTCCAGACAATTTCCAAGCCATGAGCATTTCCCCCTATTGATTTATTGAAAAATGATACCCGATTTCGGGGGCTCCGAATAGTGAAATGCGTCCGGCGAACGGCTTGCGGATTTCTACATCTTTACTTGGCACGAAGGCACGGATCAGCGAGTGCCAAATCGGTGGGAATTCTACGTTGTGGCATCAGGTGACCTGCCAAGACAACAAAGTTCGATTGGTCTGACCGGCATCCGAAGACTGGCGGCTCCTACGTCCGCATCGGAACTCGGCGAAGCGCTTCGGCGTATCGCATCCTAGGGACCTCCTCAACGGCAAGTGAGGTCCGGAAGCGGCACGGGTCAATCCGGCCCAATGGAGCGGCTATCAGTTCGTTTCGGGGCCCCTGCGACACGCCGACGACTGCCGTACATCAATTCTGATCGAAGCGAACCGTCGAATGGCTATGATGGAAAAGTCCCAACCTACTAATATTACTACACAAAAGCCACCCTTCTCGCGGTGCTGGGGTGGTGGAAATCCTTAATCCTCACTCCCTAGACATACAAACCGCTCACCTTCAGAAAGATAACCGTCAATCACTTCATTAATCGTCTCCGACGAAGGCACAGACGCAAGCGGGACCAGCGTTGGTGTTCGGTCAACTATGCCGAGATCGTAGGCATTGAAATTGGCGTTATGGTCTTGAGCAGTGGAGACGAAGGCACGATAACCTTTTTGAAATTCTTCAAGCAGCAATTTCTCCTCAGACGCGGAGAGTTCACTACGTATTCCCCTAACGTCCCGGAAACGTCGCAGGAGGCCGTCTGGGCCTTCCACGTTGAGGAGTTCCGCCCAAACCTCTGGATCGGCCCCTGCTAGCTCCTGACTGGTCCTGAGGCCATCAAGTTTGCTGCCAGTGAATGGACCGTCGGCTGCGACATTTTCTTGGAAACGGCGTAGCGCCTCCTGAAAGTGGGCCTGCACATGCTGACGTATTTCTTCGTATCGCATAGTCCGCACCGATGATCTGGATATTACCGAATGTCCAGCCACTGAAAGCAGCCGGGAAAGGTGACGCGCGGTCTTGGGGCGACGAGTTCGCAGCGACACTTTGACGTCAGTTCGCTTTTTCTCGGGATGGAACGTCGCTGGTATCGGCCAACGGAAGTAGAAAATGCCGTGTCGGGAGGTGCTTAGGTATGCTTCGTGGCGCATTGAATGTGTCTCACTTGTGCGTCGCACTGTGAAATCACGGCATCTAAGTCATTGTTTCCGAAGGATTTGGTGGAGCCGAGGGGGATCGAACCCCTGACCTCGTCATTGCGAACGACGCGCTCTCCCGTCTGAGCTACGGCCCCAACGGGAATAAGATGTGTGCAATCCCATGTGCCTTGTCAAGCGGACGCGCTGGTGGTCCGCACGCATCCGTCAATGCGCTTGTCAACATCTGGGCGCAGGGCTGCGCGCGCCCCTGCAACATTTCCGCATGATAGCGGTGACACTCAACCGGTCAAACCAGGATCAGGTGGCAGCAGCCGTCTGCGACCGCACGAAAGCTTCGATCTCAACGGCGGGACGGGCGCCGGGGAGGCGCCCGACTTCTTTACCGTTTCGAAATAGAATTAGAAGCGGAATCCCCCGAATGCCGCGCTCTGCGGACAAGGCCGGGAAATCCTGGTTATCGATCTTGGCGAACCGCACCTTGCCGGCCATCGCCTGTGACGCCTTGGAGAATTCCGGCGCCATCATCCGGCATGGGCCACACCACGGCGCCCAGAAATCCACGATCAACGGCAGGTTGTCGGTGGCAATCGCCTTTTTCAGCGTTGCAGGTTCCAGTACTGCGACTTTGCCATCGGCCAGTTTCGCACCGCAGGTGCCGCATTTTGGGCCAGACCCGACCTTGTCGGCGGGCACCCGATTGGGTTGGCCGCAGATCAGGCAGGTGAGTTTGACAGACCCAGCCATCGCGAAACTCCAAATTATATGCGATACGTTGAATATATAGGACGGGGTGAAAGCCTTTCAACATGCAGAGTCAGTCAGTCGTCCCAGGCGCGGAATTCAGCGAGCAGAGCGGGAAACTGATCGGGATCAGGAAATCCTGCAAAACTGTGAACCGCCGATGTCTGCGCCCAAGGCAGTTTCTCATCGTTGCAGGTTTCGACGAATGGCCGATAGGTCCTGCAATCGTCCAGCATTGTCGCTCGCACATTCACCATGTCGTCCAGACCCTCGATCCGGGTATAAAGCCAGCTTTTGCAATCCGGGCAGAAGTAATGTCGCGTGGCTTGTTGCAGACCGCCCAGAACCGGCTTGCCCCCGACGACGGCGAACGCGTCAAGCGGGTAGAGAGTGCTCAGCGAAAAAGCGCTCGCGGTCATCCGCTGACACCCGGTGCAGTGACAGGCAATCGTGATCAGCGGATCGCCTGTCACGGTGAATTGCACCGCACCGCACCGGCAACTGCCGGATTTTTGAGCCGCATCCTCAGCCATGGTCGGTCCTCTCGTAGGCAACCAAAATGTCCCAGACGCAGTTTGCTGCAGCCACAGCGATTTCACAACCTTGGTGAAGCTGTGTTTTGAATCCGCAGCATTTGCGCGATGGACAGCCGTTGCTTCGGCGCTAGGCTGAACTGCACAATAGGAGGCTGCTCGTGCTGAATGTCGCGTTTCTATCCAAGACGATCTACCGGCTACAACGACTGTCCCGGCAGCTTTGGATCCGGTCGAGCCTGATCGCGCTTCTGGCGCTGGTCAGCGCCGTTTTGAGTCCCGTCTTGTCACCCCTTGTGCCCGACGGTCTGGCTGACAAGGTGGGTCCCGAACCGGTAGTGCGTATCCTGCAGATACTCGCGTCTTCAATGCTGGCTGTAACCACATTTTCGCTTTCGGTGATGGTATCGGCGCGCCAATCGGCTTCCAGTCAGGCGACACCTCGGGCGCATCAGCTTCTGCTGGAAGATCACACCACCCAAACCGTGCTGGCGACTTTTCTGGGCGCCTTCGTCTATGGGCTGGCTTCCCTGATCTTGGTTAGCATCCATCTCTATACCCAGAAGGACGTGGTGGTCATCCTAGCCTTCACGCTACTGGTCATCGGCCTTGTGGTGGTGGCAATCCTGCGATGGATCGAGCATTTAAGTGAGCTGGGTAGCGTGGTCACCACCACCGGCTGGATCGAGGATGCAGCCAAGGATGCGCTTGAAACCCGAATCAACTGGCCGTGCCTGGGTGCCAGGCCGCTAAGCTCTACTCAGCGCGAAATTCCTGCGCGGGCCCAGCGGGTGCTGGCGCGCGAAACCGGCTATGTCCAGCATATGGATCTGGCTTCATTGAACGCGGCGGCGGCGAAGGCCAACGCGCAGGTCTTCGTTCTCGGGGGGGCAGGCAAATTCGTGACTGACGGTGACCCGGTTGCCTGGTTCACCGGTCAGCAGGATGCCGACGCGATCTGGCGCGCGTTTTCAGTGGGCCGAACCCGCAACTTTGACCAGGATCCTCGGTTTGCCGTGATCGTGCTGAGCGAGATTGCGCAGCGCGCCTTGTCGCCGGGCATCAACGATCCAGGTACCGCCATCGATATCATCGGTCGGCTTACGCGATTGCTGATCCCGTTCCAGTCCGAAGCCGTCGCACAAGTCCATGACGAAGTTCGATTTCCGCAGGTCTGGATCAAGCCGGTGACGGCAGATGCGTTGTTGCGCGACGCGTTCGGACCAATTGCGCGGGCAGGAGCGAGCACAGTCGAGGTGCAGATCCGGCTGCAAAAGGCACTGGCGCGACTGGCGCAAAGCAGCGACCCCGAAATGGCCTCGGCCGCGAGGGTTGAGTCAGGCCGGGCGCTGGAGTTTGCAGAGCTGGCACTGGTTCTGGACGAGGACCGTGCGCGGGTGCGCGGGATTGCGGTTCTGCCCGAGGCGGCTGACTAGCCGGGTGAGGTCTTGCGCCGCGCTGGTGCGCGGCAGAGGCAAGAGTTTGCGCCGCGCTGGCGCGCGTCGCGGGGCCTTCGGCGGGGATACTTTCGGACAAATGATGACTAGCGGTCTATTCAGCCGCTTCCATGTAATCCTCTAGCGGCGGGCAAGTGCAGACCAGATGGCGGTCGCCGTAGACGTTGTCGACACGGTTGACCGGGGGCCAGTACTTGTCGACGCGGAACGCGCCTTTCGGGTAGCAGGCCTGTTCGCGGGTATAGGGACGGTCCCAGTCGCCGACGAGATCCTCGACGGTGTGGGGGGCGTTTTTCAGCGGGTTGTTTTGCGGATCGAGGTCGCCGGACTCAATCGCCGCGATCTCGGCGCGGATCGAGAGCATGGCGTCGCAGAAGCGGTCAAGCTCTGCCTTGGTCTCGGATTCGGTGGGTTCGACCATCAGAGTGCCGGCCACTGGCCAACTCATGGTGGGCGCGTGGAAGCCGTTATCCATCAGTCGTTTCGCAATGTCGTCGACTGTGACGTGCGCGCTTTCCTCAAACGGCCTTGTATCGAGGATACACTCATGCGCGACGCGGCCGCCGCGACCTTTGAAGAGTACGTCGTAGGCGCCTTCGAGGCGTTTGGCGATGTAGTTGGCGTTGAGGATCGCGATCTTGGTGGCTTGCGTCAGCCCCTGCCCGCCCATCATCAGGATATAGGCCCAGGAAATCGGCAAGATCGAGGCGGAGCCGTAGGGGGCGGCAGAGACTGGCCCCTCGCGGCCCCCGGTTTCAGGGTGGCCGGGCAAAAACGGGGCAAGGTGCGCCTTGACGCCGATCGGGCCCATGCCGGGGCCGCCGCCGCCATGCGGAATGCAAAAGGTCTTGTGCAGATTGAGGTGGCTGACGTCGGAGCCAAGCTCGCCGGGTTTGGAGAGGCCAACCATGGCGTTGAGGTTGGCGCCGTCGAGATAGACCTGACCGTCGTGCTTGTGGGTAATCTCACACACGTCGCGGACGGTTTCCTCGAACACGCCATGGGTCGAGGGATAGGTGATCATGCAGGCGGCGAGGTTTTCGCCGGCGGCTTCGGCCTTGGCGCGGAAATCGTCGAGGTCGATATCGCCGTTCTGGGCGGATTTGACGACGACGACCTTCATGCCGGCCATCTGGGCGCTCGCCGGGTTGGTGCCGTGGGCAGAGACCGGAATGAGGCAGACATCGCGGTGGGTGTCGCCGCGCGAGCGGTGGTAGGCGGCGATGGTCAAGAGGCCCGCATATTCGCCCTGCGCGCCGGAATTGGGTTGCAGCGACATCCTGTCATAGCCGGTGATGGTGCAGAGTTTGGCGGCAAGATCGGTCAGGAGTTCGTGGTAGCCTGTCGTTTGGTCGGCAGGCGCGAAGGGGTGGATGTTGGCGAACTCGGGCCAGGAGATCGGCATCATCTCTGCCGCCGCGTTCAGCTTCATGGTGCACGACCCCAACGGGATCATGGCGCGGTCGAGGGCGAGGTCGCGGTCAGAGAGGCGGCGCATGTAGCGCATCATCTCGGTCTCGGCGCGGTTCATGTGGAAGACCGGGTGTGTGAGGTAATCGGTTTCGCGCACGAGGTCGGCGGGGACGCGGTGGTAGTCGGCCGGGAATTCATCCTTGCCATGCGAAAGACCGAAGGCACGCCAGACCGCTTCCAGCGTGGCGGGACGGACGGTTTCATCGAGGGTGATGCCGATCTTGGTGGTGCCAACCTTGCGGAAGTTGATTTTTTCGGCGCGGCCTGCCGCGATTATGGCCCCCTGCATCGTGCCGACCTCGACGGTGAAGGTATCGAAGAAATACTCTGGTTCGACGGTGAAGCCGTCAGCTTCCAGCCCGCGCGCCAGACGGTCGGTCTTGCGGTGGATACGTTGGGCGATGGCCTTGAGTCCCTCGGGGCCGTGGAAGACGGCGTAAAAGCTGGCCATGACGGCGAGGAGGGCCTGCGCGGTGCAGACGTTGGACGTCGCCTTTTCGCGCCGAATGTGCTGCTCTCGGGTCTGCAGGGACAGCCGATAGGCCTTGTTGCCGCGCGCATCTATCGACACACCGACAATACGCCCCGGCATCGCCCGTTTATGGGCGTCCTTGCTGGCCATATACGCCGCATGCGGGCCGCCATAGCCCATCGGCACACCGAACCGCTGCGTGCAGCCAACTGCGATATCGGCGCCCATCGCTCCCGGCTCTTTCAGGATCGTCAGCGCCAGCGGATCGGCGATG
>JBBKVT010000145.1:0-2841 GCA_037968535.1 Paracoccaceae bacterium
GGACTGGGTCTGTCGCACTGGTTCTCGTGGTCGGTCGCGGGCTCCGCGCCGGGCATTAGCTTCGTCAACTCTGCCGATGGTCGGCATGGCGACGTCAACCTGAACCTGACGGCGGTTCCGCTGCCGGCGGCCGGCTTGCTGTTGCTGGGTGCGATCGGGGCGCTTGGCGCGGTGCGGCGTCGCAAGATCTGAGAATTTCGATGACGTAACGGGGGTCGCAGTTTGCGGCCCCTTTTTTCATGTGTCAGGCCCGGCGTCAGCCACCGGCCTTTCGACAATATCCGTGCAATAATATTACCCAATCGCCACCAAAATCGTTCGATTGTTTTAGCGCCGTGTGGTAGATTTCGGTTTTCAGCGACTCAATCTGCGGGTGATGAAGTCACCTCGAACTTTCATGAGGGCAAAATTCATGGGTAAATTTGTAAGAGTTTGTTCTTTGGTTGGCGGCATTGGATTCATGCTGTGCGCCGGTGCTGCGCAGGCTGAAGGGATCAAGGACGTATTGAGCGGCAAGACGCTCACCTCGCCCAAGGGCAAGACGGTCTACATCCTGAATTCAGACGGTGCATTGGGCGGAAAGATCGCCAAGCAAAACGTGGTTGGAAACTGGGAAGTTCGCGACGAGCAATGGTGTCGAACCATAAGCGAACCCGAGGAACGCGCGGGCGATGCCTGCCGGACTGTCGCGATCGACGGGAATCATGTGACCTTGGGCGGCGGTGGACAGTCTGTCGTCTACACAATGCAGTAAGATCGAGACCGTTGGTCCGGGCGACGCCGACGGAGATTGTCGGCGTCGCCATATGCTTGGGACTTTGGCCTACGCCTGTAGCAGCCCCCTGCCCTTGAGCAATGCTTCGGGGCCCGGCATCTTGCCGCGGAAGGCTGTGTAAAGCTCTTCCGGGTCGCGAGAGCCACCGGCCGACAGGATGTGGTCTTGCAGTTTCTTGGCCATTGCGGCGTCGAACGGGCCGCCTGCTTCCTTGAATGCCTCGAACGCGTCGGCGTCCATGACTTCGGACCACATGTAGCTGTAGTAGCCCGAGGAATAGCCGTCGCCTGCGAAGATATGGGCGAAATGCGGCGTGGCGTGGCGCATCCGAATCGCGTGCGGCATGCCCAGACCTTCCAGCACTTCGGCCTGTTTCTGCATCGGATCGGCGGGGGCGTCTTCTTCGTGGAACGCCAGATCGACTAGCGCCGAGGACAGGTATTCGACGGTTTGGAAGCCCTTGTCGTAGGTCTGCGCGGCCAGAAGCCGTTTCAGCAGGTCTTCGGGCATCGGCTTGCCGGTCTCGGCATGGGTGGCGAATTCGGACAGCACTTCGGGGACTTCCAGCCAGTGTTCGTAAAGCTGGCTGGGCAGTTCGACGAAATCGCGCGCGACCGCGGTGCCGGAGATGGATTCGTAGGTCACATCCGATAGCATCTGATGCAGCGCGTGGCCGAATTCGTGAAAGAGGGTGCGGGCGTCGTCGTAGGACAGAAGCGCAGGCTTGTCGTCCGACGGTTTGGCGAAGTTGCAGACATTGACCACGACGGGGCGGATGTCGCCGGCCAGTTTCTGCTGCGACCGGATCGCCGAACACCAGGCGCCGGAGCGTTTCGAGCCGCGCGCGAAGTAGTCGGCGATGAAGACGGCGATGTGCTTGCCGTCGCAGGTCACGTCCCAGGCGCGGGCGTCGGGATGGTAGAGCGTCGCTTCCAGTCGTTCGAATTCGAGGTTGAAGAGCCGCTTGGCCACCGCGAAGGCGGCAAGGATCATCCGGTCGAGTTGCAGGTAGGGCTTGAGTTCGGCCTCGTCGAGGTCGTGTTCTTCCTTGCGGCGCTTTTCGGAATAAAAGCGCCAGTCCCATGGTTCCAGTTCGCCGTTCACGCCGTCGCCGTGCATCATCGCGGTCAGCCGGGTGGCGTCCGCTTCGGCGGCATCAAGGGCCGGTTCCCAGACTTTCATCAGCAACTCGTGGACCGCCTTCGGCGTCTTGGCCATCTCGGTTTCGAGCTTGTAGTCGGCAAAGCTGTCATAGCCCAAAAGCATCGCGCGTTCCTCGCGCAGTTTCAGCACTTCGGCGGCGATGACGCGGTTGTCAGTGGCACCGCCTCTGGCACCCCTTGCGGCCCAAGCCTCGAACGCGCGTTCGCGCAAGTCGCGGCGGGGGCTGAATTGCAAGAATGGCACGATCAGCGAGCGCGAAGTCGTGATGACCGGGCCGCTGACGTTCTTTTCGACACCCGCAGCGCGGGCGGCGGCGATCAGGAAATCCGGCAGCCCTTCGAGTTCATCCTCGAGCAGTTCCATGAACCAGTCGCGTTCATCGGCCAGCAGGTTCTGGGTGAATTGGGTCGAGAGCACCGCAAGGCGGTTCTTGACCTCGGTCAGCCGGTCGGCGGCGTAACCTTCCAGATCGGCGCCCGAACGGACGAAGCTGCGCCGGGTCAGCATCAGGACGCGTTGCTGTTCTTCCGTCAGGTCGAGCGCTTCGTGTTCCTGCCACAGCATTTCGACGCGCTGAAAGAGCGGCTTGTTGTTGGTGATCTCGGACCCATACGCGGCGAGCTTCGGCGAAAAGTCCCGCTGCAATTCTTCGCGCTTTGGGTTGCTGTCGGCGCCTGAGATGTTGTAGAACACGCCCAGAACGCGGTTCAGCTTCGCATCGGCCAGTTCCAGCGCCTCGATCGTGTTGGCGAAGGTCGGCTTGTCGGGGTTCTCGGCGATCTTCGCGATTTCAGCGCGGGCCTCGTCCATTGCGGTTTCAATCGCCGGGGCGAAATCGTCGTCTTTGATCTGGTCGAAGGGCGGAAGGCCGAAAGGGGTTTTCCAGTCGGCGAGCAGTGGAT
>JBBKVT010000146.1:0-4700 GCA_037968535.1 Paracoccaceae bacterium
GGTTGGTGGGGTTGGTGGGGTTGGTGTGGCGGTGAGGAATCGTGCCCGTCTTTTGATTGCTTGCCAACACAACCTTAACGTTCCACGCTATGGCAATTCGAACAGTATTGGAGTGAGAATAGATGTCGTTAACGCCAAGGGGCATGAGCGTTCAGGAAGCATACCGGCTTTTTTCCGACAGAAGACTGACCGTGAACCGAACTTACCAAAGAAAGCTCGTTTGGTCTGAGCAGGAGAAAAGACACCTCGTCGACTCCATTGAAAGAGAGCTACCGATCCCACTTTTCATGCTAGCCAAGAACGATGGAGAAAACGATTCATATGAAATAATTGACGGAATGCAGCGCCTGAATGCCATATTCTCGTTCATAGAACACCAGTTCTTGGACGAAGCTGGTAGATGTTTCGATTTGGAACAGTCCAATCGCGCCAAGCTAGTGCGAGATTCAGGAAGCTTCGCCGAATTCGGTGAGGACGTGCGGCGCCTCACACCAGAAGAATGTGCTCGTTTTCTTGAGTATCAACTAGCTGTAACAATCGACAGCGACGGAGACGTTGACAGAATTAATGAAGTCTTCGGGAGGATAAATAGTGGCGGACGTCAACTTAGCCCTCAGGAACAAAGACAAGCTGGCCTAATCTCCGAATTTTCTGAAACCGTACGGCGTTTGGCATTTGAGCTAAGAGGAGATTCATCCCCCGACATACTGCTTCTTAATGAGATGCCTGAGGTTAGTTTCAATACCCCAAGGGAGAAGCAACGCTACGGCATAGATGCTGCCGAGGTCTTTTGGTGTAAGCATGGCATCATCGCCGCAAACGACTTGGCACGCAGCGAGGATGAGCAAGTATTATCTGATCTCGCAATCTCGCTTCTGAATCACGCCCCACTAAACGCTAGCCGCGAGGTTTTTGACAATTATTTCAACCCCGGATCAGATGAGTTCGCTGCAATACATACGGCGATGGCGGCATATGGTCCAGAAAAACTGAAGGCCGAAATCGTTACAACCATTGGTGCAATTCGGTCTGTGTTTGAAACCGGGGATTTCCTCTCGTTCCGCGATTGCGTCCACAAAATTCCACGGAACTCAGCTCGAACTACCTTCTTTGCTGTGTTCATGGCCTTCCATGATTTGATGTTTCGTCAGGGTATGTATCCGGATGCCTTCGGCAACATTCGCAAAGCACTCAACGATGCCCAAAAAGACATGATCCGGTCGGCGCACCACTCTACGACCGCAGACAGGGAGCGCAATATCGCGGTGATCAAAGGGCTAATTCAAGGATATTTTGTTAAGAAAGATGTGGCGTCATTTGGGTCTTCGCACGGCCTCATAGTCGATTTGGAGAATTCCCTTCGTCGCTCGAAGTATGAAGCGAGTAGGTACGAGTTCAAATTGGGCATCTGTGAACTCGGTGGGACTCCGAAACTGGATGCCGGAATGATCCCAAAGCTCGGAAGGACAGCATGTGCGATTGCAAACACACACCCGGGTGCTAACGGTTACATTTATCTGGGCGTCGCTGACAAAGAAGCCGCTGCGACACGTGCTAAAGAACTCTTCGGCATTGAACCTCTGAAGATTGGGGATGTGTACTTCGTTGGTTTAGATGCAGATCTGAAAATCCTACAAAGCGACTTTGAACAATATTTGAAGAGCCTCATCGCTGGAATTGGAAAGCTTCCTATCTCTGATCCGCTTAGGACCCAAATTGTCACCACAATCGACCATGCTGAATATCAAGGCCGCCCGTTTGTTCGAATTCGGGTGCCATCGCAGCCTGAACTGAGCCAATACGACGGCCAATATCCTGTGAGAAAAAACTCCGAAACAATCGACCTCAAGCCTGCCGAAATCCTAGCTCAGTCAAAACTATTTGGATGAATGCGAAGGGCAGCGCCCGGACCGAGGGTGGGCGAGAAGCGCCCGCCCTTTGGGGCGGGTCGGGCGCTGCCCGGGTTGACGCCGGGCGAAACAGTTCAAGCATCGCGGGCGCCAGCAGATCCGGCGGCCGGTACCCATCCGCGAATGTCGTGATGTTGATGCCCCCCGTCTCGCGCCTGTCGGTGCGGCGCTCGACGGTGGCAGAGCCCATGTGGGCGCAAGTATCCACTCTAAGGTTTACTTGATAATGCCCTGAAAAGGTCACATTTCGCCGGGTCCTGTTCATCTTCGGTTCATCTTCCGAACGCTATTAATGTGGCGGGGGCATTCTGGCGATCGAGAATGCAATGAAGTATTTTTTTAGCTGCTGCCTGTCGAAATTCCGGAAACGGGAAGACGGATCTGCAACGATAGAGTCCGTGTTGTGGCTTCCAGTATTTATTTCATTTCTGGTGCTCGCGGCGGACGCATCGTTCGTGTTTTTCGGGCAGAATCAGGCCTATCGCATTATTCAGGACGCAAACCGCAGTCTGTCCGTAGGTCGGCTTCAGACCGAACAGGAGGTTGTGGACCGTATCAAGGCCCAGCTGGCCAGCCTTGCACCAAATGCGAGCGTTTCGGCGGTCATCGATTCTGGCACCATCACCAGCGTCGCGACAATCCCGGCATCTGATCTTACGGCGACAAGGTTTTTCACTGCTTTCGTTGATCTCGACCTGACGGTCGGTGCGCGGCATTACGTGGAGTATTGAGCAATGAACATACCATCATTCAGACAGATCGGCCGCTTTGGCACCCGCGAAGACGGCGCGATGACGATTTTTGGAATTTTCATCTTCCTGTGCATGGCCGTTCTGAGCGCCATCGCCGTGGATGTGGCGAGCCTGATGGCCGCACGCAATCAATTGCAGGTCGCCGCGGATACCGCTGGCCATGCCGCGCTCTATTATCGCGATATCAGTCATCGGGACCCCAATTCCGCACAAGACTCGAAGGCCAAGGCCATCGAGGTGGCCGGGTTTGGCATGCCGAGCCAAACATTTGGCGAGGTGCTCGGCGTAGACGATATCGAGTTTGGCACCTGGGATCAGGATTCGCACAAATTCCACCCCGATCCGAGCTCGCGCGACGCGGTCATGGTCCACACCAGCCGCCTGTCATCGAAATCCAACAGCGTCGCCAGCCTGCTGTTCCAGCTCGTCGGTTTTGACGAATGGGATATCGTGACGCCTGCCGTCTTCACCACCTACCGGCCGATGTGTTTCCGCGAGGGTATTGTCGGCGATAATGCTGTGGACCTCCAAAGTAACAATGGTTTTTCAAATGGGTTCTGCGTCCACTCCAATGACCATGTCGAGATGAACACGAACAACACATACGAGGCGGGCACCGTGGTGTCGATGCCGCATGAAGGGGATATTGTGTTGCCGCAATCGGGGTTCGAAACCAACGCGGGCCTGGAGGGCGCATTGCGGTCGGGCTACTATCGGCTGCGGATCATCGCTCGGATCGACGATATCATCGATGGGCTTCGGAACGGCGATGCCGAGTACATGCCCGATTACATCACGTCCTATTCCCCTGTGATCCTCAGCAAGATGACGCTGACGGAAGCCGACCTGCTTCCGGGCAAGCGGTACATCTGGAATTGCGCGTCGCTCGGCAACCCGACGATCAAATCGACGACCAAGATCGAGCGGGTGGTGATCGTTGCGAACTGTTCGATCAAGTTCGGCGGCGGAACCATAGTGGAGAATGCGCGGATTGCGACGACTTCGACCGGGAGCAAGTCGATCAACTCGCCAGCAAGTCTGCAGATTGGCCTTAACGACAACTGCGCGGATGGCGGCGACGTCCAGATCGTGACCAAGGGCAGCATGGATTTCGCAGCCGATCTGATGCTTTACGGTAGTCAGCTGCTTGCCGAAAACAATATTAGTTTTACCGCCAATGCCGATGGTATTGAAGGCGCGTCGATGGTGGCAGGCGGCACGGTCAGCGGCACCTCGAACATGGAGATGGGGTTCTGCGGTAGCGGCATGTCGAACAATTTCGAGGCAGAGTACTTCCGCCTGGCCTACTAAGCTTTACCCCAAATTCCGGCTTTTTGAGCAGCATCCGAGGACGGTCTGTCGCGCATCCCCACCCCAAGGGGATGCGCGAATTTTCTGTTCGGAGCGTCGATGATCGAGTTCAGTAACAACGGTCGGGTGATATCTGTTCAGCCCAGAGTGAAAAGTTCGGGGTCCAAGCCCTCGACTGCATCGCACCGGGAATCCAGGAAGGCAGTCTACCCCCTCACAACATCGACGGCACCACCAGATCGGGCGGCCGATGCCCGTCCGCGAATGTCTTGATGTTGATGATCACCTTCTCGCCCATCTCGGTGCGGCCCTCGACGGTGGCGGAGCCCATGTGGGGCAGCAGGACGACGTTTTCCAGCTCGCGCAGGCGGGGGTTGAACTGGGCGCCATGCTCGAACACGTCCAGCCCTGCGCCGGCGATTTCGCCCGAGCGCAGCATCCGGGTCAGGGCGTTCTCGTCGATGACCTCTCCGCGCGAGGTGTTCACGATGACGGCGCTGGGCTTTATCAGTTTCAACCGCCGCGCGTTCATCAGGTTGAAGGTCGAGGGCGTGTGCGGGCAGTTGATCGAGATGATGTCCATGCGGGCGACCATCTGGTCGAGGCTCTCCCAGTAGGTGGCCTCGAATTCCGCCTCGACCTCGGGGCGCAGGCGTTTGCGGTTGTGGTAGTGGACCTGCATGCCGAAGGCGCGGGCGCGCTTGGCCACCGCCTGACCGATCCGGCC
>JBBKVT010000147.1:0-7842 GCA_037968535.1 Paracoccaceae bacterium
CCGGCGGGGATATTTCGAAAGACGATGAAGCGAAAGCAGGAAAAGCCGGCCAAAGCCGTTTGCGCGCGGCGGCGCTGAGGCTAGACTGTGCAAATGGCCATCAACCCGATCCGTCCCACCGACGACGCGGCGCGCGCCCTGGCGCGCGACCTCATCGGCACAGCTCGCTTTGCCGCGCTGGCCGTCCTGCATCCCGACACTGGCGCGCCGCATGTCACCCGGATCGCACTGGGACAAACGCCGGACGGCCAGCCGATGACGCTGATCTCGTCGCTCTCGCTGCACACCCGCGCGCTTCGCGTTAATCCGACCTGCGCGCTGTTGATCGGCGAACCGCCCGCCAAGGGCGATCCGCTGGCGTTTCCGCGTCTGACCGTCACCGCCGAGGCCGATTTCATCGACCGGGATCTGCCCCGCCATGCGCTACTGCGCGACCATTACCTGGCAACCCACCCGAAATCGAAACTCTACGCCGATTTCGCCGATTTCAGCTTCGTCGTCTTCGAGATAACCGGCGCGGCCCTGAATGGTGGTTTCGGCAAGGCCTATACGCTTACCCCTGACGAGTTGAGATGAAAAAGCCGGGACGCGAAACGCCCCGGCCAGATCCTTCACCGCACATCCGATATCAAAACGGGTTGTCCATCCGCGAGGTCACGATCACGCGCCCCTTCACCGCCTCTGGCCAGGTCAACCGCACCTGGTTCGACGACGCGCCATAATTCGGCGTCACGTAGGGTTGCGCGAAGATCGCCATTCCCACCAGATTGGTGATCGCACTTTCGGTCTGAACGCTCGGCACCATCCGCGCCCAGCCGCCGAACGGCAGATATCCACTGCCGTTCAACGTCCAGTTCACTGCCTCCGAGGCTTGCACGAATTCCAGCGTCACCGGGTTGATCGTCGGCTGATTGACCCCGTTGAACGAATTGCCCTCGAACACGACGTTCCGGCTGCGCCCAAAATCGAGCCCGGCGATAGAATCGTCCACCGACTCGACTCGGCCGATGCTGCCGTTGATCGACTTGAACGTGTTGCCCTGAACCGAAAGCCCCTGAATGAAGTGACCGGCACCGTAAGGCTTGATCACGATCCAGTTGAACCAGTCCGCCACATCCGAGCAGGTAAAGATATTACCCGTCACCGTCAGCCCACCGAAGGAAAACTCGGTGCCGAAGTCCGGTTCCGCGTCATGCTCGTTGGTCCATTCAATGGAACTGTTGTCGATGTAATTGCCGGTGATCACCGATTTCACGTTCGGATAGGTGAAGATCATCCCGCCCAGACGCGGGCCGTCAACCTCGTCATCGCCCTGAAACCAGTGGTTGCCGACGATCAGATGACCGTTGCCGAACAGCACGCCGGTATGGCGGAACCGCTCGAACCGGGTGTCGCGGATCTTGGCGTCGTTGGCGTTGACGTTGAACGCCACCGTGGTGCGGTCTGTCGCCTTCACCGCCTGCTCGTTCGACACGAAATGGCAACGGTCGATCTGCATATCCTGACAGCCGTCGCCATGGCTGGTCACACCGCGATCGCGCGGCTTGGTCATGAAACAGTCCTTCAGATGAAAGGTCTGCCCGGCAGGCGCCAGCAAAACGCCGCTCGCGTTGCCCGCACACATGAATTCCACATCGGTGATCGTGAACTTGGAAACCTTGGAAAATCCTGCAAAATCAAGGATATACTTGAACCGCGTGAAGGTGTAGCCCTGCGACGCCGCTGCCCCGTACAAGGGCTGGCTTAGCGTAACTGTCCCCGCACCGACATTCTTCGTGGTCACGTAAACCTCGCGGCCCACGCCATTTCCGGTGACCAGCGACCCGACCTCGATATTCGCCACATTGACGACGCCGGTCAGCAGCTTCGGGCTGGCGACTGAATAGCTCGCCGTCGAACTGGACACGGTCGGATCCCACCCCGGCCTCGCCACCGCGTTGAACTGACCATTGCGGATCACCCGGCGCACCTCGAACGTGTCCTTCGAGCCTTCCGCCGCGCGCAGATCAATCGGCGCATCGACCTCGATCCGCCGACCGCCCATATCCAGCGACTCGTGATCCGAATAGTTCAAGAGCGCCTGAAACGCCTTCTTGAACCCCAGAACCTCATCGCCGAACGCGTCGATGTAGTCGGGCAGCTTGAACGACCCGCGCAGGATCAGTCGCTTGTCATCGGGCATCACAACCGTACCCTCAAACCGGACCCGGTTCAGCAGCGACACGTGATCGCCAAGGTAAAAGACCCCCTTGGGCACCGGCACATCGCGCCCCGCCGCCGCCATGTCGGCAGCTTCAAATGCCGCACGGTCGTCACTCACCCCGTCGCCGATCGCGCCGTAATCGCGGACATCGACCCAGTCCATCATGTCGCGGTGAAAGTCGCTGGTGATGTCCTCGATGATGACATCGTCGACCCGCACCAGACCGCCATTCGCGCCGACCAGATCAATCCCGAAATGACCATAAAGCGGCTGCGTGCCCCAGACCATATCAACACCGCCGCGCTGCCCGGTGCCGATGATCGCGGAAACTTCGACGACCTCGCCGTAGGTGATCAGCGCCACCGATTCGCCAACCTCGGTCAGCCCGGTAACATGTGCATCGCCAGCACCTCCGGCCCAGCCCGCCACACGAACCGAGGCCAACGCCCCGCTGATCGCCTTCACCCGCACCCGCACTCGCAGGTAACAGCCCGGCAAGAGCGGTGTCTGACCCATGAAGCGCAGCTTTTGCGTGTTGTCGGTCTTCAGCAATTCCAGACAACCGCCAAAATCCTGATCGGCGACCACAAGACTGGCATTCGCCGCACCGTCATAACTGGCCGACCCCGCCGTGCCGTCCTCGCTCGACCATACCCCAAGTCCACCGGCAATTGCGGGCGGCATCAGCATCAGCCCATCGGTAATCGCCTTGTTCATCTAACACCCCTTCGGAATTCGCTGTCGAACAGCCGAAAGCAGCCGTGCCGCCCCAAGGGGCCGATACAGGCTGCTCGCGTAATTGCAAAAATCGGAAATCGGGCCGTGGCCCACTGGGCAAAAGGAATACCGGGGCGCGCTTAACGCGGCGCTAATCGACCGTGCGCAGGGCCACGTCAGGTCGCAAGGATGCACCCCGCCCCGGTTTTCAGCCCGTCAGGATGGTCTCGCCAAAGGCTGGAGTTTCCTGGAAAATCCACAGCGTTGACGCGCGACGGGTTTCAGCGCAGCATCGCGCCTGAAAGCGGGGGCGCATGGCCGAATTACTGAAAATCATCCATTTCCTCAGCTTTTCCGCCGCCATCGGCGCAGGCATCGCCAATATCATGGCTGGCCGACGGCTCGTGCCGCTGCCGGCGGACGCGATGCCCAAGGCGGTCGCCTATCGCCTGGCACTTGGCAAGGTCTCGACCATCGGGCTGGCGTTGCTCTGGCTGACAGGCATCTGGCTGATCGCGCTTGCAGGCACGGCGGTGTTTTCCAACCCGCTGTTCTTGCTGAAACTCGCGGCAGTCGTGCTGCTCACTGCAATCTCGGTGATGGCGAACCTCACCGTCATCAACGCAAAAAAGGCGGGCGTTCCCCCCGACCCCGCCCGGATGAAGCTCTTGGTTCACGCGGGCCCCGCAGTCGCGGTCTTGGCGCTGATATTGGCGGTTCTGGCCTTCGGCTAGGCCCCGACCTGCGGCGCTCTCTCGATATCGACGCCGTCGATCTGCCAACCGTCCTCGGTCTCGATCATCTGGTATTGCGCGATATAGGGCACCCCGCCTTGATCCAGAATCTGCACCCGCTGCACCATGCGACCGCCGATTTCCCGCAGATCGAGGAACCGCACATCGGACGGTCGCCAAACCATCGGATAGCCCTGCTGCACCATCATGCCGAAATTGTCGGGGTTGCCGAAGATGCCCTTGATCATCGGACTGGCATAACTGAACGCGCGGTCGAAATCATCCGCCAGAAAGGCGTCGATCTGGCCGCGGATCGTGCTCTCGATCCCGGCACCTCCGGCTTCCTGCGCCTGGATCGGCGATGCAGCGGTTGCGATACCAAGCGACAGAACTAGCAAGATGCGTTTCATCACGATCCTCCGATTTCCTCCAGCAAAGCTAAATCGGACCGTCGCGCAGTCAAATCGGCAAAAATCGTTGGTCAGCCAAACTGACACCCGCGCATTAGCGCGAACGATCCCCCGCCAGACCCTTCTCGATCAGGTCCACGCTCTCGTCGATTCCGTAAAGTGCTATGAACCCGCCGAACCGGGGCCCTTGACTGGCGCCGATCAGCACCTCGTAAAGCGCCTTGAACCAGTCGCGCAGCGGATCGAATTCGTGATCCTTGCCGACCGCGAAAACCATCGTCTGCAAGGCCTCCGCATCCAGCCCGCCGTTCCAGACCTTCAACCGCGCGACAAGGTCTTCCATCGCCGCGCGTTCCTTGTCGTCGGGCAAACGGAACACCCGCTTGGGCTTCTCGAAATCGTGGTAGTACCGCACCGCGAACTTCGCTGCCTGATCCAGATCGGGATGCGTTTCGGGCGTCGCATCGGGCGCATAACGCTTGATGAATCCCCACATCCGATCCTTGTCCTCGGCCGCCGAAACAGCCGCCAGATTCAACAGCATGGCGAACGGAACCACCATATGCGACTTCGGCACATCGCCGCCGTGAATATGGAACACCGGATTCGCCAGCCGCTGCGTATCATCCTGAGTTTCATACGCCTTCAACTGCTGGTGATACTCGTCCACCGCCTTCGGGATCACGTCGAACCACATCCGCTTTGCGGTCTTCGGCTTGAGGTACATGAAGTACCCCAAAGACTCCGTCGAGGCATAGGTCAGCCATTCATCAATCGTCAGCCCGTTGCCCTTGGACTTCGAGATCTTGCCGCCTTCCTCATCCAGAAACAGCTCGTAAATGAAATGCTCCGGCTTGCGCCCGCCGAGGATTTCACAAATTCCGTCATAGATCGGAGTATTGGTGGAATGGTCCTTGCCATACATCTCGAAATCGACGCCCAAAGCCGCCCAACGCGCCCCGAAATCGGGCTTCCATTGCAATTTCACCTTGCCCCCGGTGACCGGCAATGTGCAATCCCGCCCGTCCTCGCCCTCGAACGTGATCGTCCCGTCCTTGGCATTCACTTCCTTCATCGGCACATACATGACCCGGCCGGAAATCGGGCTGATCGGCAAAAAGCACGAATATGTCTGCTGCCGTTCTTCGCGAAGCGAAGCCAGCATCACCTCCATGATCGCGTCATAGCGTTCTGCGGCCAGCAACAGGATCGCGTCCATCTTGCCGGATCTGTAGTATTCCGTCGCGCTCGCGAATTCATAGTCGAACCCGAAAGTATCAAGAAACCGCAACAACATGGCGTTGTTGTGATCGCCGAAACTGTCGTACTTGCCAAACGGATCGGGCACGCTCGTCAACGGCTTTTGCAAATGCTCGCGCAGCATATCCGGCTGCGGCACGTTCTCGGGGATCTTCCGCATCCCGTCCAGATCGTCGGAAAAGCACAACAGCTTCGTCGGGATATCGCTGATCATCTCGAACGCGCGCCGGATCATCGTGGTGCGCTGCACCTCGCCAAACGTGCCGATATGCGGCAGCCCCGAAGGCCCGTAACCCGTCTCGAACAGCACATATCCCTTCTCGGGCGGCGCCTTTTCGTAGCGTTTCAGAACGCGTCGCGCTTCCTCGAAAGGCCAGGCCTTGGACTTCATCGCAGCGTCGCGCAGATCGGACATGACAGTCACACTTCCCTAACCCGGAACGCCCCTCGCCCCGATAAGCACCGCTACCTATTGCCGGGGGCCTGCCGCGTCAATATTCTGCGCCGCAACAACAATATATAGGACAGTGCACGTGACAGATATCTCGCATTCCCTCACACCCGAGGATTGCCTCGTCGCGATGATGATGGCGACCTCGGCCTCTGACGAAAACATCCGGATCTCGGAACTGGTGACGATCGAGGCGATCGTGAACCATCTTCCGGTGTTTTCCGACTATGACACCGACCGGATCAAATCGGTCTCGCAAACCGTTTTCGATCTGTTTTCCGAGGAAGACGGCCTTGACGCCCTCTTTGGCCTGATCCGTGACAACTTGCCCGAAAGGCTGTTTGAAACGGCCTATGCGCTGGCCTGCGACGTCGCAGCATCGGACGGCGATCTGGGCGACAGCGAGCTGCGCCTGCTGGAAGAAATCCGCTACGAGCTGAATATCGACCGCCTGCATGCCGCCGCCATCGAACGCGGCGCCCGTGCGCGTCACATGACGCTCTGACCGGCTATCCGTAAAGCTTCGACCAGCGGTCGATCAGCCCCAGCTGTAACCGCCGCGCCTGTCCGTTCCAGCCACTCGCACCCGGCGGGCGCTCTCGATTCTCGTCGGCGATCGCGTCATGCCGGTCAAGATCCGCAGCGAATATCGCAAACGCCAGATCGGTGCGCCCCGGCAAACCGACGAACCCCGCCAGACCGCTGACGAAATTGAGCGTGCCGGTCTTGGCGCGAACTGCCGCCGGGTGCTGCGGCAGCAGATTGCCGGTCTGGTCCCGCATCGGCACCGATTTGAGGATCGACGCCAGCGTGCTGTCCGGCCCCAGCCGGATCAGCATCTGCACCATCTGCGTGGCCGAAACCCGCGACCGGTCGCCCAAGCCCGAATGATCGCGGAAATCTGGATGTCGCAACCCCAGCCGCTCCTGCGCCCAAACCCCCATCTCGGCCGCGGATTCCGCCAGACTCGACCCCAGCCGACCCCGCGCGGCAGTCGCAGACAGGCCGACGACCTCGGCCGTCAGGTTGGTCGAATAGAGCAGCATGTCCTGCAATATCCGTTGCAGCGGTACGCTGCGCCGCTCGGCCAGAACCAGCTTCGGCAATGCCCCCCGCACCGCCTCGGGCGCCTTCAGCACGATGCCGTGCGACCGCGCGAAGGTCTGAAACACCTCGCCCGCATAAAGCGCGGGCCGCCGCACCGGCAACCAGCGACTGCCCCCGGTGCCCAGCGCCGACCGCGCCACTGTCCAGTCCTCGACATCGCCCTGGCTGTCATAGGTGTAAACCGGCGTCTTGCGATCCGAGACGCGCATCCGCGCCATCCGGATATCGGGGCGGTACTTCTCGGACCGCGCATCCATCGCGACCGAATAGCTTTCGCCCGCCCGCTTCCATTCGAAATGCACCCGGTTGAAATTGAGGTTCAGCCCCGACACCGCCGGGTTATAGCCCAGATGATCCGGCTGATCCGGATCGATCGTGTCGATCCGCGGCAGCAAACCGTCATGCACCAGAAACCGGCCCGTCACCTCGCGCAGTCCCGCGCTTTTCAGCGCCGCGGCCAGTTCGGCAAGCCCGTCGGTATCCAGAACCGGATCGCCGCCGCCGACCAGAATGATATCGCCATCGACCCGCCCGTTCAGCAGCGGCGCCGTGGCCATCACCCGCGTGACGAACGCATGCGTCGGACCCAGCGCCTCCAGCGCGTATTGTGCGGTGAACGATTTCATCACGCTGGCTGGCGGCAGACCCAGCAGCGGATTGTGATGTTCCAGCATCTGGCCGGTTCGCGCATTCGCGACGACATAACCCAGCTTGCCCGTCAGTCGCGCCTTGGCAATCAGCGCCTCTGGCCCCTGCACCGCCGCGCGCGCGCCCGCCTCTGGTCGCGGCATCGGCCGCAGTGAGGCTCCCGGCGCCCCGGCCCATGCGGTTTGCCCGGCTCCGGTGATCAGCCCGGCCAGCACCGCCCGGCGCGATAGTGCAATTCGGTATCCAGCGCTCATCGCCAAAGGGTATGCCGGTCGCCCCGCCTCGACAAGCCTATCGCGTCCAGCCCCCATC
>JBBKVT010000148.1:0-12782 GCA_037968535.1 Paracoccaceae bacterium
GCCCTATCAGGGGGTGCTTTATGCCGGGTTGATGATCGAAGACGGGCGCGCCCGGCTGGTGGAATATAACGCGCGTTTCGGCGATCCGGAATGCCAGGTGCTGATGATGCGGCTGGGCGCACAGGCGCTCGATCTGATGCTGGCCTGCGCCGGGGGGCGACTGGCCGAGGCGCGGGTCGACTGGGCTGAGGATCACGCGTTGACGGTTGTGATGGCGGCGAAGGGCTATCCGGGGGACTATGCGAAAGGTTCAGAGATCGGCGGGCTGGACGGGTTGCCGGAGGACAGCTTCTGCATGGTGTTTCATGCCGGGACGCGGGAAGCGAACGGCAAGGTTCTGGCCGATGGCGGTCGGGTGTTGAACGTGACCGCACGCGGGGCCGATTTGCGCGAGGCGCGGGACCGGGCTTACAGGTTGGTGGAGCGGATCGACTGGCCGGAGGGGTTTTGCCGGTCGGATATCGGCTGGCGGGCCTTGTAGGGGTCGGATTGCTGGCGCGATCCGACAGATAGGGGGCTGTCTGCCCCTCCCCCAGAATAGATCCGGGGTTCACCCCCGAGAGTATTTCTGAACGGATGAGGTCAGGGTTTGCAGGCCATCGCGGCGGCAAAGGAGCCGCGGTCCTGATGCGGGCCGAGGACGCGGGTCTGCAAGCCGCCATTCTGATAGGTGATGGCGTGGATCTGTTGCCAGTTCGCGTCGGCGACGATCATTTCCGGGGTGCCGGCGCAGGTGCGGATACCGCCGGCGATAGTGTCTTCGCCGATCCGGTGGTTGGTGTAGCCGGGAAGGTCGGCGACATGGGAAAGCTTACCGTTCTGGAAGCGCCAGAGGCGGAGGGTTTTGGCCAAATGAGGGCGGTCGATGTAGGCGATTTCGATTGCGCCGTCGCCGTCGAGATCGGCAGCACCGATAGGCGCGAGCCAGCGGTGGGTCGCGCCGATATGCGGGGTGGCTGCGATCAGTCCCTCGGGGCCGTAGATGGCAAGGCGCGCGCCCCTGGCGATATCGGTTTCAACCACGATGACCTCGGGTTGGCCGTCGCCGTCCACATCAACGACGCGCGGCTCGGTGTCCTCGAACACCCGTGTTTCAGGCAGCGACACGCGCAGGCGGCGGCCTTGATCGGTGGTCATTTCCAGCGCGCCCCATTCGATCGCATCGCCAAGGATGCCGTGATCGTAGCGCGTCGTGGGGTCGGAGTAGCGGGCAGAGGTGACGCCCTCGGAATGGGCTGGAGCGACGAGGAGCGTGGCGAGGGCCGCCGCGCGCAGCATCATATCTGCTTTTCCGGCATCTGAACCACCAGTCCGTCGAGCGCATCGGTGACCTTGATCTGGCAGGTCAGCCGAGAGCGGGTCGGGTCGGGTTCGTAGGCGAAATCGAGCATGTCTTCTTCCATCGCCTCGCGGCCGGGGATCTTGTCGATCCACGCCGGATCGACATAGACATGGCAGGTGGAACAGGCGCAGGCGCCGCCACAATCGGCCTCGATCCCGGGAATGCCGTTGTCGCGCGCGCCTTCCATTACGGTCAGCCCGTTGGCCACCTCGACGACATGTTCGGTGCCATTGTGTTCGATATAGGTGATCTTCGCCATTTCGCCCTCGGGTCTTGCCTAGGGGCGGGTTCTAGCGCAGCTTCAGGGCGTCTGCCACCCCTGCTTCTGCGAATAGTTCGACCACGTGGCGGTCGTTTTTGGCCAACGCGAACGGCCTCTCGGAAGGAACGGACATCATGCCACTGAAGGTCATCGGAACCGGCTTTGGCCGCACCGGAACGAACTCGATGCAGGAAGCACTGGACATCCTGGGGCTCGGGCCATGCCACCACATGTTCGAGGTGACGAACAATCTGGTGATGAAAGCGCGCTGGCGAGCGTTCGTGAAGGACGGCGGCCAGCCGGATTGGGAGGCGCTGTTCGAGGGCTATTCGTCCTGCATGGACTGGCCGTCGGCCTATTACTGGCGCGCGCTGATCGAGGCTTATCCGGATGCATCGGTGATCTTGACCTGGCGTTCTGCGGACAGCTGGTGGCGGAGCTTTGAAAGCACGCTTCTGCAATTCCACCGGACCACGGACGATCGCGAGTCCGTCGGCTTCAGGATTGCCGACATGGTGTTTGGCGAGCGGGTGGGTGATCGAGACTACGCGATCGGGCTTTACGAGGCGAATGTGGCGGCCGTCAAGGCGACGGTCGCGCCAGAAAGGCTGCTGGTGCACGAGCTTGGCGATGGGTGGGAGCCGCTTTGCGCGCATCTGGGCGTGTCGGTGCCGGACGTGGCCTATCCGCGGACCAATTCAACGGTCGAGATGCAGGCGCGGTTCGGAAAGGACTGAGGCGCGCAAAGGACCGAAGGGCGCGGTTCGGCCGATCAAGGTGCCCCGGGGGCTTTTGCGACCGGGCAATTGCGGCTATCGTAGCGTCCAACAAGGGCCAGAACGGCGAGCGGGCAGGATGCGACAGGTCAAACAAAATGCGTTGCTGACGCTGGCCGCGGTTGGTCTGGCGGCTTGCATGGGCGATCCGAATGCGGGCGGCGACGTGGCGTCGGCCAGCGGTCCGGAAACGGCGGACGCTGCGTGTTTCAAGTCCGAAACCCTGCCGGCGGTCATCGAGACGGTGACCGAAAAGGTGCTGGTGACACCTGCGGTGCAGGCCGCGGACGGCAGTGAACTGGCACCGGCCACCTACGACAGCCAGAGCCTGCAGAAGATTGTGCAGGAACGCCGGACTGTTCGCTTCGAGACGGTTTGCGAGGCGGCGATGACGGCAGAAGTCGTGGCAAGTCTGCAGCGCGCGCTGGCCGTGCGCGGCGGGTATGATGGCACTGTCACCGGGCGCTATGACGCGGCAACGCGTGCGGCGGTGAAGCGGTATCAATCCGGTCGCGGACTGCCTTCGACATCGCTCTCGTTGCAGGCGGCGCGGGAATTGGGGCTGGTCGCCTATTCGCGGAACGATCTGTAGGAAATGGAGTGCGGTTGCGTCGGCGGTGTGCCTGCGGTGAAAGCGTAGTGCTGGCCGTTGTCTTTGACGCGCCTTTCGTAAGACTGACCATCAAACCCGGTCCGCCCAAAGGCTGAACCTTCCCCGTAGCGATGGCACTGACCTTTGCCGGGTCACCGGACAGCAAAAGGGCGCCCGAAGGCGCCCTTCAGATTGGTAAGTGCGGTCAATCAACCCAGCGACAGGGCCACAAAGCGCGGCTCGCCAGCGCGGCGGACCAGCAACAGCAGCGACTTTCGCCCGGCGTCTTTGGCCTCGGTGATACGATCTTCGAGATCGGTGACCTTTATCACCTTCTGTTGACCGGCCTCGGTGATGACGTCACCGGCGCGAAGCCCCTTTTCATAGGCCTCGCTGTCCTCTGACACATCAGCGACCACCAGCCCGTCGGACCCCGGATTGAGGCCCAGTTCGGTGCGCAGTTCGTCTGTCATCTCGGCGACGGTCAGACCCAGCACCTCTTTCTCGGTCGGTTCCGTCGCCGGGGCAGAGACAGGCACGGCTTCGGCTTCGGCATCCTCGCGGCGGCCAAGCGTTACCGTCAGCGTCTCGGTCTTGCCGTCACGGAAGACGATGACGCGGGCGGGCTTTCCGATCTCTGAATTGCCGACGACGCGAACCAGTTCACGGGTGTCGGCGACATCGGTGCCGTTGAACGACAGGATCACGTCACCCGACTGCATGCCGGCCTCTTTCGATGGGCCTTCGGGCACGTCCGTAACCAGCGCACCGGCGGCGGTCTTGAGACCGATCGCCTCGGCGACATCATCCGTCACATCCTGGATGCGGACCCCCAGCCAACCGCGACGGGTTTCACCGAACTGCTGAAGCTGGTTGATAACGTTGCTGACGACGTTTGAGGCCATCGAGAAACCGATGCCGATCGAGCCGCCATTGGGCGACAGGATCGCCGTGTTCACGCCGACGACCTGGCCGTCCATGTTGAAAAGCGGACCGCCAGAGTTGCCGCGGTTAATCGCTGCGTCGGTCTGGATGAAGTCGTCATAGGTGCCCGAAAGCGCGCGGCCGCGGGCCGAAACGATCCCGGCGGATACCGAGAAACCCTGGCCCAGCGGGTTGCCCATCGCCATGACCCATTCGCCGACGCGCATCACGTCACTGTCGCCAAAGCTGACGAACGGCAGCGGAATATCGCTTTCGACCTTGAGAAGCGCGATGTCGGTGTTCTTGTCGGTGCCGACGACCTTGGCGTCGAGCCGGGCGCCCGAGAAGAATTCGACCGATACCTCATCGGCGCCTTCGATGACGTGGTTGTTGGTGACAATGTAGCCGTCTTCGGAAATCACGAAGCCCGAGCCCAAGGCCTGACTGCGACGTGGCCGGTTCGATGGTCCAGGTCCCTCGCCAGGGTTCTGGCGGTCCAGGAAGTCACGGAAGAAATCTTCGAATGGGGAACCCGGCGGGACCATCGGTTGGCCATCGGTGGCGGCGGCGACGGTCGTCGAGGTTGTGATGTTTACGACTGCGGGGCTGACCTTGTCGGCTAGATCGGCGAAGGATTCCGGGGCGCCCCGTGCGCCGGCCGACAGGGCCTGCGCGAGCAGCAATGCCAGTCCCATGACGAGGACCGCGAGAGCGCGGACCAAATGTGTGGACTGACGGGGTAAAGCGAGTGCCTGCGGTTTCACTGCATTCTCCTTTTGAATTTCCGACCAAGCGGGTCGGACTGCGAATACCTGATGTGACCATCTAGATAGGTGATCGGAGGCGCAACTCAAAGCCCAAGCACGATCGCTCAATTGGATGTGAAGCGTCTGTGTACGGTCGCCACGTCAAACGCCAATCAATTTTGCTAGCCAGATCAGAGCGACCCCCAGCGCCAGTGCCCCCAGTCCGATCAGGCGTCGCGCCTCTGGAGACAACTCGCGCAAGGTTTCCAGAACCTGTTCCATGCGCGAAGGGGCCAGTGCGAACACCAGCCCCTCGACACAAAGCACCAGCCCTATGGCTAGTATGATCGTGCTCATTGACCCGGCTGAGGGTTCTTGAAGTAGTCGAAGAACTCACTGTCCGGTGAAATCACCAGCGTCGAGTTGTTGCCCTGAAGCGCCCGCTGATAAGCCGTCAGCGAACGGTAGAATTCAAAGAATTCCTGATCCTGACCAAAGGCCTGCGCGTAGATGTTATTGCGGCGTGCATCAGCCTCGCCGCGGGCAATCTCGCCGGTCTTGTTGGCCTCGGACACGATCTCGACCACGGTACGGTCGGCCTGGGCGCTGACCCGCTGTGCGGCCTCACGGCCCCGGGCGCGCTCGTCCTCGGCCTCGCGCTGCCGTTCGGCGCGCATCCGAGCGAAGGTGGCTTCAAGGTTCTGTTCGGGCAGGTTGGTCTGCTTCAGGCGAACGTCCACGACATCAATGCCGAGGTTCGAGGCGCGCGCACGCGCCTGATCCCGGATCCGCAGCATAAGCCCTGCGCGGTCCGACGACAGGATCGTGTTCGACGTGACCTGATCGGAACCCAGAACTTCGCGGACCTGCGCGTTCAGGATCGATTCGAGCCGATCCTCGGCTGCCGCAATGCCACCAACACCAACGGCGCGGCGAAACTGTTCGACATCGGAAATCCGGTAACGCGCGAAGGCGTCGACGATCAGACGCCGGTCGTCTGAGGGCGTGACCTCGATTTCCTGGGTTTCCAGCGACAGGATTCGGTCGTCGTATTTGACGACCTCCTGAATTAGCGGGATCTTGAACCCGATACCGGGCTGTTCCTTGACCGCCCTGATCTGGCCGAATTGCAGCACCAGCGCCTTTTCGCGTTCGTCGACGATGAAGACCGACGACAGCAGGGCGGCAATCGCCACCACGATGATCGGCAATATGAAGGTTGTCTTGCGCATCAGTTCGCCCCTCCGCCGGTCGTGCTTGACGACCGGTTCAGTTCATTGAGCGGCAGGTAAGGCACGACGCCCTGGCCTCCGCCTTGTTCGTCGATGATGACCTTGTCGACGCGGCCAAGCACCTCTTCCATCGTTTCGAGATAGAGCCGCTTGCGAGTCACTTCCGGCGCCAGACGGTATTCTTCGAGGACAGCGAGGAACCGACTGGCTTCACCTTCCGCCTCGTTCACCACTTGGGCGCGGTAGGCTTCGGCTTTTTCCAGCACCTGCGCGCTGTCGCCGCGCGCGCCGGCAAGTACCCGGTTGGCATAAGCGTCTGCTTCGCGTTCCAGCCGGTCGCGTTCCTGTTCGGCGGCCTGCACGTCGCGGAAGGCGTCGATTACTTCGCGCGGCGGGTCGGCCTTGTCGAGGTTCAGACGGACGACGTTCATGCCGCTGTCGTAGCCGTCGAGGGTCAACTGAATAAGCTCCCTGGCGCGCTCGGCAATGATACCCCGGTCGCGGTTCAGGATCGGCGCCAGCGTCGAGGCCGCGATGATTTCACGCATCGCGGATTCTGAAACCGCGCGAATCGTTTGCTGCGGGTCGCGCAGGTTGAACAGGTATTTCGCCGGATCGTTGATATTCCAGACCACCTGAAAGTCGATGTCGATGATGTTCTCGTCGGTGGTCAGCATCAGGCCGCTTTCGCCGCGTGTGCCTTGAGCCACCCCGATATCCTCGATCTGTTCGCGCGTCACCGGGATGACCTCTGCGATGACAAAGGGCCACGGCGCGAAATTCAGGCCCGGTCCGCCGGTGTTGCTGTATTTGCCGAGGAACAATTCGACCGACTGCTCTTCCGGCTTGACCGTATAGAACGAGGCAAAAATCCAGAGCGCTACGATTGCCAGAACCCCCAGGCCAACGGTACCGCGCGTCAATTTCGGCCCTTCGCCGCCACCGCTCGCGCCGCCGCCGCCATTGCGGCCACCACGTCCGCCCATCAGAACGCGCAGTTGTTCCTGACCTTTTTTGACGATCTGGTCGATTTCCGGCATTTGGGATTCGCCGGGTCTTCGACCGCCGCGCTTGTCGCTGTCGTCGTCGTCCCCGCCGCCCCGGCCACCGCCGCCCCAGGGTCCGCCATTGTTATTGGCCATCTCGGATTGTTCCTCTCTCTCGTCTTTGTCGCCGTCCGCCGGCTTGTAGCTTTAACTGTGCACGAACGCACCGAAATCAAGCTTTGCGAACCGGCGTCTTCATTAGCACGACCTCTTCCGACATTGTGGGATGAACCGCAACCGTTCGATCGAAATCTTCTTTGGTTGCGCCCATCTTGACAGCCACACCCACCATCTGGATCAACTCGCCCGCGTCAGGCGCGATAATGTGGCAACCGAGGATCTTGCGGCTTTCGGCGCTGACGATCAGCTTGAAGAGCACGCGGTCATTCTTGCCGATGAAGGCGTTCTGCATGGGGCGGAACGCGGCGCAGTAAACCTCGATGGGTTCCTGATCCCGCGCCGCTTCTTCGGTCAGGCCGATTGAGCCGTATTCCGGCTGAGTGAAGACCGCCGAGGGCACCAGTTCGTGGTCGGGCTTGGTCGGATTGCCGTTGAACACGGTTTCGACGAAGGCCGCGCCTTCGCGGATTGCGACTGGGGTAAGGTTGATGCGGCCCGTCACGTCACCCACCGCGAAGATCGACGGCACGCCGGTCTGTGAATAGTCGTCGACCTCGATCTCGCCGAATCGACCAAGCTTGACGCCGGTGTCTTCAAGGCCGATGTCGCCGGAATTAGGCTTGCGCCCCGTCGCATAAACCACTGCGTCAACGTCGATCTCGTGGCCATCGGTGGTCTTGACCCAGATGCAGTCCTTGCGCTTTTCCATCCGCTCGACATCGGCGCCGACATGCAGGTCGATCCCCTGCCCCTGCATCAGTTCTGCAACATGGCCGCGCGCCTCGTCGTCAAAGCCGCGAAGAATCTGCGCGCCGCGGTAGTATTGGATGACTGCCGCGCCCAGCCCGTTCAGGATGCAGGCGAATTCGCAGGCGATATAGCCGCCGCCGACGATCAGCACGCGCTTGGGCAAATCGTCCATCAGAAAGATGTCGTTCGAGGTCCAGGCGAGGTCGTGCCCCGGCACGGTGTCGGGTACGAAGGGGCGGCCGCCGGTCGCGATCAGGATGTGCTTGGCGCGGAGCGTCTTGCCATCCGCCAGCCGCACGGTGTGCGCATCGTCCAACACCGCCCGCTGATCATGGATCTCGACACCGGCCTTTTCGAGGTTGGCACGGTAGATGCCCTCCAGCCGGTCCAGTTCGCCGTGCAGCGCCTTGCGGAACTTTTTCCAATCGAATTTGCCCGGTTCAACGGACCAGCCGTAAGCTTTCGCCTCGACGATTGCGCGGGAATAGCCCGATGCGAAAACCATCAGCTTTTTCGGCACGCAGCCGCGAATGACGCAGGTGCCGCCCATCCGGTATTCTTCAGCCAGCGCCACCGTCGCGCCAGACTCGGCGGCCATGCGTGCGGCTCGGACCCCGCCAGAACCGCCACCGATCACATAAAGATCATAGTCGAAGGCCATGATAATCCCCGCTATTCCGCCATGTCGCGGAATATGTTGTCGGTTTCGGCAAACTCGATGTTGCCCTCTTCATGGGTGCCCGCATTGATATCCTCGACCTCGACGCGGCCATCGCCATGGCCGATCACAACCACGTCGCAGATGTCGATGAACAATCCGTTCTCGACGATGCCGGGGATCTGGTTCAGCACCAACGAGAGCTGCCGGGCATTGCCGATCCGTGCCAGATGCAAATCGAGGATATGGTTGCCTTCGTCGGTCATGAAGGGCCGGTCGCCGTTCATTCGCAGCGTGGTCTTCTGGCCCATCACCTCCATCGCGTTCAGAGTTTCCTCGATCAGCGCCTTGGTGGTTTGCCAGCCGAACGGAATCACCTCGACCGGCAATGGAAAGGCGCCCAGCTGGTCGACTTTCTTGGTCACATCGGCGATCACGATCATTTGGTCGCTGGCCGTCGCCACCAGCTTTTCATGCAACAGCGCGCCGCCGCCGCCCTTGATCAAGTTCAGCTCGTGGTCGAATTCATCCGCGCCGTCGATCGTCAGGTCGAGCCAGCGCGCCTCGTCGAGCGAAATTACCCTGATGCCCACGTCCCGCGCCAGTTCTGCGGTACGGCTTGACGTGGGGACGCCCGTGATCTTGAGGCCCTCCTCTTTCACGCGTTCGCCCAGACATTTGACCAACCAGGCTGCGGTCGAACCGGTCCCCAGACCGACCTTCATGCCATCTGCGACGAATTCGCTCGCGCGTTTTGCGGCGACGAACTTTGCGGTATCGATGGGGGACAGGTTTTCAGACATCTGGCAGCGACTCCGTTTCAGGTCCGGGCGGTTATAGGAAAGAAGCCCGCCGGGTGCGAGTGTGAATTCCACTACGGACCAATGTTCGGCGGTCGAGAAGGCGCAGTTGGAACGGGTGTCGTGTCTCGACCGGGGCGTTGCCGCATGCGCGATCGGCGCCCGATCGGACGGTCATTCCTGCAAGACGGCATCCCAGTAGAGAAAGTCGATCCAGGTCTCGTGCAGGTGATTGGGCGGAAACTTGCGGCCCATGTTGCGCAGCGCTTCCGCGCCCGGACGGCGCGGCGGCTTGCGCAGGTTCATGTCCACCTGATGCAGGCTTTTCGCACCCTTGCGCAGGTTGCAACGAGAACAGGCGGCGACGACGTTTTCCCAGCTTGTGATCCCGCCGCGCGCGCGCGGGATGACATGGTCGAAGGTCAGATCACCCTTGCTGCCGCAATACTGACAGCAAAATTCGTCCCGCAGGAACAGGTTGAACCGGGTGAATGCCACCCTCGTCTGCGGTTTCACATAGTCCTTGAGAACCACCACCGATGGGATGCGGATTTCCGTCGTCGGACTTCGCACGACCTGATCGTATTCCGCGACGATGTCGACCCGGTCGAGATACGCCGCCTTGATCGCTTCCTGCCATGGCCAGAGCGACAGCGGATAATAGGACAGCGGACGGTAATCGGCGTTCAGTACCAGCGCGGGATGCTGTTTGAGCCCGCCTGGTTCGCGTACGAATGTAGACCTGAAATCGCCGTCCATGAGTGACTCCACCCTCGCCCTGCCTGCCCGTTGATCCGGCACCAGAGCGGGAGCCCCGCCCCAGCATTGTTCGCAACTATATATGGCGTTCAATCGGTGGCAAGTACCGATATTTGCCGTGATCTTGTGGCGACGCAATAGTGTTGCTTCGTGACCGTTTGGTGACATCGCGGGCACTGGCGTCGGGCTGGCTGACGCGAGGCCGGGAATCGTCTAGGATTGTGCCATGTCCGGCCAGACCTCATCACCGCCCAATGCCATTCTGGAGGCAGCGCTTTACGTCGACGATCTTGACGCGGCCGAGCACTTCTATGGCGCAGTGCTGGGGCTTGATCGGATCATGCGGTCTGCCAATCGGCATGTGTTCTACCGTATCGGACCGACAGTGCTGCTGATCTTCAACCCCGCAGAGACACGCCGACACGATCCCACGGCCCGGCTTCCGGTACCGCCCCACGGTGCGGATGGGCCGGGGCATCTTTGCTTCGCTGCGACGGCGGCAGAGATCGAGAAATGGCAGCAACGGCTGGTGCAGGCGGGCCACCCGACCGAGGCGCGGGTCAACTGGCCGAATGGGGCACTTTCAATATACGTCCGCGACCCGGCCGGAAATTCGATCGAATTCGCCGAACCCCGGCTGTGGTTCTGAGCTAGCGGGCGGCGGGGAAACGGATATCGAGTACGTTCGACCGATAGAACGGAAAATATTCCGGCGTCCCGAAGAAGTTTCCGCCTTCGACCCGCGTCGGCAACTTGAACCCGCCGAAGGTTCGAAAGCGTGAAAGATCGCCGCCAAACGGCTGTAAACGATAGGTTTTGTCGGCATTGGCATTGGACCAGCGCGCCAGTTTGACGCTTGTCGGCTGGCCGTCTTGCGCGACTGTGACCTCGACCTCCTGGTCACGTCCGCCGACCGAAACCGAGACACGCGCAATATCCGGGCCGGAAGCTTCCCAGCGTATGCCTGGGCCTGGAAGCAGGGCGGCTGGCGTCCAGAACACTGCCTCTGCTATGAAACGACCAAACGAGGTCCGCATGTGATCCCGATCAAAGCCGACGCGCCCGACCGGTAGCAAATGGAACAGGCGAAACCTGCTCCAACTGGCATCGGGGGTTGCGGCATCGGTTCCCGAAATACTGCCGGCCCGAACCCGCCAGACAAAGCCGTGGGGTGCCGCGAGAATCTGGCGCGCACGCATCACACGGTATCCAGGCGAATGTTTGGACCCGAATCCAAGCTCGCCCCCCATCGTGATCTCGGCCACTGTCCATAACGGCGTTCCAGGAGTGATCGTGTAAAGGAAGTACCGGCGGGCCGGATCGGGCAGGTTGGCGACCATTGAGGGATCAAACCTTGCCGGATTGGTAGGCTGCAAGTCCAGAAGCCGACGAATCGCAGCGCGATCAATGGCGGCGTCTGCCAACCGCAGCAGGGCGAGCCCCAGCCCTGTTGCCAGCAGAATTCCGGCAAGAGTCAGCCAGAGCCAGGCCACCTTAGTCCGCGGCCTCGATGCCCAGTTGTTCGCGGATGAACGCGAGCGCAACGTTAAGTCCGTCGGGCGCGATGCCGTGGCCAGTGCCCTTCATTACATGGGCATAGACCTGGAAACCCGCAGCGGTCATCGCGGTGCCAGCCTCAGGCAAACTTTCGGGGGGCACGACCTCGTCCTGATCGCCATGCAGCAGCAACACCGGCGGGCGCGACACAACCTCGTCGGCGAGATGTTCAGGTGCCAGCAGTCGTCCGGAAAAGCCGACGATGCCGGCAATGGATTCGGCCCTGCGGGGTGCGACATGCAGCGCCATCATCGTACCTTGTGAAAATCCGAACAGGACCATGCGATCGGGCGTCAGTTCCTCTTGCTTCAACACGGCATCGAGGTAAGCATTCAGATCCTCGGCCGCGGCCGCCATCCCGGTTTGCGCCTCTTGCTCGGACGAGCCGTCGATCCACGGGATTGGAAACCATTGATACCCCATCGGGTTGCCCACGCATCTCTCTGGCGCATCTGGCGCACGGAACACCGTGTCGGGCAGGTGCGGCGTCAGCGGTTCCGCCAGCCCGAGAAGGTCGCGACCATCCGCACCATAGCCATGCAGGAACACGACCAGGGACGTCGCCCTGCCCGAGGCCGCCGCGCGTCGATTGTCGTCCAGTCCGTTGCTCATCCGATCCCCTCGCGTTGCTTGGCCACCTTGTAGTAAGCCCACAAAAGACGCGCTGCAACGCCGCGCCAGGGCGACCAGTTTTCGGCCATCGTCCGCAATGCTTTTTCCGTGGGGCGCGCGTCCAGCTCGAACAACAGGCGCGCCGCTTCTTGCAGCGCCAGATCGCCCGGTGCGAATACATCGGCGCGGCCCAGGCTGAACAGCGCATAGATCTCGGCTGTCCACGTCCCGATGCCCGGCACTTCGACCAGTCGAGCGATCAGCAGGTCTGTCGGCAGAGCTCGTAGTTCGGTAAAGCGGATACCCGACCCCGCCAGCGCCTTGGCATACCTGATCTTCTGGCGCGACAACCCACACGCCCGCAAATCATCCTCTGTGGCTTGGGTGACATTGCTTCTGGTGATCAGCTTCGCGTGCTCAAGCCGCGCCCAGATCGCATTGGCCGAGGCGACCGAGACCTGTTGCGCCATGATCGCATCCAGAAGCGAGGCAAACCCGTCCGGGCGGCGGCGCAGCGGCAGCGGACCGGTCTTTTGCAACGCCGTGGCGAAGCGCGGGTCGCGGGCGGCAAGCCAGGCTGCCCCTTCGGCCACGCAGGCGTCAGTC
>JBBKVT010000149.1:0-14959 GCA_037968535.1 Paracoccaceae bacterium
CCAGGCTGGGCGTCGCCACCTTTGCCCTACTTTCGCTTAGGCAATAGCCGACACCCGCTACTGCCCCCCGATATACAGAGGCAGTCCCTACGCTTCCTGATCCGTATCCACGCGATGCCTTTTGTCGGTGGCCAGCCGCTGCCCCGCAGGCTTTGATCCTGCCCCGCCCTTTGCAGCATTGCGCCGGTGCGGTCCCCGGTTCTGTCAGAGCGCCTATTCGCGCCTTCACCAGCCGGTGGGTGTATAGTCGTCACGTATCTGGCAAGGCCTAGTAGGAGCCGGTTCCCTGCCGGGTCGGGTGATATCCCCGGATCATATCCGCCTTTGGCACGGGAAGGCGGCAAACCGTGGCGCAGTTCTTTCGTCATGCAACATTTACGAAGCTGATCGGGTGAAACCGCGCATAAACCTTGAGGTTGCCCCGCGCGGTCAGGCGCAGGGCGGTGCGGTTACTCGATCAGCTGGATACTGCCCTCCTGATCTTTATCCGGGTCACGGATGAACAGGTCAGAGACCAGCGCCCGCATGAGAGACCGTGGTTTCTTGGGTGGTTTCCAACCACGCCGCCGCGCCTGCCCAGAGACAGACCTGGCAGACCCTGATGCCCAACTATTCTCAGCAAATCGTGCGACAGTTGGCATATGGTGAAACGGACGTTGAACCTCGTCCGGGCCGGTTATGCGGGGGTGATAGGTCATGTCGTCACCTCCCCATCCAGAGCGTCGGACAGGCCCGCTGTCGCGATCACAAAGGATGCGTAGTGATCCGCTCCACCGGACACAGCGTCTTCTTCTGCGGAAGCGCGAACATTCCAAGAACACGCTGTGCCAGTTTTGTGCCAATCTGCTGACACAAAACACGGTTTGTTCTGCTTATCGCTGCAAAAACTTGCAGGGTCGGATGATTTTGATCTTGTTGTTTTATTGGGTTTTGAGTAGGTGCCGTCTTGGGACACCCCTCCCCAACGAGGGGCGCTTATCTGGAAGGATAGCAGCAATGGCTATGACGAAACCGGCATCGCGGCCGGTCAATCCGCGGTTCTCATCCGGCCCCTGTGCCAAACCCCCCGTTTTCACGTTGAACTCGCTGTCGGACGCGCCCTTGGGCCGGTCGCACCGTGCGGCTGTCGGGAAGGCTAAATTGCGCGAAGCGATTGACAAAACACGAGAAATTCTTGGTGTGCCGGCGGATTATAGGATTGGAATCGTGCCGGCGTCCGACACTGGTGCTGTCGAGATGGCGATGTGGTCGATGCTGGGTGCGCAGCCCGTCGAGATGCTGGCGTGGGAGAGTTTTGGCGCTGGTTGGGTGACCGATGTGGTCAAGCAACTGAAGCTTGATGCGACGGTGCGGACCGCCGATTACGGGGACATCGTGGACCTTGCCGAAGTCGATTTCGATAAGGATGTGGTGTTCACCTGGAACGGCACGACAAGTGGTGTTCGAGTGCCGAATGGTGACAATATTCCTGTTGATCGTCAAGGGCTTACGATCTGCGACGCGACCTCTGCGGCGTTCGCGATGGAGCTGCCTTGGGACAAGTTGGATGTGGTCACGTTCTCTTGGCAGAAGGTGTTGGGTGGCGAGGCGGCGCATGGGATGCTGATATTGTCGCCACGGGCCGTGGAGCGGCTGGAAAGCTATGTGCCTGCTTGGCCGTTGCCGAAGATTTTCCGGCTGACCAAGGGTGGCAAGCTGATCGAAGGGATCTTTGTTGGCGAGACCATCAACACCCCGTCGATGCTGGCAGTCGAGGACTATATTCAGGCGTTAAACTGGGCGGAAACGGTTGGTGGACTCAAGGGGCTGATTGCGCGAGCAGACGCGAATTCTTCCGTATTAGACACGCTTTGCGCGGAAAACGACTGGATCGAGAACCTTGCAAACGACCCTGCGACTCGCAGCAATACCAGCGTTTGCCTGAAGTTCACCGACCCTCGGATTCGTGATGGTGCAGCCTTCGCCAAGGCGGTCGCCAAGCGGTTGGAGGCCGTGGGTGTGGCCTATGACATCGGGGCTTACCGCGACGCGCCGCCGGGGTTGCGGATCTGGTGTGGCGGGACCGTCGAGAGGTCGGATCTGGAGGCGCTGATGCCCTGGATCAGCTGGGCGTTTCACGCCGAGATCGGCTGACCGTTAAATGCACATATTGTACAGAACGTAACCCCGCAAATGGACGTTCTGTACGGCCCTGTACGCACGCAATTTTACATATCTCTCAGAACAGGAGTGCCCGATGATGGCCCCCAAAGTCCTCGTTTCCGACAAGCTGTCGGACACCGCCGTCCAGATCTTTCGCGACCGCGGCATTGACGTCACATTCCTGCCCGACCTTGGCAAGGACAAGGACGCGCTGCTGGCCGCGATTCCAGATTATGACGGGCTGGCGATCAGGTCAGCGACCAAGGTGACGGCGAAGCTGCTGGACGCCGCGCCAAAGCTGAAGATCGTCGCCCGCGCCGGCATTGGGGTCGACAATGTCGATATTCCGGCCGCCTCGAAAAAGGGTGTGATCGTGATGAACACACCGTTCGGCAATTCGATCACCACCGCCGAGCACGCCATCGCGCTGATGTTCGCGGTGGCGCGGCAAATCCCGGAAGCCAATGCCAGCACCCAGGCCGGTAAATGGGAGAAATCGCGCTTCATGGGGGTCGAGCTGACCGCCAAGACGCTGGGCGTGATCGGCGCGGGCAATATCGGCGCGATCGTCTGCGACCGGGCGCATGGGCTGAAGATGAAGGTCATCGCCTATGACCCGTTCCTGTCCGAAGAGCGCGCGCATCAGATGAACGTGCAGAAGGTCGAACTGGACGAATTGCTGGCGCGCGCAGATTTCATCACCCTGCATGTGCCGCTGACCGACAAGACACGCAACATCATTTCGAAAGAGGCTTTGGCAAAGGTCAAGAAGAGCGTCCGGATCATCAACTGCGCCCGCGGTGGGTTGATCGACGAGGACGCCTTGGCGCAGGCGATCCGCGATGGTCGGGTCGCGGGGGCCGGGCTGGACGTGTTCGCGGTGGAACCCGCGACGGACAGCCCGCTGTTCGGTCTGCCGAATGTTGTCTGCACGCCGCATCTGGGGGCCTCGACCAGCGAGGCGCAGGAAAACGTCGCGATCCAGGTGGCGGAACAGATGTCGGATTACCTGCTGACTGGTGCGGTTGCCAATGCGCTGAACATGCCGAGTGTCACCGCAGAAGAAGCCGTCGTGATGGGGCCTTGGGTGAAGCTGGCGCAGCATCTGGGCGCATTTGTCGGGCAGATGACCGACCAGCCGATCAAGGCGATCAACATTCTGTACAACGGCAGCGTCGCGAAGATGAACACCGCAGCACTGAATGCCGCGACGATTGCGGGCGTGATGAAGGCGGTGAACCCCGAGGTCAACATGGTCTCGGCGCCGGTGGTGGCGAAGGAACGCGGCATCAATATCTCGACGACGACTCAGGAAAAGACCGGGGTGTTCGACGCCTATATCAAGCTGACCGTGGTGACGGAGGATCGCGAGAGGTCCATTGCAGGCACTGTTTTCAGCGATGGCAAGCCGCGGTTCATCCAGATCAAGGGCATCACCATCGACGCCGAGATCGGCCGCTACATGCTTTACACCACCAATGAGGACATGCCGGGGATCATCGGCACATTGGGCAACACGATGGGGCAAAGCGGCGTCAACATTGCCAACTTCACGCTGGGGCGGTCAGAGCGCGGGCGCGAGGCGATTGCGCTGCTGTATCTCGACGATCCGGTGCCCGACGCGGTGCTGGGCAAGCTGCGCGCCTCAGGGATGTTCCAGCAGGTCAGGCCGTTGGAGTTCGAAGTGTCATAAGCGCCGGTGTCAGTTTCGGGGGGACGGAACCTAATGATCGGCTCGCACGTTGTTCTGCTTAGTAGATCACCCGTCGGTCGTGAATGTTTACGGCCCGGCGATGAGACGTGAGTGAAAGGAAGATACTATGAGAGCTCTATATCCCATTCTGGCCGGCCTGATGTTGTCGACAGCCAGCGTCGCCTATGCAGAACCCGTCGCTATTTCCGCGGTAGAAGTCGCAGCCGAAGCAGATGACGCATCGAACAAAGCTGCATTGCAGTATTATCCTGCGGTTGAAGAGGACCTGAAAGCCTCGATCATCGCAGCACTGCCGCCGTTGACCGGTGACGACAGCTATACCGTTGACGTGCGTGTGCAGTCGATCAGTCTTGATGGCAACCCGATGGGTGCCGACAAGAAATTCAACACGCTCGATGGCTGGGTTTACGTTTACCCGCCGAAGCCTGCGCAGTCCGCTATCGACGATGGCTCGGCTGAATACGCGCCGATCGACGAGTACAAGCTGAAGCTTGACGCCAGTGCGATGGGCAGCGGCATTCAGCCCGGTACGGAAGATTTCTACCGCGCGATGATTCTGGCGTTTGGCCAGAACGTCGGCGAGCATATTGGCGAGTTGGACGAGGCGACTTTCGCCAATTGACACGTTGATTTGCCGGTCGGTGAATGTTTCCCTCGACCGACTGGCAAATTTGGCGACGCAGTGATGCGCCGTGGCCCCGGACCTTGATGGTTCGGGGTTTTTTATGCGGCTAGTCGTTGTCAGTCTCACCCGCACCGGCGCCCGCGCTGCGGCTGAGATCGGTGGCGGGGGCGTAGGTGCGCTGCGCGAAGGCCTGCAACTGCACAACCGTTTTGGCGCTGACGCTGCGGTCGGATGGCGGGGGTATCTGCATCGCGAATGCAGCCAAATTCGCCTTTATAGAGACTGTTTGCGTCGATTCCGCATGCACGGCGGCCGGTGCGCCGGTAACGTGCAATCCGATTTCGGTTACGGTGGCCTGCGCCCGATCCCAGCTGAGGTTGACGCTTTGTATATCCGGCCCCAGCAAGGCGCGCGCGAAATAGCAGAGCACCAACGGGACTGCGATTTGTCCGATGGTTAGTTCCCCTACATTTACGACAAGGGCGGCGCGGTCACTGAGCGCTGTGCCTGCAATGATCGGGCAAAGCATGCCGCCCGGTGCCGCCCAAACGCCCTCGGTCCGGACGGGGGCGAGTTGCGACATTGCAATGCCGTCGTGGCGGATCAGAAGGCGGGCGATCAGATTTGCGCCGGGGTGGCCCTGTTCGGTCAGCCAACGCGCAGCCTTGCCAGCCTCTTCCGCCAGCCCCCAGCTGAACCCGGCACCGCGCGCCGCCTTGCGGCAGGTTGCCTCGATCTCGTTGAGCGACCAGATCACCCGGTAGTTCCGTCCAGGTCGGGATAGGTCCAGCCTGCGACCGGGCGGGTGCCGATCTCGTGCGGGAAGGGCGCGTTGCGGAACATGTTGATCCGCACCCAGCGGTTCGAGCGCGGGTCGAAATGACAAGCGCCGAAGAACGACAGCTTGGCGCGCAGCAGGTCGATCGGCAGCAGGTCGGCGGCAATGGTGTTGTCGCGGATCTCGGCATAGGGGTAGCGCGCGGCGATTTGAGCCCGGCGGGCGATGTGGCGGTGCTGAGGGTGGCGCAACAGGAAATCCGCGATGGGGGCGGCGTCGGGTTCGCCTGCCAGATCGCGGAACAGACGTGCCGCGTCACGACCGGGGCAAAGCGGCTGTTCGTAGGCTTCGACGGGTTCCTGTTGCCGCTTGCCGAGCCGGGGTTCCAGCTTTTCCTCGGAGACGTACCAGACATTTTCCTGCGCGTCCGGGCTGGTCCAATCGATGTCGAGCGCCCAACCATAGATGTCCCGCAGAAGTCCGCGCAGGGATCCGGCAGTCATCGCGCCGTCGATCCTGAAACCCCTGTCTTCGTCCGCGCTCATGCAGCTTGAAAGGCCGTCGACAAGCGGGCCGTAAGGTTCCATCAACAACGAGACTAGGAGTTCCTGGCCTTCAAGAGACAGGGCCTGTTCGGCCCAGAACCATAGTCTGTTCCAAGGGTTTTGCGCTGTGAGATTCGCTTGGGCGAGATGTGCGGTCAGTTTGGCGAGGTCGGTGTTGAGAGCCTTCAGCTTCGCCGTCTGCGCCGGGTGGTCGGTGTGCCACCCGGCCACGTGCAACTGCGCGCGGGCGAGGTATTTGCGGAACGCGGCGGCCTCTGGTTCGCTGGCGGCGGGAAGGCTGCGGATGCGGGCCAGCGCCTCTTCCCGCGCGGCGATCCAGTTGTTGAGCAGGATCGGATGGTTCAGCAGGAACGGCGCCATGCCGAGCCCGGTGGAATTGCCGATGCCGAAGCGGCGGCGCAGCGATGGGTCGAGGGGGACGGCGCGGTCGCCGCCACTGGCCTTGGCCAGATGCTCGACAAGGTCGAGGACGAAAGCGCGGATCAGGAACACGGTCAGCATCTCGGCTTGGAACGGGGCGGCGAATTCCGGGCGTTCGGCGATCGATTCCCGGTCAACCGCGCCCAGCTTGCCCGATCCGTAGACCGCGGTGGTGCGCATCAGGTATCCGACCGCGTCCACATCGGTCATATCGGGCTGATTTCCCTGTGATAGACACTGAATTACATGGTCGAACAGCCGCACCGAGCGGTTCGCTCGCGAGACGGTGATTTCTGTTGCGGTGACCCGGCCTGCTTCCTGTTTCGGGACGTTCTGCGACAGCCGCGCGATATCCGCGTCGGTTGGCGTGCCGTCGAAGAGCGTGAATGTCGCGTCCCAGGCTGTGGCGATGACGCGGTCCGAGCGTTGGTCGGGCGGCAGGTCATGCGCGAACGCGACGAGGCTGTAGGCGCGGTCCGGGCCGGTCATCCGGTAGACGGCATGGCCGACGCCGCGCGCGTCGGTCTGGAAGGCGGGGCGGTCGAAGGCCCAGTGCTCGGATTCGAGGCGGCGCAGAAGGACGCGCATGAAGGACAGGCGGCACTGGTGGAACGATCCCATCCGCGCCAGCCGCATGACGATGGCGGGATCGCGTGGGGTGATGGCGGCGACGGTCTGGTCACTGGGCAGCATCGTGATCTTCCTTCCCCCTGATGTTAGCGCGGTCCGGTCGGTTTGGCAGGTGCGAAGCCCTGTGCGAAGAACCTGTGCCAGTTGTCGCCCATGATGCCGGAAATTTCGGCGGAGTCGAAACCGACGGCTGCAAGGCCGGAGTCCAGATTGCCGAAGTCGCGGTTGTCGCGGAACCAGTCCGGCATCGGCGGGAAGCCCGGAGCGTCGGCAGAGCCTTCACCGTAGTCGGTCTGCTTGGTCCAGCGGCCATTGCGCATCCAGGTCACGACGCTGTCGGGTTGATCCTGGCAAAGATCAGAGCCTATTCCTAGGTTTTCGGCACCCACGAGGTCAGCTGTGCGCGCGATCATCTGGCAGAAATCTTGCAGCGTACAGTCGGATTTGTTCTTCAAGTGATGCGGGTAAAGCGAGAATCCCAGCATGCCGCCAGACCCGGCAAGCGCGCGAATTACGTCGTCGGACTTGTTGCGCAGCGCGGGCGCCCAGCTGTGCGGGTTGGCATGGGTGATGGCGACGGGGCGGGTGGAAATCTCGATCGCTTCGAGTGTCGAGCGGTCTGCTGAATGGCTCATGTCGATGACCATGCCAACGCGGTTCATCTCGGCGATGACCTGGCGGCCCATCCGGGTGATGCCGGGGTCTTCGGCCTCGTAGCAGCCGGTCGCGAGCAACGACTGGTTGTTGTAGCTGAGTTGCATGAACCGAGCGCCGAGACTGTGAAGGATCTCGACTAGGCCGATGTCATCCTCGATCGGGCTGGGATTCTGGAAGCCGAGGAAGATCGCGGTGCGGCCCGTGTCACGCGCCAGAGCCACGTCTTCGGCGCTGCGTCCCGGCAGGATCAGGTCAGGGAAGCGTTCGAACCAGCGGTTCCATTCCTCGAAGTTAGAGACTGTTTCGCGGAATGTCTCGTGGTAGGCGATGGTCACGTGAACGGCGTTCAGACCGCCCTGCCGCATCTGGCGGAAGATCTTTTCGGACCAGTTGGCGTATTGCAGGGCGTCTATGCGGTAGGTCACCCGTGTCACTCCGGGTTGCCGGCGGCGGTGTAGGCGGTCTTGACGATGGTGTAGAATTCGGCGGCGTATGATCCCTGTTCGCGGGGTCCGTAGGAACTGTCGCCGCGGCCGCCGAACGGCACGTGGTAGTCGGTTCCGGCGGTCGGCAGGTTGACCATCACGCAGCCGGTCCTCGCATTGCGGCGGAAATGCGTGGCGCGGGCGAGGCTGCGGGTGACGATGCCAGAGGTCAGGCCGAAGGGCGTGTCGTTGACGATGGTGAGCGCCTCGTCATAGCTGCCGGCGCGGATCACGCAGGCGATCGGGGCGAACATCTCTTCCTGGTTGATGCGCATCTGGTTCGTGGTGTCGGTGAAAACTGCGGGGGCCATGTAATAGCCGTCGGTTTCCATCGCCAGGCGGTCGCCGCCGCAGGCAAGGGTTGCGCCTTCGGATTTGCCCAGAGAAACATAGTCTAAATTGGCGTTTAGCTGGGTTTCGCTCACCACCGGTCCGAGTTGGGTGCCTTCGGTCAGCGCGTGGCCCACCTTGAGGGCCTTTGCTCCGGCGACCAGCTTTTCCACGAAGGCGTCGTGAATCTTGTCGTGGACTACCAGCCGCGACGAGGCGGTGCATTTTTGTCCAGTGCCGCCGAACGCGCCGCCAAGGGCGAGGCTGACGGCAAGGTCCAGATCGGCGTCGTCCATCACGGCGAGCGCGTTCTTCGACCCCATTTCCATCTGCAGCCGGGTCAGGTTGCCGATCGCCGCCGCGGCGATGCCCTTGCCGACCGGAACCGATCCGGTGAAAGAGATCGCGTCGACCTGCGGGCTTTCGACCAGCCGCTGGCCGATGTCGCGGCCTGCGCCCATCACTAGGTTGAAGAGCCCCTTGGGTATGTCCTGCCGGGCGATGATCTCGGTCAGGGCGACGGCCGACGCCGGGGTCAGGTTGGCGGGTTTCCAGATCACCGCGTTGCCGTAGGCGAGCGCGGGCGCGATCTTCCAGCTGGCGGTGGCGGTGGGGAAGTTCCAGGGCGAGATCACGGCGACCACGCCGACGGGTTCACGGCGGATATCGACCTCGACCCCGGCGCGGACGCTGTCAGCGGTGTCGCCGATCTGGCGCAGGCATTCGGCGGCGTAATAGGTGAAGAACTGACCGGCGCGATAGACCTCGCCCTTGCCCTCGGCCCGCGGTTTGCCTTCTTCGCGCGACAACAGGCGGCCGAGTTCTTCGGCGCGGGCCATCATTTCGGTGCCGATCGCCATGAGCACGTTTTGCCGACGTTCGGGGCCGTAGCCCGCCCATTCCCTTTGGGCGCGGTGTGCTGCGTCGAGGGCGTCGTCAAGATGCTTGGGCTGGGCTTGCGCGTAGGTGCCGATCAGGTCGGTGGTATCGGACGGGTTGCGATTCTCGATCGTATCGGGGGCAGAGCGCCATTCGCCGGCGAAGTAATTGCGTTCGGGCTGGGTCATGGGATCCTCTTTATCGCGACAGCTGCATTTAGGGCTGTTGCGGGGCTACAGGCAAATGCAAACCCATTGAGTTTGATTCAGGAATTCTGAAATTGGCCATGGCTGCGTTCGGCGTCGATCGCTTCCAGCAGGGCGCGGACTGCGGGGGATTGCTGGCGACGGGTTCGGGCGACGACGTAAAGCTCGCGTCGCGCCGTGCAATCGCTGATCGGCAGGAATCGCAGGTCGCTTTGATCCTCGGACACCGCGAGGCGGGGCAGGATGGTGATGCCCAGCCCTGCGCGGATCAGACCGAAGATCGAGGCGGTGTTGGGCACGTTGAGCAGCGATTGTGCCAATATAGAGACGAATCTGGCATCCTGGATCGAGCTGCAAAGTCCGTTTGCAATGAAGGCATGGCCGTCCAGATCGGACCAGCGGAGCGGGCGTTTCAGGGACGCCAGTGGGTGGTCGTCGCGGCAGACCACGCCGAACGGGTCGGACAGAAGATGACGCCGTTCATGGCCCGCAAGTGCCGGGATTGTCGCGATGCCGATGTCGGTCTGACCCTGTTCGAGTGCGTGCTGGACAGAGGTCGAATCCATGTCGCGCAGGTCGATGCGCACCCTGGGATGCGCCTGCACGAAGCGGCGGATGATCGCGGGCAGGATTGATCGCGCGGCCGAGGGCGTCGCGGCGAGCCGCACCATGCCTTCATCCGCTGTCGCGAGTCGGGCGATGGTGTCGACGGACCGGTCGAATTGGTCGAGCCCGCGGTGGGCTTCGGTCTGGATCTGTTCGCCCAGTGGGGTCAGGTGCGACTTTCGGGCGGTTTCGAACAGGGGCGCGCCGATGTGATCCTCGAACTGTTTCAGCATCATCGAAACGGCCGAGGCGGTGCGGCCAAGCTCGGTTGCAGCCACTTGCAGGCTGCCACTGCGAGCAACAGCATCGAAACAGCGCAGCATTTCGATCTTGATCGCCAATTCAGAATCCCTGAAGTTTCCGGTTCATGTTCCAATCTGAATGAAATCGTGCCGATCGTCCAGCCGCGCAGATTGTGCTTGACCTTCCAGCGTTCGAAGGCTGCACAGTGGCGCGACAAGGAGTGCGAACCATGACCAAATTTTCGGTGCCGGACATGAGTTGCGGGCATTGTGTGGCGACGATCCGAAAGGCCGTCGCGGCGGTGGACGAGGCGGCGACGGTGACGTGTGACCTGTCGGATCACAGCGTGGATATCGGCAGTTCAGCAGAGCCCAACGCCTTGGCGACGGCGTTGAAGGATGCGGGCTATCCGGCTGAGCGGATCGACTGAGCGAAGATCGCGTTAGGCACGTCGCTGCGGATCAGGCGTCGCGGTTCAGAAATCGAGATTCTCGACGCTCAGCGCATTGGCCTGAATGAATTCGCGGCGAGGTTCCACGACATCGCCCATCAGCTTGGTGAAGATATCATCGGCATCGGCCAGATCGTCGATCTTGACCTGCAGCAGCGTGCGGGCCTCGGGATCGAGGGTGGTTTCCCAAAGCTGACCGGGATTCATCTCGCCCAGACCCTTGTATCGCTGCAGCGACAGACCCTTTTCGCCTTCCTTGAGGATCGCCTCGAGCAGGTCGATCGGACCGTGGATCACGGTGTCGCGGTCCTTGCGGACCAGACGGGCGGGATCGGCGTAAACCTCGCGGTTGTTGGCCGACACTTCGGACAGGCGGCGCGCCTCGCCGGAACGCAGAACCGCGCCGTCAAGCGTGCGAATTTCCTCGACGCCGCGCAGGATCCGGGTCAGGCGGATGCCGTGATCCTGGGTGATGCGACCGTTCCAGCCGGTTTCATATTCCAGTGCAACCTGATCGAGCCGCTGCGCCACGCGATCGGAAACTGCCTGAAGGTCGGCGTCGGCCTTGCCGGCATCGAAGCCGCCCGCAAGTGCTGCCTGTTCAAGGATATTGCGGGGATAATGCGTCGGAAAGGCATCGAGCACGCGACGGAACTGGCGGGCGCCTTCGATAATGCGAGCAAGATCCTGGCCGGCAATTTCCTCCCCGCTTGGCAGGCGCAGCACGGCACCATCGACCCCCATCTGCACGAGGTAGTCTTCCAGCGCCAGCTGGTCCTTGAGATAGACCTCGGACTTGCCGCGCGCGACTTTGTACAGCGGCGGTTGGGCGATGTAGAGAAAACCGCCTTCGATCAAGGATGGCATCTGGCGGAAGAAGAAGGTCAGCAGCAGGGTGCGGATATGGGCGCCGTCGACATCGGCGTCGGTCATGATGATGATCTTGTGATAGCGCAGTTTCGACAGGTCGAATTCGTCGCGACCGATGCCGGTGCCCAGCGCGGTGATCAGCGTGCCGATTTCCTGGCTTCCGAGCATCCGGTCGAAACGGGCGCGCTCGACGTTCAGGATCTTGCCGCGCAGGGGCAGCACCGCCTGGTTGTTGCGAGACCGGCCCTGCTTGGCCGAACCGCCGGCGCTGTCACCCTCGACGAGGAAAAGCTCCCGCTTCGCCGGGTCGCGTTCCTGACAATCGGCCAGCTTGCCGGGCAGGCTGGCGATGTCGAGCGAGGACTTCTTGCGGGTCATCTCGCGCGCCTTGCGGGCGGCTTCGCGGGCGAGTGCGGCCTCGACGATCTTGCCGACGATGTGGCGGGCTTCGGCGGGGTGTTCTTCGAACCATTCGCCGAGTTTTTCGTTCATCAGGTTCTCGACTGCGGGGCGGACTTCTGAACTGACCAGCTTGTCCTTGGTCTGGCTGGAGAACTTGGGGTCGGGCACCTTGACGGACAGCACGCAGGTCAGCCCCTCGCGGGCATCGTCGCCAGAGAAGGTGACCTTTTCCTTTTTCAGGATGCCGCTGGAATTGGCGTAGAGGTTGATGGTGCGGGTCAGCGCACCGCGAAAGCCGGAAAGATGGCTGCCGCCGTCGCGCTGCGGAATGTTGTTGGTGAACGGCAGCACCATTTCGTTATAGCTGTCGTTCCACCACATCGCGGCCTCGACGGTGATGCCGTCACGTTCGCCAATGATGAAGATCGGGTCGTCGATCATCGGCGTCTTGGAGCGGTCGAGGTAGCGGACGAATTCGCGGACGCCACCTTCGTAGAAAAGGTTCGATTCAAGCGCCTCGGCGGGCCGTTCATCGCGCAGGATGATGCGGACGCCAGAGTTCAGGAACGCCAGTTCGCGCAGCCGGTGTTCGAGCGTCTTGAAGGAATATTCGAGGTTCGAGAAGGTCGTGGTGGAGGCGAGGAACCGCACTTCGGTTCCCTTGCGAACATTGGCGTCGCCAACGACCTCTAGATGTTTCACGGTTTCGCCGCGTTCGAAGCGGGCGTAGTGTTCCTTGCCATTGCGCCAGACCCGCAGGTCGAGCCAGTCCGAAAGGGCGTTGACGACCGACACGCCGACGCCGTGCAGACCGCCCGATACCTTGTAGGAGTTCTGGTCGAATTTGCCGCCAGCGTGCAGTTGGGTCATGATGACCTCGGCCGCTGAAACGCCTTCTTCTTCGTGGATGCCGACCGGAATGCCGCGGCCGTTGTCGCTGACCGAAACGCTGTTGTCGGCATGGATTGTCACCGAAACATGGTCGGCGTGACCGGCCAAAGCTTCGTCGATGCCGTTGTCGACGACCTCGTAGACCATGTGGTGCAGGCCCGAGCCGTCGTCGGTATCGCCGATATACATTCCGGGGCGCTTGCGAACAGCGTCCAAGCCCTTGAGAACCTTGATGGAATCGGCGCCGTATTCTTCTTGCTGCGGGGCTGCTTCGGCCATGCGATCTTTCCGAGTTATTTCCGCGGTTTTATACGAGATTTGGGGGGGGTTGTCACGTGGTTGCCACAAGATTTGGTAGCATTCCGCGGCATTGGTCGCCTGTTGTCCCGGTCTAGGTGAATGGAATGATCAGGCCGACCGCGATCAGCAGGCTGCCCGCCGTCAGGTTGGTCCGCCTGAGCGCCTTGGGCGAGGTCAGCAGACGCCGCGCCCGGTCGATGAACAGCGCGAAAAACAGGTTGCCGATGAAGGGCACGATCATCGACAGCGCCACGATGGCGGCGATGTCGGGATGGGTCAGGCGGGTCAGGTCGAAAAAGCCGGGCAGCACGCCCATATAGAACAGGATCGCTTTCGGATTGCCGAGGATCACGGCGACACCGGCCGCAAATCCCGCCCAGGTGCCGGGTCGGGTTAGGCGGCTGTCGGTGGCGATCGTCTTGCCCGCGTTTCGGATGATCAGCACGCCCATCAGCAGGAAGATCGCCGAGGCGGTCCAGCGCAGTACGGTCATGAAGCCGGCGAAGACCGAGACGACCCATGTGACGCCGAGGATCGCCAGGAACGGCCAAAGCGCATCGCCGATCACCACGCCCAGCGCCAGCGGCCATGCGGAGTGGAAGCCACCAGACAGGGTGCGGGCGGTCAGCGCCACCCAGACCGGGCCGGGGGTGACGAACAGGATCGCCAGCGCACCGGCGTAAAGCAAGAGTTCGGAAGGCGAAATGGTCATGGCGGGTCCGCGCGCAAGTGTCGGACCCGATTATGACAAGCGATGTGAAATGTCGTGCGAGGTCGGGCTAGCCTGCATCCTGATCGGGCAGCGTCAGGGTGCCGTCATCGTTCAGCGGCCAGAACGGGTTCATCGCAACTTCCCAGACATGGCCATCGAGATCGGCCCAGTAGCCGGAATAGCCGCCCCAGAACACCTTTTCCGGTTTCTTCAGCGCGGTGGCGCCGGCCGCAAGTGCGGATCGAAACGCCGCGTCGACTTCCTCGGTCGTCGCGAAATTCTGCGCCAGCGTCATTGCGCCGGTGCCAAGGGTGGCGCCGGGACGGCCTTGATCCTGCGCCAGCGCGGCGCGTCCGAAGAGGCCCAGAACCAGGCCGTGCAGCTGGTAAAAGCTGATCCCCTCCTGTTCGCGCGCCGGGGTCCATCCAAGGGCCGCATAGAACGCGCGTGACCGGTCAAGATCGTCGACGCCGAGCGTAATGAGAGTGACACGTTGCGGGGTCATCGGAGGGCTCCTTTCAGTTCGGGCAATTCTAGCACAGGCTGACGCGCGATGCGCCGCCGGTCTCTTGCACATTCAGGTGCTGTGCCCGGTCGCCCAGCGTCTCGAACAATTCTGCCCCGGTGCCGGTCATCCAGGCCTGGGCACCGAGCGTGCAGATCTCGTCGTAAAGGGCGGCGCGACGGTCGGCGTCCAGGTGTGCTGCGACCTCATCAAGCAGCAGGATGGGCGGCGCGCCGAAATCATCGGCCAGGGCGCGGGCATTGGCCAGGATCAACGAAATCAACAGCGCCTTCTGTTCGCCGGTCGAACATTGGCGGGCGGCGATGCCCTTGGTCGTGTAGACCGCTTCCAGATCGGCGCGGTGCGGACCGATCAGGGTTCGGCCCGCCGCCATGTCACGAGGCCGGTTATCGCGGAACGCTTCTCGCAGCGCGTCGTCGGTCTCTGCCGGTGGCTCGGCGTCGGGTCCGCTCAGGGCAAGTTCCGCCGCGGGAAAGGCGGTCGCCGCACCGTGCTGCGCCGCCGCCACGCGCATCAGGGCTTCGGC
>JBBKVT010000150.1:0-33514 GCA_037968535.1 Paracoccaceae bacterium
GCCCCCGATGGCCCGACAACCGCGACCCGCGCCCCGGTTTCGACCGAGAAGTCCGCGGTCAGGCGGAACGCATCCTGCCTGATGTCCAGCGCTTCAAGTGTCAGCATTTATCCGCCCTCCCCGATCAAAAAGCCAAAAGAGCGCCAGCGACAAGGCCAGCAACAGCAAACCAGCACCTGCCGCCTCTTGCATCCGGTAGGCCGCCATCAGCCGATACATCTGCAACGGTAGCGTCGCCGCATCCGGGTCGGCGAATAGCGCCACGACCCCCAGATCACCCATGCTCAGGGCGGCTGCCAGACCTGCCGCAAATCCCACGGGCTCACGCAACCGCGGCAGATAAAGATACCGGAATCGCGCCCAGCCCGCCAACGACAGGCTTTCCGCCAATTGCCCAAACTGCCTGTCCACCTGGGCAACAGCAGGCACCAACACCCGCATTGCGAACGGCAGACTCATCAACGCATTGACCAACGCGGTGATCGGAAGTGCGACAGAAACCGGGTTTAACAAAGGATAAAGGACAATGAACAAGCCCGTTCCCACAACTAGCGGAGAGGCTGCAATTGCCAGATAGCCAATCCCTTCCAGCAGTCCGCGACCCAGTCCGTTCTTGATCTCTGTGATCGCGAACGCCAGTGACAATCCCAGTGTTACGGAAAGCAATGCCGCACCCAATGCCACCACGACTGACCGTAGAGTGGCCGCACCGACTGAGGCCGGCAAGGCCGCCAGTCCGGGCAGTCCGTTCGCCACGACCATCCCCAACGGCACCAGCAGGAACACCGCTGCAAGCACGATCATTGCCGCGTCCAACCACCGGAACCCCATTCCTCGTGCATCCCAGCGCTCGACTGCCCTATCAAGTCCTGGTCCGCCTGCCTCTGGCACGTGCGCCCATAACGCCAAGCCTGCGGCAACGGCGCAGATTTCGAATTGCACCAACGCCAAAAGCGCGGCCTTTCCCAGATCGAATTCGAAGCGGAAGGCCTGATAGATCGCAAGCTCTACCGTCGTCGCCTTCGGCCCGCCGCCCAAGGCCAGGGCCACCGCAAAACTTGTCGTGCAGATGACAAAGATCACCATGAACGCACCCGGCAGGATCGCGCGTAACATCGGTCGTTCCAGCACCTGTGCCACATCTGTGCTTCCGAACCCAAGGGAAGCGGCCAACCGGAACCGCTCCGCCGGGATCGCCAGCCAGCCCTGCAGGATCAGCCTCGTCGCCAGCGGCAGGTTTAAAAAAACATGCGCCAGGACGACGCCTTGCAAACCGTAGATTTGGATCGGCGGCCAGCCGAACCATTCAACAAAGTGACTAACAAGGCCATTTCGCCCAAAAACCGCCAGGAGCCCCAGCACCGCGACGATTGCGGGCAGGATGAACGGTGCCCCAAGCATCGTCACAAGCAGTCGACGCCCCCGGAACTGCCGCCGAGACAGAGCCCGCGCAACCGGAACCGCCAGCGCCACGCTGATCGCTGCCGACAAGAAGGCCTGCACCACCGTAAACCTGACCGCGGCCCAGTCCGACGGCGACAACCCGCTCCATCGTTCGGCGCGTAGCATCACAGCCAGCAATGTTCCAAGCGTCAGCGCCGCCACCAGCCCCGCAGCGACAACACCCGGCCATGCCCGGATCATTGGCTCAGGGCGTTCAGCCATTCCTGCAACGCTTCCTCACGGATCTTCGCGGCCTCTCCGGCGGGATAGAGCAATGCCGTCTTCGGAACGATCAATGTTTCAAACCCGTCCGGAAGACCTGTCGCCGGCAAGCGTGCCGGATACATCCAGTTGGTTTGCGGGATTGCTCCTTGAAATGCATCGGTCAGGATGTACTCCATGAACCGATCCGCGAGTTCGGGTTGATTGGTCGAGGCAACCTTTGCCGCGACTTCAATCTGCAGATAGTGGCCCTCGGTAAAAGCCGCCGCCGCCTTGCTGTCATCGCCTTCTGCGATCAGGTGATAGGCAGGAGATGTGGTATAGGACAAGACCATGTCCGCCTCGCCCTCCAGGAACATTCCGTAGGCCTCTGACCAGCCCTTGGTTACGGTCAGGATATTGTCTGCAAGCCCCGTCCAGATTTCTGGCGCACGATCGCCGTAAGCGGCCTTGACCCATAGAAGTAGGCCCAGTCCGGGCGTTGAAGAGCGGGGATCCTCGATCACGATCTTCAGATTGCTCGCGGCAAGTTCCTCAAAGGATTTCGGCGGATTAGAGACTGTTTTCTTGTCGTAGACGAAGGCGAAATAGCCCCAATCGTAGGGCAGGAAAACATCGTCCTGATAGTCCACCGGCATATCAAAACCTGCCAGATCAAGCCCGTGCGGCGCAAAAATGCCGGTTTCCGTGGCTACCGCTGTCAGGTTGGTATCCAGCCCCAACACGACATCCGCGTCGGTGCGCGCACCTTCCAGCCGGACCCGTGCCAACAGCGCTGCTCCATCGCCCGAGGTGACAAATTGCAGGTCACAATCGCACAGCTCCTCGAACCCCACCTCGATCTGCGGGCCCGGCCCCCATTCCGAAGAAAAGCTGTCATAGGTGTAGACGGTCAGTACGGGTCTCTCCTGTGCCATGGCGAAAGTTGCCGTGGCCAGTAGTCCCGTCGCTATCAGGATGGTTTTCATCGTTCTCTCCAATTGCGAACGGGCGGGGTTCGGGTGGAGAAATCTCACCTTCCCTCCGCCGGTGTTAGCCGGTTCAGGTTCAACGGGTCCGCTTGCGCATCTCAGCACCGGATCAGATCCGGCGCACCCCGAGGTAGGCCATTATCTAGGGCGCAATCCGGGTCAGGGCAAGGTGAAACCCCTTGAGACAGTCCAACGCGCCCGCTAGACCGCTGCGAAAGGGAGCATCACCATGAGCCTGAACACCTTCGGCCACCTCTTCCGCGTCACCACATGGGGCGAATCGCATGGTCCCGCATTGGGGGCGACTGTTGATGGCTGCCCTCCGGGTGTGCCGCTGACCGCGTCGATGCTGCAACATTGGCTGGACCGGCGTAAACCTGGCCAGAACAAGTTCACCACCCAGCGGCGCGAGGCCGACGAGGTCGAGATCCTGTCGGGGGTCTACGAAGGTCGCACCACAGGCACTCCGATCCAGTTGATGATCCGCAACACCGACCAACGGTCCAAAGATTACGGAGATATCGCGCAGAAATTCCGGCCCGGCCACGCTGACATCACGTATTGGCAGAAATACGGGATCCGTGATCCGCGCGGCGGGGGTCGGTCGTCGGCGCGCGAAACCGCGGCACGCGTCGCGGCCGGTGGCGTGGCACGGGAAGCGATAAAGGCGCTTGTACCGGGGCTGGTGATCAAGGGCTACATGGTACAGATGGGGCCGCAGCAGATCGACCGAAGCCGGTTCGATTGGGATGAGATTGACGCAAACCCGTTCTGGACCCCAGACGCCGGTGCCGCAGTGGTTTGGGCAACCTACCTGGATGATCTGCGCAAATCCGGTAGCTCGGTGGGCGCTGTCGTCGAGGTCGTGGCCAAAGCCGTGCCCGCGGGACTGGGGGCGCCGGTTTATGCCAAATTAGACACTGATATTGCCGCTGCGATGATGTCTATAAATGCCGTCAAGGGCGTCGAGATTGGCGAAGGTATGGCCGCCGCGTCGCTGACCGGAGAAGCAAATGCAGACGAAATCCGGATGGGTCCGAATGGCCCGGAATTCAGCAGCAATCACTCTGGCGGCATTTTGGGCGGCATCTCGACCGGGCAGGATATCGTCTGCCGTTTCGCGGTCAAGCCAACCTCTTCGATCTTGACACCGCGCAAGACCATCACCGTTTCCGGCGACGAAACCGAGATTGTCACCAAGGGTCGGCACGACCCCTGCGTCGGCATTCGCGCAGTGCCCGTCGGTGAGGCAATGATGGCCTGTGTCATCCTTGATCACATCCTGCTCGACCGCGCCCAGACAGGCGGATTGCGCGGCAAGATTGGCTGATTGTTGCAGGTCGCGGCAATAGTCCCGACGCAGGCAATCAATCGCGGCGCGACCCTTTCAGGCGCTCGCGGCTACAAGCGCCATGTCCATGAGCTTCTTGATTTCGCTGCGCGATGTGCCCGCGACGATGCGCCCCAGTTCCTTGTCGCCTTTCAACACCACCAGCGTTGACCGGCGCGGGATGTTCAACGAAATCGTCAGCGGATCATTCGCATAGGTATCCCAGTCGACCGAAACGAAGGTGACCTGATCGAGATAGTCCGGGTTTTCGGCCTGCAGCGTCATGATCACCTCGGCCTGAGCGCGACAGGTTGAACACCACGTCGCGCTGAAATCGAGAAACAGAGTTTCGCCCGCCGCCAGACGCTCGGTTACCAGACCCGGTGTATACTCGATGCCGGTCTCGAACCCGGCGAACACAGGCAATGCGGGCACCGTGCTGACGGCGGTGGTGATAATCAGAAAATCGCGGCGATTCATGATTTCTTCCTTTTCCAGAGACTAAATGCTGACGGACAGGTTGATCAGCCAACTGGGCATGTTATCCAGCGCCCAGCCTTCGATCACGTGGTGCAGGCGGAACAGCAGCCCCAAGCCGACTGCGACAAACACGACACCCATGATCGGGCGGGACTTCTGCGATATGCGCCGCATCAGCGCCAGCCTTTGGCGGATCGCGTTTTGCGCGCCGTAACCAAGCACGAGGATAATTGTCGACACGCCCAGTGCAAAGCTGACCATGATCGCGGCCACAAGGCCCAGACTTTCGCCCTGACTGGCCAATCCGATCGCGCTGCCCAGCGTCGGTCCGATGCAGGGACTCCAGACCGCCCCAAGCAGCATGCCACCTAACACCTGCCCCGCTATGCCTTGCCCGTTCATGTGGTCTATTCCGGCATCGGCATTTGACGACACCCCCGCAGTGGCGACGGCAAACCGCGCCGAAAACTGCGGAACCAACAGCACAAGCCCGAACCCCACCATTAGCACGGCCCCGGCATCGGCCATGGTTTGCTCGGTGATCCCGAAAGCTCGTCCCAGAACAGCGACAAACATCCCCAGAATGACGAAAGCGACACTCATCCCTGCCGCGAGCGCCAACGGACCGTGCCGATTGCCCTGAAGTGACGTGGCCAGCACGATCGGCAGGACCGGCAGGACGCACGGGTTGATCAGTGTCAGCAGTCCGGCCGCATACGCGAAAACAAGTTCCATGCGTACAGGCATAGCCAGCGCAGGGTTCGAATGTCACCTAAACTCGGGTTACAGGCGATCAAATGCGCGGCACCCGACCGGCCGCTTCGCGATCTGCACGGCCAGAATTCCGGCCGCTATGATGATGACGCCAAGCACGTCCACTGGTCCCAGAGCCTCGCCCAGCAGCAGCGCCGCAATGGCGACACCAAAAAAGGGGTTGAGGAAGTGGAACGTTGCCGCCGGAACTGCCCCGATCCTGTTGACCAGCGTGAACCAGACCCAAGTGGCCGCCAGCCCCGGCACCAATGTCGTATAAGCGAATGCGCCGATCAGTCGCCACGTCCAGTTGACCTGCCAGCTTTCCGTCAGGACGGCGACGACGGCCAGCACCGCGCAGCCGACAAGCATCTGCAAGCCCACGATCATCAGGACGTTGCCGCCGGACGCCGCACCGCGAACCGATATCGTCGCAATCGCCAGGGCCGCCACACCGATGACGCACAGCGCCACGCCGTAGGCATCAGTGCCACCGCCAAGCCGCGTGCTCATGATGAGGGCCACGCCGGTGAACCCGGCCACCAGTCCCGCCAAGCCCAGCGGCCGAACCCGGTCGCCAAAGACCATCCACCCCAGAAGCGCCACCACCAGCGGCATGGTCGAGGCGATGATCGCGGCCAGGGAAGCCTCGACCGTCTGCATTGCCACGAAATAGGCACCCAGATAGATCGCATTCTGACAGATGCCGAAGATCAGTGTCGATTTGCGCTGCCCGGTTGTCAATCGCCAACTCTGTCCCATCGCTTTCGCAATGCCGATGGCAAGCAAGCCCGAGATCAGAAAACGGACCGCCAACGATGAGAGGGGTGGTGCGTCCAGCACGATGATCCGGGCAGAGGTGAAAGCCGAGGACCACATGAAGGCAAACGCCAGCCCCATGCCGATTGCGCGAAAATCCATACCTGCCTCAAAGTAAAAGGGCCGCCCGTGGGCGACCCTTTCGCATATCACTTCCGAAGGCAATGTCAGTCGTTGACACTGTCCTTAAGCGCCTTGGCGATCGTCATTTTGACGACCTTGTCGGCATCCTTCTGGATCTGCTCCCCCGTTGCGGGATTGCGCACCATACGCGCCGGACGGGCGCGGCACATGATCTTGCCGACGCCCGGCAGGGTCACTGCACCACCCGCGGACACTTCCTTGGTGATGATGTTGATGATCGCGTCAAGCGCGGCTGCACCGGTTTTCTTGTCGGCTCCCATCTCGTCGGCCATTGCGGCCACAAGCTGGGTCTTGGTCATTGGTTTCGCCATCTATGATCTCCTCGTCCTCCCCTACGGCTGGGGCTTATTCGCGGAATCTAGCGGAATATAGAGGTAGGACACAACAATTTGTGTACACCCTCGGCATAAAAACACGCATTTTGTTGGGAATTTCTCACTAATTCATAGAAATGCGGTCTCTTCGAAGCTTCTCAGCTTGCGGGAATGGATCCGTTCAAGCGGCATTTCGCGCAATGTCTCCATCGCCTGAATGCCGATCAGAAGGTGCCGGGCGACCTGTGTCTTGTAAAAGTCCGACGCCATTCCCGGCAATTTCAGCTCTCCGTGCAACGGTTTGTCCGACACGCATAGCAGTGTTCCATAGGGCACCCGGAACCGGAATCCGTTGGCCGCGATGGTGGCGCTTTCCATGTCCAACGCGATTGCGCGCGATTGCGACAGCCGCTGAACCGGCCCCGACTGGTCGCGCAGTTCCCAGTTGCGATTGTCGATCGTGGCCACCGTGCCGGTTCGCATGATCCGTTTCAGCTCGTAGCCTTCCAGCTTCGTCACAGCCTCGACCGCATCTTCCAGCGCGATCTGGATCTCTGCCAGCGGCGGGATCGGCACCCAGACCGGCAGATCGTCGTCCAGCACATGATCCTCACGCAGATAAGCATGGGCCAGCACGAAATCACCCAACCGCTGGCTGTTACGCAAGCCCGCACAATGACCCACCATCAGCCAGGCATGCGGGCGCAGAACCGCGATATGGTCGGTCGCCGTCTTGGCGTTCGAGGGACCGATGCCGATATTGACCAGCGTGATCCCGGCACTGTCCGCCCGCTTCAAATGATAGGTCGGCATCTGCGGCAGCTTCATTGGCACCGGCATGGGTTCTTTCGGGCCAGTGATAGACACGTTTCCCGGCCCCACAAATTCGGTATAGCCGCTCGTCTTGTCGCTCAGCGCCAACCGGGCATAGGCCTCGAATTCCTCTACGTAGAACTGGTAGTTGGTGAACAGCACATGGTTCTGAAAATGTTCGGCGCTTGTCGCGGTATAGTGCGACAAACGGGCCAGTGAGTAATCGATCCGTTGCGCGGTAAATGGGGCCAAGGCCGACGACCCGTCGGAATAATGGAATCCAAAGCCGTTCACGATGTCATCATGCGTCGTAGAAAGGTCAGGCACGTCGAACACGTCGCGCAGCGTGAAGTCCATAACTCCCTCGTGCGGCACTGTAACGCCCTCGTCATTGGCCACCGCAAAATGCACCGGCATCGGTGTATCCGACGCGCCGATGACCACCGGCACACCATGATTGCGGATCAGAAGGTCGATCTGCTGACGCAGGTAGTTGGCAAAAAGATCCGGGCGGGTCACTGTGGTCGAATAAGTGCCGGGCACCGCGACATGACCAAAACTCAACCGGCTGTCGGCGGCGGCATAGCTTGTCGTGGTGATCCGGATTTCCGGATAGTAGGCCCGGTATCGCGATGGCGGTTTTGCCCCTGCGACAGTTTCCGAGAATCTTTCGCTCAGGAACGTAACGGCGGTCTGATACAACTCGGTCAGCCGCTTGACCGCTTCACCAGCGTCGAAAAACACCTCGGGGGCGGGTGTTTTCGGGGTTTCGATCGGCAGCTTCGGCTCTGTTCCGTCCATCAATGGTCCTCGAATAAGTCTGTGACCTCGAATTTGGTGACATCCACCAGACCGAGATCGGAAATCCGTAACTCTGGTATGACAACCAGCGCCAGAAGCGAATGCTGCATATAGGCGTTGTTCAGCGTGCAGCCGCATTCTGCCATCGCCGCAACCATTCGATCGGCCTTGGCGGCAACCTCTTTCGCCGGACTATCCGACATCAAACCGGCGATCGGCAATTCAACCAGCGCGATTTCCTGCCCGTCCTTCCAGACGGTGATCCCGCCGCCAACCTCGCCCAAACGGTTCGCTGCCAACGCCATGTCCTCTCGGCTGGTGCCGACGACGATCATGTGGTGGCTGTCATGCGCGACCGTACTCGCCATCGCCATCCGACCGGTGTAGCCAAAGCCCGACACAAAACCATTCACCACATCGCCCGTCGCCCGGTGTCGCTCGACCAGCGCGATCTGACAGACGTCTTTCGCCTCATCGCCCTGGACAACCGTGTCTATCACAGGCAAATCTGCCGTCATGGCCTTTGTCGGAGCCTGATTTTCAACCACGCCAATCACCTTCGCGGTCACCCGGTTCGCGCCCTCTGGCGCTTCAACCTCAAAATCCTCTGCCTGCAGTAACTTGCCCAGATGTACCGTCGCCCGAACGTCCTGCGGCCAGTCCAGATGCGGGCATTCGACCACGATGCGTCCGTCAACCGCCACCGACACGCCCCGCGCAATAACCCTGTTGATGGGCAATGTCTGCAGGTCGCTGGTCAGAATCACATCCGCCCGACGCCCCGGAGAGATCGACCCAAGCTCGCGCTCCAACCCGAAATGCGTGGCTGTGTTCACCGTGGCCATCTGCAACGCCACCAAAGGGTCGCATCCGCACGCAATCGCGTGGCGGACCACCCGGTTCATGTGCCCCTCGTTGACCAGCGTGCCGGAATGGCAGTCATCCGTGCATAAGATGAAATTGCGGGGATCGAGCCCCTTTTTAGTCACCGCCGTGATCTGGCTTTCGACATCGAACCAGGCCGATCCCAGCCGCAGCATCGCCCGCATTCCCAGCCGGACCCGCGCAATCGCATCCGCCTCGCAGGTGCCCTCGTGGTCATCCGCAGCACCACCGGCGACATAGGCGCTGAACGCAGGTCCAAGATCGGGCGAGGCATAATGCCCGCCCACCGTCTTGCCCGTCCGCATCGTTGCCGCCATTTCGGCCAGCATCTGCGGATCTCCCTTCACCACACCGGGAAAATTCATCATCTCGCCAAGTCCGATTAGACCCGGCCAAGCCATGGCTTCCGCGACATCCTCGGTGGAAATCTGGAAGCCCGTCGTCTCTAATCCGGGCGCAGAAGGCGCGCAGCTTGGCATCTGGGTGTAGATGCTGACCGGCTGCATCAGCGCCTCGTCGTGCATCAGTTTGACGCCCCGCAACCCCAACACATTGGCAATTTCATGCGGGTCCGTGAACATCGTCGTCGTGCCATGCGGGATCACGGCGGCGGCGAATTCGGCGGGCGTCAGCATTCCGGATTCGATATGCATGTGGCCGTCGCACAGACCGGGGATCAGGAATTGCCCGCCTGCTTCCAGCACCTTGGTGTCATCGCCGATGCAATGCGTCGCATCCGGCCCGACATAGGCAAAGCGGCCGTCCGCAATTGCCACCTGCCAGCCGTCCAGGACCTCGCGGGTTTGCACATTGACCAGCACGCCGCCGCGGATCACCAGATCCGCAGCTTCGCGCCCAGCGGCCACGGCGACAAGCCGCGCGGCACTGTCTTCCCAGGATTTCAAGGCAGGCATTTCCATAGACCAATTGTCAGGAAATCGGACCTGCGTGCAAGCCCCCCGGCGAAAGAACCCGCCAAGGCTTCGCGACAGCCCGCCCGAACGCCACCTGAGACAGGGCCCAGATTACATATCTATGATCTCGGCAACCTCGACGCTGCCGCCGTTCTTCAGAATCGGGCAACCCTGCGCCATCTTGTCGGCGTCGGCGTGATCCTTCGCAGTCACCACCGTGAATCCCGACAGAGGATTTGCCCCGCCGCTCTGCACAACTCCCTTGTTAGACACTGTTGATGACTTGCCCACCGGCCCGCCGCCATTCGTCACCTTGTCGCCCATCCCTTGATACCAGGCATTCCATGCCGCCATTTCCTTGGCGCCTTCTTCCGGCGTGTCAGGCATTTTGCCGCCGTGATAGGCGAATATGAAGTTAGCCATTCTTTCTCTCCTTGTCAGATTGCGCGTTCGCCAAACGTTCAAGTTTCCGCAGGGCAGAGCTCCACCCCCGCTCGTGGCTTGCAGCCGCGTCGTCGTTTGGCAGGTCGACGTGGTGCAGTTCGAATTCGGTGCCGCCGTTCGCAGCCGGAACCAGCCGGATTGTAACATGACTTTCGACGCCGCGACGGTCGTTTTCATCATGCCAGGCCCAGGTAAATCCGATCAAAAGCGGCGGATCGACCTTCGTGACCTGCCCCGATACCTTGAATCGCTGCCCCTCGGCATTCGCCATCACTGACATCCACGGGCCGGGACGATCAAGGGTCAGACGGTGTTCGGGCAGGGTCATTCCCTCTGGTCCCCACCACTTCAGCAGATGTTCTGTCTTCGACACGAAATCGAACACTTTCTCGGGCGCTGCGTCAAAGCTGCGGGTAATCGTAAGATCGGTCATTGCTTCATTCCTTTTCCAGCGCACGGCCCAGCCGGTCCAGGCTAACCTGCCAAAAATCGCGGTGGCTGAGCGTCCATGCATTGATCGCTTGCATGGCCTCTGGCACCACGCTGTAGATCCTGCGCTGTGCATCGACCCGTCGCTGCACCAGCCCCGCCTCGCGCAGTACCTTGAGGTGGCGAGAGATCGCCGGTGCCGTCACGTCCGCCACATCCTGCAAATCGCCGGCGCTTTGTTCACCTTGCGCCAGGAGACGCTCGATTATGGCTAGCCGGGTCGAATCTCCTAGTGCCGCAAAATGTGTCTGCAGGTCAGCCATCGCTTATTCCCTATTTATGTTAATTAACACATCATGCAATTACCGATTCGTCAACTCCCCTTGCGCACTGGCCCATTCGGCCGATAACTCGGACCATGACAAAGACCCTCTTTTCTTTCGGACATGGCTATTCTTCCCGTGCCCTTGCGCGCCTGCTGATCCCGCAGGGCTGGCAGATCATTGGCACAACCCGCAGCCCCGAAAATGCCGAAGCCCTGCGTGCTGAAGGGGTGCAGCCGTTGGTCTGGCCGGGCACCGATGTGACCCAAGCGCTTCATGCCGCGACGCATCTTCTCACATCCATTGCACCGGATGAACACGGCGACCCGGTGCTGAACGCTGCTGCCGATCAAATCCTTGCTGCCACACCTTTCGAGTGGACAGGCTACCTTTCAACCACTGGCGTCTACGGTGACCATCAGGGTGATTGGGTGGACGAGACGACCCCGCTGACCCCGTCGACCAAGCGCGGCAAGCATCGCGTGCTGGCCGAGAGTGGGTGGCAGGCGCTCGCCAAAAAACAGGCTCTAAACCTGCACATATTTCGCCTCGCGGGGATTTATGGACCGGGTCGCGGCCCGTTTGCCAAGGTCCGCAATGGCACCGCCAGGCGGATTGTCAAACCCGGTCAGGTGTTCAGCCGCATTCATGTGGATGACATCGCGCAAGTGTTGGCGGCTTCGATCGCGCGTCCCGATCCCGGCGCGATATATAATGTCTGTGACGACGATCCGGCACCGCCCGAAGACGTTATCGAATACGCCGCCCGACTGTTGAAGGTTCCCGTCCCGCCCGCGCAGGACTGGGACACAGCCGAAATGACCCCGATGGCTCGAAGCTTCTATGCCGAGTCAAAGAAAGTCCAAAACGATCGGATCAAGGCGGAGCTTGGCGTGCAGCTTATCCATCCAGACTATCGCAGTGGACTCAATGCCCTGCTTGAATCCGACTGATCTCCGCACCTGACCGCCCTAGGCCCGACGGCTCGCAATATCCGTCACGCCAAGAACATCGAGCACCTTCGCCACGATGTCGCCTGCGGTCAGCCGAGCCGTCGCATACATATCTTCGGGACTGGCCTGATCAATGAACTCATCCGGTAGCACCATCGAACGGAACCTGAAGCCACGATCAAAAACGCCCCGCTCGGCCAGCAATTGCGCGACATGCGACCCGAATCCGCCAATCGCGCCCTCTTCGATCGTGATCAGCGCTTCATGCTCTGCCGCCAGCTGCATAATCAAATCCTGATCAAGCGGTTTGGCAAAGCGCGCATCGGCGATCGTCGGCGTAATGCCCTTGTTAGACAATGTTTCCGCCGCTTGCCGAACCGCTTCAAGCCTTGTGCCGAATGAAAGGATCGCAACCCGTCCGCCCTGCTGAACGATGCGTCCCTTGCCAATTTCCAACACTTCGCCGCGCTCCGGCAGATCTACGCCCACACCTTCGCCACGCGGATAGCGGAATGCGATCGGACCGTCGTCATGGGCCGCAGCCGTGGCCACCATATGCACCAGTTCGGACTCGTCCGCAGCCGCCATCACGACCATGCCCGGCAGGTTCGCCAGATACGCGATGTCATAGGCGCCGGCATGGGTAGCGCCATCCGCGCCGACCAGTCCGGCCCGGTCGATCGCAAACCGCACCGGCAAGCGCTGGATCGCGACATCATGCACAACCTGATCGTAACCGCGCTGCAGAAACGTCGAATAGATCGTGCAGAACGGCTTCATCCCGCCCGCCGCAAGGCCCGCGCAAAAGGTCACCGCATGCTGCTCGGCAATGCCGACATCGAAACAGCGGCTGGGATAGCGTTCCGCGAACAGGTTCAGCCCGGTCCCATCCGGCATCGCCGCCGTCACTGCAACGATCTTGTCGTCCGCCGCCGCTTCACGCAGCAGGGCATCCGCGAACACCCGAGTGTAGCTCGGCGCATTCGACGGTGATTTCTTCTGTTTGCCGGTGACCACGTCGAACTTGGCCGTCGCATGACCCCGGTCCGCAGCATCTTCGGCCGGCGCGTAGCCTTTGCCCTTCTGGGTAATGGCATGGATCAGCACCGGGCCGGTCGCGCGGGCCTTCACTGTTCGCAAGATCGACAGAAGTTGCTCCATATCGTGCCCGTCGATAGGGCCGACATAGGAAAATCCGAGTTCCTCGAACATCGTGCCACCGACGGTCATGCCCTTCAGCATCTCCTTGGCCCGTCGCGCCCCCTCCTGGAATGGCGGCGGCAAAAGGCTAAGCGCGCCTTTCGCAGCAGCCTTGAATTCCTGGTAGGGATTGCCTGCATAGAGCCGCGACAGATAGGTCGACATCGCACCCACCGGCGGCGCAATCGACATCTCGTTGTCGTTTAGAATGACAATCAGCCGCTTGCCCAGATGGCCGGCATTGTTCATCGCCTCGTAAGCCATGCCGGCACTCATCGCGCCGTCACCGATCACCGCAATGCAATCGCCAATGCTGGGTTCGGCAGCACCGCCCAGATCCCGCGCCACGGCAAAACCGAGCGCCGCCGAGATCGAGGTTGACGAATGTGCGGCCCCGAACGCGTCGTAAGGGCTTTCGGACCGCTTGGTGAAACCGGACAGCCCGTCTTTCTGGCGCAAGGTGCGTATCCGGTCGCGTCGCCCGGTCAGGATCTTGTGCGGATAGGTCTGATGACTCACATCCCAGACGATCCGATCCCGCGGTGCGTCGAAAACCGCATGCAGCGCCACCGTCAGTTCGACAACCCCAAGTCCGGCCCCCAGATGGCCGCCGGTTTCCGATACCGCCGAGATTGTCTCGGCCCGCAATTCATCCGCAAGCCGCCGCAACTCGGCATCGCTCAACGCCTTCATGTCCGCAGGCAGGTGCACGCGGTCCAGAAGCGGAGTTTTCGGTCGGTCGGTCATGTAGCCCCCTTGGGCCAATCATTACATCTCGCGCGAGATAACGAACCGCGCCGCTTCCCGCAAGGCTTCCGCCCTGTCGCCGTAGGGCTCAAGCGCCGCCTCGGCCTCGGCCACCAGCACTTTCGCCCGGCTGCTTGCACCGTCAAGTCCCAGCAAAGAGACGAACGTCGCCTTGCCCGCCTTGGCATCTTTGCCGACACGCTTGCCGGTCTTGGTCGTGTCGCCGGTTACATCCAAGATGTCATCCGCGATCTGAAAGGCAAGCCCCAGCGCTTCGGCATAGTGCCGCAAGGGCGCGGGATCTACCCCGGCCAGCACCGCGCCGGATTGGGCCGACCAACCGATCAGCGCGCCGGTCTTGAGCCGCTGAAGCTGGGTGATCTGTTCCAGCGTCAAAGGCTCGGGCGCGGTTTCCGCCGCCACGTCCTGCGCCTGACCCAGCACCATGCCCCCGGCACCAGCAGCGCGCGCCATTGCGGCCAACAGCGCCAGCCGAACGCGCGGATTGGGATGCAGTTCGTCCCGCGCCAGACATTCGAACGCCAGCGCTTGCAACGCGTCGCCGACCAGCACCGCGGTCGCCTCATCCCATTTCACGTGAACGGTCAGCTGCCCCCGTCGCAAATCGTCGTCGTCCATGCAGGGCAGATCATCATGGACCAGTGAATAGGCGTGCATCGCCTCGACGGCCGCGGCGGCCCAGACGCTTTGCGCATCGGCGACGCCGTGCAAGGCCGCGCTCTCCATCACCAGAAACGCCCGCAGCCGCTTGCCGCCATTGGTGGCATAGCGCATCGCTTCTGCCACCGGTGCTGGCCCCAATGGCCTAAGCACCTCGGCCAGACAGGCCTCAACCTGCTTCGCGACCTCGGCGAGGCGTTCGGGAAACATCGGCTACAGCCCTTCGACGGGTTCCGTTCCCGACGCCGCGCCCTCGGCATTCAGAGTGATCTTGGCGACCTTCTCCTCGGCCTCTTGCAGCTTGTCCTCGCAGCGCTTTTTCAGCGCAGCACCGCGCTCGTAAAGCTTGATCGAGTCCTCAAGTGCCACGTCACCGCGTTCCAGCTGCCCGACCACGCGTTCCAGCTCGGCCATAGCCTGCTCGAATGTCATCTCGGAAACCGCTGTCTCGCTCATCCGCTTCGCTCCATCAGAACCGCCACATAGGCCGCCACCGATCGGCCCAGCGCCGTCAGATCATATCCGCCTTCAAGTGTCGAGACCACGCGCCCGTCGCACCATTCCGCCGCCACGTCGCACAGACGTCCCGTAAGCCAGCCGAAATCCTCGGTGGACCAGTTCAGGTTGGCAAGGGGATCGTCCGCATGGGCATCGAACCCGGCAGATATCAGGATCAGTTCCGGCCTGAACGCGTCCAGGGCGGGGAAAACCCGGCCCTCATAGGCGCGCCGCATCTCGGCGCTGCCACTACCGGGCGCAAGCGGGATGTTGATCACGTTGTCATGGGCGCCCCGCTCGCTCGGGTCGCCGGTGCCGGGCCAAAGCGGCATCTGCTGGCTGGTCACGAACAGCGTCCGCGCCTCGTCCCACAGTAGATCCTGCGTGCCGTTGCCATGGTGAACGTCGAAATCCACAACTGCCACCCGCGTCAGCCCGCGCCGTTCCAGCGCATGTTTCGCCGCAATCGCGACGTTACCGAACAGGCAGAACCCCATCGGCGTTTCCGTTTCGGCGTGATGACCCGGCGGGCGGCAACCGACGAACGCATTCGCCGCCGCGCCGTCCAGCACCGCGTCAACCGCTGCGATCCCGCCGCCAACGCCGCGCAATGCCGCTTGCAACGATCCCGGCGACATGTGGGTATCGGCGTCCAAGGCGACGGTGCCCTGCGAGGGAACCGCCGCCTCGATTCTGTCGATGTATCGCTGTGGATGGCAAAGGCGCAGATCTTCGGCGCTGGCCAATGGCGCCTCGCGTCGGTCCAGTCCGGCGAAATCCGCCCCGGACAAGGCCGAAGCGATCGCCGCCATTCGCGCCACCTGTTCGGGGTGCCCGGCAGGCGTCACATGGTCGGCAGAGTCCGGATGCGAATAGTAAAAGGTGCTCATGCACCGAAGTTAGCCGACTTTTCCAGCCTGTAACAGACGCTCGGACCGACTTTGGCCTAGTAAAGGCCGCGAATGCCGGTCGCCGTCGTGCCGGTTGCCAGAACTCGACGCGCCCGGATCGGGAATGCGACACCTGCTGCGATGAAAACATCGCCGACGAAGCCGTCGATGGTGACCATCCGCACAAGACCGGGGCCAGAGACATTGATCGCCCGTGTTACAGCCGAAAGTTCAGCTTGGTCGTCGGGGATGATCTCTTCAATTGCGGTGGCCGGGCTGGTCAGATCGGGTGTCAGATTGGAAAATTCATCTTTGTTCATCGGGAAACTCCTGGTTGCTGGGCCGTGACAAGCACCGCCTCAATCAGGAATAGCTCTGCCACCACTAATGGCGCGTGAGTCGCCCGGTCGCCGCATCTGCAACCTGCGCAACGGCGGATGACTTCCGCCATCCCGACGCGATGATCGGCTCAATCTGGCGCCAGCATGTAACCTTCGCCCCGAACCGTCTGTAGATAACGCGGTTGCCTCGGATCGGCCTCGATCTTGCGGCGAAGCCGGGTTATCTGGACATCCACCGCCCGCTCTTGTGCCTGGCCCTTGTCGCGGCCCAGCTTCTCGACCAGTTCGCTGCGTGTCACAGGTTCAGCAGGGGACGCCGAGAAAATCTTCATCAGCTGGCTCTCGGTCGCTGTCAACCGCACCGAGCTGTCGCCCTGCCACATCTCGCCGCGTTCCACGTCATAACGGATGTCGCCCAGATGCAGCACCTTGGGAATACCGCTGTCAATCGGCTCTTGCGGCACCCGGCGCAGAATCGCGTTGATCCTCAGCAGCAACTCCTTCGGCTCGAACGGCTTGGGCAGATAGTCGTCTGCCCCGGCCTCCAGCCCCGCGATGCGATCCTCGGTCTCGCCCTTCGCCGTCAGCAGCAGAATCGGGGTTTTAAGTGTCTCGCGCAGGGATTTTGTAAAACTCACGCCGTCTTCCCCCGGCATCATCACATCCAGCACCAGCAGATCGAAATCCAGCCCCGTCAGGATGCGCCGGGCGTGCGAGGCATCGCGGGCGGCAGTCACGAAAAAGCCGCTGCGGATCAGGAACTTCTGTAGCAGCCCACGAATACGCTCGTCATCATCGACAATTAGCAGGTGCGATTCTGAACCGCTCATGTTCCGGCATCCTTCAGCCGATTGTACTGACGGCGCATCTCGGCATCCATCATCGCCTCCAACACCTGTCGGAATCCCGACACCGCCTCTGGCCCCGCAGCACGAAATGCCACGCGCATCCGGTTGCGCTGCGCTTCTGACAAGTCCCGTTCCAATACAGATCCCTTCTCGGTCAAATGCAAATGCCGTTCGCGCTTGTCGCGACGACCCACCCTGCTTTCGACCAGATCATCCTCGATCAGGGCACGCAAGACACGGTTCAGCGACTGCTTGGTCACCCCCAGGATCGACAGCAGATTGTTCACCGTCGTTCCCGGACTGCGATTGATGAAATGCAGGGCCCGGTGATGCGCGCGCCCGTAGGAATAGTTTTCCAGAATGCGATCGGGATCGGCGGTGAAACCGCGATAGGCGAAGAACATCGCCTCGATTCCTTTCTTCAACTGTTCGTCCGTCAGAAACAGCAGGCTCTCGCTACCTGGCCTGCTGACCTCGCCGTGCTGACCCATGTCGATCCCCGATTTCAATCCGCTCATTACAGTGAATTTTAAGTCAGCCTTGTTGACTTTCCAAGAATCAATTGCTAGCGATTCCCGGATTTCGCGTAATTTAATGTCCGAACCGGACCTATTTTGCGCAACTTTTGCAAAACGGCCACTGGCCGCGGTTGGAGGATGCTGAAATGGCGGGCGCTTATGATGATCGTGACGGCAAGATCTGGATGGACGGCAAACTGACCGATTGGCGCGATGCCAACGTCCACATCCTGACCCACGCGCTGCACTATGCCTCGTCCGTTTTCGAGGGCGAGCGCTGCTACAACGGCAAGATATTCAAATCCCGCGAACACTCTGAACGGCTGCACTATTCCGCCGGCTGTCTCGACTTCCAGATCCCCTACACGGTCGATGAAATCGAGGCCGCCAAGCAAGAGGTTCTGACCGCCAACGGTTTCACCGATGCCTACGTCCGCGCCGTCGCGTGGCGCGGTGCGGGCGAGGATATGGGCGTCGCCGCCAAACGCAACAAGGTCAGGTTGGCCATCGCCGCCTGGGAATGGGGCAACTACTACGGCGACGCCAAGATGAAGGGCGCCAAGCTCGACATCGCCAAATGGAAGCGCCCCAGCCCCGAAACCGCCCCCAGCCACGCCAAGGCCGCCGGTCTTTACATGATCTGCACGATGGCCAAACACGCCGCCGAGGCCAAGGGCTGTTCGGACGCCATGATGTTCGACTATCGCGGCTACATCGCCGAGGCGACCGGCGCCAACATCTTCTTCGTCAAGAACGGCGAGGTCCACACCCCCGACCCCGATTGCTTCCTGAACGGCCTGACCCGTCAGACCGTCATCGGCATGCTGAACGACCGTCAGGTCAAAGTCCACGTCCGCCACATCATGCCCGAGGAACTCGAAGGGTTCGAGCAATGCTGGCTGACCGGCACCGCCGCCGAGGTCACCCCCGTCGGCCAGATCGGCGACTATAACTTCGAGGTCGGCGCGCTAACGCGGGATATCGCCGAAGGCTATGAGAAACTGGTCCGTCAGTAAGCATCGCCAGCATTAGACACTGTATCGCCCACCTGACAGACCGGGCGACAGAATCGCTCGCACAATATCATTTCGACCGAATCACGCGCCCTGATATCCTCGCGCCACCAATCAAGGAGCGCGCGCATGTCCTCGACCATCCTCGTCGGCACCACGAAAGGTGCCTTCCTTCTGACTGAAACTCCTGACGGCTGGCGAGCGTCCGGTCCGCATTGCGACGGTGCGCCGATCAATCATGTCATCGGCGATCCTGAAACCGGCACGATCTGGGCCGGCGGTGGCGGCGACTGGCACGGCGCCGGTGTCTGGACCAGTACCGACAGCGGCAAAAGTTGGAGCCACGCCAAACTGACCAAGGGCCAGGTCGACGACTGGGCCGCGAATGACCCCGACTTCGCCAAGATGATCGGCTGGCAACCGAACACGCCGCCCTTTGCCGACCAGTTTTCACAGGTCTGGTCGCTCGGATACGCGCACGGCGCGCTTTATGCCGGGACCAAGCCCGCCACGATGCTGAAAAGTTCCGACAACGGCGCGACATGGGAAAAACTGCAAAGCCTGAACGACCATCCTTCGGCCGAAAGCTGGAACCCCGGCGCGGCGGGCCTGACCCTGCACACGATCATCCCTGATCCGTCCGACGCGTCCAAGATCTGGGTCGGCATTTCCGCCGCCGGCGTCTTTGCCACCGAGGATGGCGGCAAAAGCTGGGACCGCCGCAACCGCCTGTCGAATGCCGATGCCTGCGCGCATCACGACCATCCCGCCGCCCCGCGCGACGGTGAAACCGGACATTGCGTGCACAACATGGTGCGGGCCACCGGCGCGACCGGGGATCTGCTTTATCAGCAGAACCACCACGGCGTTTTCCGCAGCCGCGACGGTGGTCGAAACTGGGATGATGTCACCGAAGGCCTGCCCTCGACCTTCGGCTTTCCCATCGCGGTGGATCCGGTCGATCCAAACCTGATCTGGACAATTCCCCTGAATGGCGACAGCCAGGGCCGATTCCCGCCCGGTGCCGCGGCCGCCGTCTGGCGGTCACGCGACGGTGGTGAAAGCTGGCAGGCGTTGCGCGAAGGTCTGCCGCAGCAGGATTGCTTCTTCACCGTTCTTCGACAGGCAATGGCGACCGGAAATGGCGGCCAAAACAGTGTCTATTTCGGCACAAACTCCGGTTCCGTCTTCGCGACCAACGACGCCGGCGAGAACTGGAGGGAAATCGCGCGTCATCTGCCAACCATCACCTCGGTCGAAACACTCGCCAGATCTTAATCGGTTGTGAAGGCCTCGTTGCCTAACATTGGGAAGAACCAGCCCGAGTTAAGCCATGGCCCGCATCAACCTGCTTCTTCCCGCGATGATCGTCGCCGTGGCTTTGCCCGGATCGAGCGCCTATCTTTATTACCGCGCGACCAAGGATCCGACCCTGCGCCCGCTTGCCGTCACTAAAGAAGAACTGGCCAAGACCCGCGGTGAATCTCATGTTGTCGATATCGTCGTGCAGATCGACTGGGGCAGAGATGTGCAGGCATCTATATCGCGGCCAGATCTTGAACGCGCCATCGCGCGGACCTTCGACGCCTTCGCTGTCGATCACAGGTTTCGCCACACCGACGTGGCGGGCGATTCCGTGCAGATCACTTATGTCGTCGGGCCAAATCGCTACGGACCCTACACACCGCCAAGCGCCGCCCAAGGCATCCGCGCGGCCGTGGCAGCGATGAAAATGGCAGCCCCCGGCGGGTAACCCCCCACGCAAGATTAGTCTCTAACAACGGAAATCGACAATCGATCACCCTCCGGGTGGCATTGCCCGGCGCTGCTTCTCACGTTCCAAGCCAAGTTGCCGTTCGCGAAAGATGATCAGCACGCCTGCCAGAATAATCAGCAAAGCCCCCGCCATCGTCGGCAACGTCGGCACCTCACCAAAAAACGCGAATCCCGATCCGATCGCCAGCAGCATCGAGGCATATTCAAACGGCGCGATCACCGACACGTCGGCATAGCGGTAGGCCGAGGTCAGCAGAATCTGCCCGACCCCGCCCAGAAGCCCCGCCGTTACCAGCATCGCCAGAACCGGCAACGGCGGCATGATCCAGCCGTAGGGGATCGTCAGCATCGACAGCAAGGTGGCCGAAACCGAGAAATAGAACACGATCGCCGAGGTGGTTTCCAGTTGCACAAGTTTGCGCACGAACACCTGCGCCAACGCCGCAAACAGCGCGGATCCCAGCACCAACACTGCCCCCAGCGTCTGGCGCACATCCGTGGATTCCAGCGCCGTCAGTCGCGGCGACAGCACGATCAGCACGCCGACCAGACCAAGCGCCACCGCCGACAGCCGGAAAATCCGCACCTGTTCGCCCAGAAACATCGCCGCCAGCACCACCACTAGCAGCGGCGCGGCATAGCCGATCGCCGTCACCTCGGGCAGCGGCAACAGCCCGAGCCCGGCGAATCCCAGCCCCATAGCACTTGTCCCCACCAACCCGCGCCACAGATGCGCCATCGGCTGCGTCGTCTTCAGCCCGTCATGCAGATGCCCGGACATCGCCAGCCAGACCACGATCACCGGAATGGCGAAAAGCGAGCGAAAGAACACCGCCTCGCCCGGCGGCACGCCGTAACCCGCAGACGCCTTGATCAGGCTCGCCATCGCGACAAACACCGTCACCGATGCCACTTTCAGAAAGATGCCGTGCAGCGGGTTCATCGCTTTGTCCGATCCGTTCCGGCCACCCTAGCCGGCACCACGGCGAAGGCAATCCCGCCAATCGCGCTGTCTCCTCCGGGGCTTGAGCGGCAGACCCAACTCTTTATGGTGCACCCGAACACCAGCCAGAGGATCCCCATGACCCACCCGCTTTTCGATCTGACCGACAGGATCGCCCTTGTCACGGGCTCGTCTCAGGGCATCGGCGAATCAATCGCCCACGGCCTCGCTTCGGCCGGGGCAACGATCGTGATGAACGGACGCAATTCGGGCAAGCTGACGCTGGCCGCGCAAGCCTTGCGAGACACCGGGGCCACGGTCCACGAACTGCCGTTCGACGCCACCGATCACGCCGCCACCCGCGCCGCCATCGACACGTTCGAGGCTGAAATCGGCGCGATCGACATACTCGTGAACAACGCCGGCATGCAACACCGCGCGCCGCTGGAAGACTTCCCGCCCGATGCGTTCGAGCAACTGATGCGCACCAACGTCTCGTCGGTCTTCAACGTCGGCCAGGCGGTCGCGCGCCACATGATCCGGCGCGGGAAGGGCAGGATCGTCAACATCGCCTCGGTCCAGTCAGCGCTGGCCCGTGCCGGCATCGCGCCCTACACCGCCTCGAAAGGCGCGGTCTCGAACCTGACCAAGGGCATGGCGACCGACTGGGGGCCGAAAGGCCTGAACGTGAATGCCATCGCGCCGGGCTATTTCGACACCCCGCTGAATGCGGCCCTTGTCGCGGATCCGGATTTCACCGCCTGGGTCGGCAAACGCACCCCGACCGGCCGCTGGGGAAAGCTGCCGGAATTGCAGGGCGCAGCGATCTTCCTGGCATCGGATGCCGCAAGTTACATCAATGGCCAGACGATCTTCGTCGATGGCGGAATGTCAATTTGCCTTTAAGGGCCACTGCCCGCCGGTTCAGGCCTGAATGCCGCGCTCGATCCTAAGATAGGCCTTCAGCCGTGCCGCCTCGTCGCGCACTTCGGGCCGCGTCTGCAGTCCCTTGGTCACACGGTTGGGCACGGTTTCCCGTTCGATCCTGGTATATTCGCGGATTCGGGCGGACCCGCGGGCATGAACCTTGTCGGCGATATGTCGTGTCATTTTGGTCTCCCACCAGGGCAACGACTCAACCCTAGCATGCCGCGCGGATTCCACCAAATCCCGCGGGCAAATCTCCGCCGTTTTCGCGATGGACAAGCCCCAAGCCCCGCCCTAGCGTCCGGCCCATGACATCCGCATCCTTCCTCGACAGCCGCTATTCATGGGTCCGCCTTGGCATCACCCTTCTGATCGCGACGGTCGGAAATGTCGGCATGTGGTCGATCATCGTCATCATGCCGGCGGTGCAGGCGGAATTCGGCATCGACCGCGCCGGGGCGTCGTTTCCCTACACCCTGACGATGGTCGGTTTCGCGCTCGGCAATTTCCTGATCGGTCGCGCGGTCGACCGGTTCGGCGTCACCACCGCCCTGATCGGCGCCGCCGTGACGATCGCTGCAGGCTACGTCCTTGCCTCATTCAGCCCGAGCGTGCAGATGCTGGCGCTGGTCCAACTGCTGATCGGCTTCGGCACTGCCGCCAGTTTCGGGCCGCTGATTGCCGACATCTCGCACTGGTTTCAGCGCAAGCGCGGCATCGCCGTGGCAATCGCGGCGTCTGGCAACTACCTCAGCGGCGCGATCTGGCCGATGCTGCTTGGCGGACTGCTTGCTGATACCAGCTGGCGCATCGTCTACCTCGCACTTGCCGCGATCACCCTCGTCAGTGTGATCCCGCTGTCGCTGCTGCTGCGCCGCCGCATCCCAGAGGAACCCGACCTGCCGACGGCAACTGCGCGCATCACGGCCCGAACCATCAGCTTTACCCCCACCCAGTTGCAATGGCTTCTGGCGCTTGCCGGGGTCGGTTGCTGCGTCGCGATGTCGATGCCGCAGGTCCATATCGTGTCGCTCTGCGTCGATCTCGGTTATGGACCGGCCGTTGGCTCGCAGATGCTGTCACTGATGCTGATGGGCGGCGTGGTCTCGCGCCTCGCCTCCGGCCTGATTGCCGACAAACTGGGCGGCGTCAAAACCCTGCTGATCGGCTCGACCCTGCAATGCCTGGCACTCTTCCTCTACCTGCCCGCCGGCGACATGGTTTCGCTCTATACCGTCAGCCTTGTCTTCGGCCTCGCGCAGGGCGGCATCGTCCCCAGCTACGCGCTGATCGTCCGCGAATATCTGCCCGCGCGCGAGGCCGGCGCCCGCGTCGGCTTCGTGATGATGGCCACCATCGTCGGCATGGCACTGGGCGGCTGGATGTCGGGCTGGATCTACGATGTGACGGGAAGCTACCAGATGGCTTTCATCAACGGCATCGGCTGGAACTTCCTGAACATCGGGATCATGGTGCTGATCCTGATGAAAGGCCACCGCCTCCGCACCGCCCGCGCCTAGCGCAGCCCGGTCTCTTCCAGCAATCCCTTGCGCTTGGCCTCGTAATAATAGCCACGCGCATACCAGCTGACCGCCTCGTCCTGATCGCCATCCGCAACGATATAGGCCCCGCGCAGGTATTTCCCGGCGTATTTCAGGTTGGTTTCGGCATCCAGCAGCCCCCGCGGTCGGCCGCGATATCCCATCGTCGCCGCCGTCTGCGGCAGGATCTGCATCAGCCCGTAATAGGGCCCGTTGCGCGCCGCCGGATTATAGCCGCTCTCGCGTTGCACCACCCGGTGCACAAGGCTCGGCGGAATATCGTAGACGCCAGCATATTTGTTGATCAGTCGCCGCATTTCGGGCGTTTCGCCCCTGTGAAGACCCCGTGACACCTGGTCCCGGTCGCGGTCGCCGCAGGCCGACAAGGCTCCGATCATCAGGGCCAGGGCGCCCCGCCTGGAATAGTTCCGCATCTGCTCTCCTCCTGTCCCCCGACAGTCTTTTAGGCCGCCTCACCCAATCGCGCAACGGCCCAGCGCGCCGCATCTGCAACAACCGGATCACCGTCGTCGCACAATTTCTGCGCCACCTGCCGCAACCCGCGGTCCCCCGAATTTCCGATCGCGTAAAGCACGTTGCGCACAAACCGATCCCGCCCGATCCGCTTGATCGGCGAGCCCGAAAACCGCGCCCTGAACCCGGCATCATCCAACCCGGCCAGGTCCGCCAGCTTCGGTGCCCGCAGATCGCTGTCCCCGCCGTATCGCATCTCTGTCGCCGCCACCGCGAACTTGTTCCACGGGCAGATCGCCAGACAGTCATCACAGCCGTAAATCCGGTTGCCCATCTTTACGCGCAGCGCGATATCCACAGGCCCTTTATGCTCGATCGTCAGGTAGGAAATGCAACGTCGCGCATCCAGCTGGAACGGCGCCGGAAACGCATCGGTCGGGCAAATGTCCAGACAGGCCCGGCACGACCCGCATTTCTCGGCCTCCGGTTCGTCCACCGGCAACTCGATGGTGGTGAAGATCGCGCCCAGAAAGAACCAGTTTCCCAACTTGCGGCTCAGCAGATTGGTGTGCTTGCCCTGCCACCCCAAACCCGCCGCCGCCGCCAGCGGTTTTTCCATAACCGGGGCGGTATCAACGAACACCTTGATCTCGCCGCCTCCGGCGTCGATCAGCCAGCGCCCGACCCGCTTCAGCCGCTTCTTGACGATCTCATGGTAGTCCCGCCCCTGCGCATAGACCGAAACCGCCGCCCGGTCGCGCTGCTCAAGAACCGCCAGCGGATCATGATCCGGCGTATAGGCCTCGGCGAGCATCACCACGGATCGCGCTTCGGGCCACAAAGCCGCCGGATCGCCGCGCCAGCCCCTCCGCTCGGCAATCCAGCCCATCTGGCCATGATATCCGGCCTCGACAAATCCCGCCAACCGCTCCGCCGCTTGCGGTATCGCATCAGTGCGTGTGACCCCAACGGCCGAGAACCCCTCGGCCAAAGCCTGCGCGACCAGCCGCTCTTTGAACGCCGCGCTCATGCGAAGCCTCCATCATCCGTTGGAAAATATCCTCGGGGGTCCGGGGGCAGACAGCCCCCGGCTCCGCCCGGACATATCAAAAATCGAGGTCCGAGTAATGCGCCGGCGGCCGGAATCCCGGCACCTGATCGGCCAGGATCGACCGAAACGCCGGGCGCGACTTGATCTTCGCATACCAGTCCTTGACGTTGGCGTTGCGGTGCCAGTCCACATCGCTGATGTAATCCAGCGTCGACAGTTGCGCCGCAGCCGCGAAATCCGCCAGCGTCATCGCATCCCCCGCCAGCCAGCGCCGCTGATCCAGCAGCCAGCCCATGTAGTCCAGATGATACTTGATCGCCTTCGCCCCGGCCTTCACATTGCCTGAATCCGGATATCCGCGCCCCATCATCTTCTTGTTGACCCGCTCGTAGAGCAGCTTCGAGGTCACTTCCTGATGGAACTTGTCATCGAACCAACTGATGATCCGCCGAACCTCGTAGCGACCCTCGGCGGTACGCGGCATCAGCACGGGATCGGGGTACTTTTCCTCGATATACTCGCAGATCGCGGCGCTTTCGGCCATCATCCGCCCGTCCATCTTCAGCACCGGCACCTTGCCCGCCGGGTTGCGGCGCAGGAATTCGGCGTCCTGTTCCCAGTATTTTTCCTCGACCAGCTCGACCTCCAGCTTCTTTTCGGCCAGCGATAACCGCACCTTGCGGCAGAACGGCGATAGCGGGACGTGGAACAGTCGGATCATCGGAAAATCGGCCCTCGGTGATTTTCCCCCTCAATGCCGGGTTCCAAGGCCGATTTCAACTCTCGAAACAAGCCGCGCGGCCATCCGCCTTGATCGTGGCGGCGCCATCGGCGATCGCCGCCGCCCGCCGCCGCACGAAGGATGACGGGTTTGCCGCCGACCGTTTCTTGGGGCTGGGCAACACTGCCGCCAGTCGCGCGGCCTGCGTCGCGGTCAGCGCTTCCGGCCCGACCCGGAAGTAGGTCCGCGCCGCCGCCTCGACCCCGAACACGCCTTCGCCGAACTCCGCGACGTTCAGATAGACCTCGAGAATCCGTCGCTTCGACCAGATCATTTCCACCACCGGCGTCATCACCGCCTCCAGCGCCTTGCGCGGCCAGCTTCGCCCCTGCCACAGATACGCGTTCTTCACCGCCTGCTGCGAAATCGTCGACGCCCCGCGCCCCGACCCGTCTTCCAGCGCCACCCGGATCGCGGCCATATCGAACCCCCAATGCAGACAGAAATTCGCGTCCTCGCCGGCCACGACGGACCGCGCCATCACCGGTGCGATATCCTCGAAGTCGACCCAGACCTGATCGACGCCGCCCAGCCGCCGCGCCTCGGCGGCCATGTAGGGCGTGCCCGGCGGATTGAAGACTTTGTAGCCAAGCACCGCGACAACCAGCAGCGCCACCGCGGCCAGAACCCCGCGCATGAGCCATCGCAGCAGCAACCGCACCGGATGCAGCTTACGCCTGGACCGCGTCGCTTTCGCGCGCCTGCCGGTCCCTGCCGATCGCTTTTTGCTTGCCTGTGCCACGGTCGCCAATAGCCACGCCGCAAGGGCTGGGGTCAAGACCCGGTTGTCGTCAACCGGCCCGCGTCAGGCCGCCCGCAGCACCGCGGCGTCCCGAAACGTGATGGTCCTGCGCGCGGTCCGGGACGATGCCAGGCCGGTGACGCTGAACGCCTCCGGGAACAACGCCTCAAGTTCTTGCCGGATCGCCGCGGCGTCCGCCAGAATCTGTTCGCCCGGAAAGAAGCTTTCGGTTGCGGCGCCGTCCGAGAAGATCACCTCGTGCTGATCAAAGAGGATGTGGAAATACTCGACCTCGGGCACCGGATCGACATGGATCCGACGCCCGTCAACCAGATGCTTTGCCGCCACCAACAGCTCGCTGTCGCCAAAATACAGCTCTGCCTGCCAGCCCCGCACCAGGATCCGATGCATCGGCGAAACCACGAGGTCGCGCACGTTGCCGACCGCACCGGCCCGGATCCGGATCGGTGCGAAATCACCCGTACCCGGCACCGAGCGCCGCCCGATCCAGCGGATCGGCTTCAACCCGCTGTCCATCGTCAGCACCACATCGCCCACCGCCAGATCCTCGACCGCGACCTCGCCGCGCGCGGTGGCAATCCGGGTTCCCGCGGCAAAACACGGCGGCCCGAAACCGGCCACTGGCATCGCCCCGGTGTTGTTCACAAATGTCGAGCTGACGAACGTCGCCGGGTCCAGATTGGTGCCGTCGGTCGGTGTGAACAGACGCCGTCCGTCCGCCAGATAGAACGTGATCCCCACGATCGTCACGTTCGATCCGTTCATCGTGACGGTGATCGTGTCGCCCGGCCAGCCGGACACGATATCGCTGCCGTCGACCGTATCGTTGCCGTTTTGCGAAATGAAATTGTTGTTGTTCTGATCGACCATGTTCAGGAACACTTGCGTCAGAGTCGTCCCGACCGCCGGCGGGTTCGCCGGGTCCATAAGATAGAATTGATCAGGATAAGTCGTAGGCATTCCGGCAACTTTGTGTGTTCCAATTGCCAGAACACTAGCCGAAAATCATGACCAAAACGTCCCGGAAAGTCGGTGATTCGTGGGGGAATCAGACCAGACGCCGCCAGATTGTGGCGGTTTCTGCCTCAACCTCTAATTGAATGACCGCTATTCGGCTGGCATTGCCCCCGCTTCCAGCGTCAGCGGATGCTTCAGATGCACCAGCATTTCGGTCGGACAGATCTGCACGAAATACTGCTTCTCGTCGGCCCAATCGCTCAGGATTTCCGCCGCTTTCAGGCTGCCTGTCTCGGCTTCGTGCCGCTCTATCAGCGACTTTAGCTGATGCTCCCAATGCGGCACCGTAACCCCACAAGTGTGCAGCGTCTCCATGTTCAGATAGTCCGAAACTATGCCTTTTGGATCGTACAAATAGGCCATTCCTCCAGTCATCCCGGCGCCGAAGTTCGCGCCGATCTGCCCCAGGATCACCGCCACGCCGCCGGTCATGTATTCGCAGCCGTTCGTCCCGCAGCCCTCGATGACCACGGTCGCCCCGGAATTGCGCACGGCGAACCGCTCGCCCGCCCGTCCGGCGGCAAAAAGGAAACCGTCGGTCGCGCCGTACAGAACCGTGTTACCGATGATTGTATTGTCGCTCGCGATCAGCGGCGAATGCATCGGCGGACGCACCACGATTGTGCCACCAGAAAGCCCTTTTCCGACATAATCATTGGCGTCCCCCGACACCTCCAGCTTCAGTCCCGGCGCCGCGAATGCGCCCAGCGACTGCCCGGCACTGCCCGTCAATTTGACCGTCAGGTGATCCGGCTGCAACTTGTTCCGCATCCCGAATTTCTGCACGATATGGCTGGATGTGCGGGTGCCGATGGTCCGGTGCGTGTTACGCACCGCATAGGACAACTGCATCTTCTCGCCATCCTCAAGGAACCGCGCCGCATCGCGCACGATCTCGGCGTCCAGCGTGTCGATGACCGCGTTGCGCGGCCGCGAACGATCATAAACGATCCGGTCCGCGCCATCGACAGTGATCAGCAGCGGGTTCAAATCGAGGTCGTCCAGATGCGCCGAACCGCGGCTGACCTGCGTCAGCAGATCGGCCCGCCCGATCACCTCGTCCAAAGACCGCGCGCCGATGCTGGCGAGGATCTCGCGCACCTCCTGCGCATAGAAGGTGATCAGGTTAACCACCTTCTCGGCCGATCCGGTGAACTTCTCGCGCAGCTTCGGATCCTGCGTGCAGACCCCGACGGGGCAGGTGTTCGACTGACACTGACGCACCATGATGCAGCCCATCGCGATCAAAGCCGCAGTGCCGATGCCGTATTCTTCGGCACCCATCATCGCCGCCATCACGATATCCCGCCCGGTGCGCAATCCGCCATCTGTGCGCAGCGTGATCCGCTCGCGCAGCTTGTTCATCGCCAGAACCTGATGCGCCTCGGTCAGCCCCATCTCCCACGGCAGACCTGCATATTTGATGCTCGTCGCCGGGCTTGCCCCGGTGCCGCCATTGTGGCCAGAAATCAAAATAACATCCGCTTTGGCCTTCGCGACCCCTGCCGCGATCGTTCCAACACCGGATGCAGCCACCAGCTTCACAGTCACCTTGGCGCGCGGGTTGATCTGTTTGAGATCATAGATCAACTGCGCCAGATCCTCGATCGAGTAGATATCGTGATGCGGCGGCGGGCTGATAAGCATCACGCCCGGCGTTGAATGACGCAGCCGCGCGATCAATTCGGTCACCTTCATCCCCGGCAATTGCCCGCCCTCGCCGGGCTTGGCCCCCTGCGCGACCTTGATCTCCAGCTCTTCGCAATTGTTCAGGTATTCGGCGGTCACCCCAAACCGGCCGCTCGCGACCTGCTTGATTTTCGCCGACGGATTGTCGCCGTTCGGTTCCGGCAGGAAATGCGCCGGATCCTCGCCGCCCTCGCCGCTGTCGGATTTCGCCCCGATCCGGTTCATCGCGATGTTCAGCGTCTTGTGCGCCTCAGGGCTCAGCGCGCCCAGCGACATCCCCGGCGTCACGAACCGCTTGCGGATCGAGGTGATGCTCTCCACCTCCTCGATCGGAATCGGGCTGCCGATCGGCTTGATGTCCAACAAGTCGCGCAAATGCGTCGGCGGGTTGGAACGCATCTTCGCCGAATACTGCTTCCACATCTCGAAAGAGGCTCGGTCACAGGCCGATTGCAGCATATGCATCGACTGCGCTTCCCAGGCATGGGTCTCGCCCTTGGCCCGCGCCTTGTAGAACCCACCGATCGGCAGAACGTCGGTGCCGCTGGTCCAGCCCCGCGCATGCACCTCGACCGCCTTGCGCTGAATCCCCGACACGCCGATGCCGGAAATCCGGCTGTGCATTCCCGGAAAATACTCCGCCACCATCGCGCGGCTCAGCCCCACGGCCTCGAAGTTCAGCCCGCCGCGATAGCTGGAAATCACGCTGATCCCCATCTTCGCCATGATCTTCAGCAGTCCCGCGTCGATCGCATCCCGATACCGCCGCATCGCGTCCAGCAACGTGCCGTCGATCAGCCCGCGTTCGACCCGATCTGCAATCGTGTCCTGCGCCAGATAGGCATTCACCGTCGTCGCCCCCGCGCCGATCAGCACCGCGAAATAATGCGTGTCGATACATTCCGCCGACCGCACGTTGAGCGAGCAGAACGTCCGAAGCCCCTTCCGCGTCAGCCACGAATGCACCGCCGAAGTCGCCAGAATCATCGGCATAGACACCTTTTCGACGCCCTGATGCTCATCCGTCAGCACCAGATGCCCGGCGCCCGAGCGCACCGCGTCTTCCGCCTCGGCCCGGATCCTCTCCAACGCCCGGCCCAGCGCATCCATACCGTCCTCGGCAAAGGTGCAGTCGATGAACGCGACGTTCTGATCGAACTGCCGCACCATCTCGTCAAACTCGGCATTGGCGATGAACGGACTTTCCAGCACCAGAATCTCGGTCTGGCTACTGTCCTCGTCCAGCACGTTCTTGAGGTTCCCGAACCGCGTCTTCAGGCTCATCACCCGAGTCTCGCGCAGCGAATCAATCGGCGGATTGGTCACCTGAGAAAAGTTCTGCCGGAAGAAATGCGACAGCGGCCGATATTGCGTGGACAGCACCGCCGAAGGCGTATCGTCCCCCATGCTCGCCAGCGCCTCTTTCCCGTCCTCGGCCATCGGCGCCAGAATCTGCTCGACCTCTTCCAGCGTATACCCCGCCGCGATCTGCCGCCTGCGCAGCTCGGCGCCCCTGAAAAGCTCTTTCTCGGGCACATCGCGCAGCAATTCGTTCAGCGCGACCACCTTGTCGATCCACTCGGCATAGGGCCGCCCGGCCGACAGCCGATCCTTCATCTCGCGGTCGTGGTAAAGCCGACCGTCCTGCATATCGACGGCGATCATCTGCCCCGGTCCCAAGGCGCCCTTTTCGACGACATTCGCCTCTTTCACCGGCACCATCCCGGCCTCGGACCCTGCAATCAGCAAACCGTCGGCGGTCACCACATACCGCATCGGCCGCAATCCATTGCGGTCGAGCCCGCCGCAGACCCAGCGGCCATCGGTCATCGCCAGCGCCGCCGGCCCGTCCCACGGCTCCATCACCGCGTTGCAATAGGAATACATGTCCTGCCACGCTTGCGGCATTTCGATTGCCGACTTCGACCACGCCTCGGGTACCAGCATCGTCTTGGCCATCGGCGCGGAACGACCAGCCCGCACCAGAACCTCGAAAACAGCGTCTAAAGCGCCGGAATCAGAGGTTCCCTTCGGCACGATCGGCTTGATATCCCCGGCCATTTCCCCGAACGCGCCCGACGCCATGCGGATTTCATGGCTTCGCATCCAGTTCAGATTGCCCTTCAGCGTGTTGATCTCGCCGTTATGCGCCAGCATCCGGAACGGCTGCGCCAGCCACCATTGCGGGAAGGTGTTGGTCGAGTAGCGCTGGTGATAGATCGCGAATGCGCTTTCGAACCGAGCATCCTTCAGGTCGGTGTAGAACTCCGCCACATCCTGCGCCAGCATCATCCCCTTGTAGATGATTGATCGGCAGGACAGCGAACAGATGTAAAAACCAGACACTTGTGCTGCCAGAACCGCCTTTTCGATCCGCCGCCGGATCACGTAAAGCTCGCGCTCGAAGTCCTCCTCGTGAATCCCCTTGGCGTTGGAAATCAGGATCTGCTCGATCTCGGGCCGGGTCGCGTTCGCCTTGTCGCCCAGACAGGACGTGTCGACCGGCACATGCCGCCAGCCGTAAATGTAATGCCCCATCCGCAGAACTTCGCTTTCCACGATGGTCCGGCAGGTCTCTTGCGCCCCGAAATCGGTGCGCGGCAAGAACACCTGCCCCACCGCGATCAGTTCGGTCGCACGCGGTTCATGCCCAGTGCGCTGGACCTGATCGTAAAAGAAAGACACCGGGATCTGCAGATGAATGCCCGCGCCATCGCCGGTCTTGCCATCGGCGTCGACTGCCCCCCGGTGCCAGACCGCCTTGAGCGCCTCGATGCCGTTTTCCACCACCTTGCGGCTTTTCTTGCCGTCTATCGACACGACCAGCCCGACGCCGCAGGATGAATGCTCGGTTTCTTCGGAATAGAGACTGTTTTCGCTCATCCACTTGCGCTTGACTTCTTCGGCTACGGCCCAGGCGTCATCATATGTGGTCATGGATGGTCTCCTTCGACAAACGGGTTGCCTGCCTCGTATTCCGCGCGCGTTATGCGGCGATGATCTCCGGCCAACCGGGCACAGGCAAAGGCCCGATCGATGTAGATTTCCGATCTGAGCGGCCAGTCGCGCGCCGCGTCGAACCGGCCAGGCATCAATTCATATGGTGCGTCATCCCGGTCCGTGTCCCGCATCCACAGCGCCGATCCGCATTCCGGGCAAAAGGCGCGTTCGGAAAATTCCGACGACGCATGGCGCGAGACGTTGCCAGTGACCGTGACGGCCTCGACCGGCGCGTCGAACGCCAGAAACACGCCGCCAGACCATCGCTGGCACATGCGGCAGTGACAGGCACCAACCGTCCTGTCGTAATCGCCGTCAAGCGTGATCGTCACCGCGCCGCATAGGCAATGACCCTCGATGGTTTGCCCGGCCATGCTCACGATCCCTCTTCCGCACCGATTGACGCCAGAAACTCGGCCTCCGTCAGCATCTCGTGCTTGCCCGCCAGATCAAACGAATCGACCTTTCGGTCCACGAAAATCTCTTTCGTCAGAACGAACCCGTTCGCGTCGTCGAACAGCCCGATCTGAATGTCATAGTCATGCGCGTCGGGCCCCGGCACCGTCAGCCGGTACCACAGGCCGGACCCGCAGGTGTCGCACCATGCCCGTTCGGCCCATTCGCTCGATCGGATGCGGCGGACATGGTCCAGCCCGGTCCAGTCGATATCCTTCGCAGGGACGGTGACAGACAAGGATACGCCGCCATTCGTGCGCTGGCACATCTTGCAATGGCAGGCATGAAACCCCTCCGTCACGCCGCGCGCCGTGAACGTCAC
>JBBKVT010000151.1:0-4476 GCA_037968535.1 Paracoccaceae bacterium
GGATCGCGGTTCAGCGCCGAGTCCGTCGTCCCGCAGATCGTTGCCATCGGCATGGTCCGCGAACTGGGTCCGGTTCTGGTAGGGCTGATGATCGCCGCGCGGGTCACATCGTCGATTGCCGCCGAGATCGCGACCATGAAGGTGACGGAACAACTCGACGCCTTGACGACACTGTCCACCGATCCGATGAAATACCTGACGGCCCCGCGATTGCTTGCGGGCCTGACCGTGGTGCCGTTGCTTGTCGGGTTGGGCGACATCATCGGCGTGATGGGCGGATTTCTCGTCGGGACAGAGCAACTCGGCTTCAATCGGGCAACCTACATGCAGAACACCGTCGATTTTCTGGAAGCTGCCGATATCTGGTCGAGCCTTGCCAAGGGCGCGGTCTTTGGCTTCATCGCCGCTTTGATGGGTTGTTATTACGGGATGGGCGCGGGACGCGGCGCACAAGGCGTCGGACGGGCAACGAAGTCCTCGGTCGAGGCCGCTGCGGTTTTGATCCTGGCGGCGAATTTCGTTCTGACATCACTGTTCTTTTCCGCATGATCGAGCTGCGGGACGTTCATAAAAGTTTTGGCCGCAAATCGGTGCTGCGGGGTGTGAACCTGTCAATCCAGAAGGGCGAAAGCATGGTCGTCATCGGCGGCTCGGGCACCGGAAAATCCGTTCTTCTCAAATGCATCCTGGGCCTTGTTGAACCGGATGCGGGCACGATTCTGCTGGACGGCGAGGACGTGACCAAGGCAGAACGCGACGCGTTTCTGGCGCGCTTCGGGATGCTTTTCCAAGGTGGAGCGCTATTCGATTCTCTGCCGGTATGGCAGAATGTCGCTTTTCGCCTGCTGCGCGGCTCGCTGAAACGCCCGAAAAGCGAGGCGCGCGAAATCGCCATAGAAAAGCTGCGTCGCGTGGGTCTGGGTGGAGACGTCGCTGATCTCTATCCCGCCGAACTTTCAGGCGGGATGCAAAAGCGCGTCGGACTTGCCCGCGCCATTGCGGCTGAACCCGAAATCATCTTTTTCGACGAGCCAACGACCGGTCTGGATCCGATCATGGCCGGTGTAATCAATGAACTGATCCGCGAGATTGTCACCGAGATGGGCGTCACTGCGATGGCCATCACCCACGATATGACCTCAGTCCGTGCGATCGCTGACCGGGTGGCAATGCTCCACGATGGAAAAATTCAATGGACGGGGCCGGTTAGCCAAATGGACGACAGTGTCGATCCCTATCTGGACCAATTCATCCATGGCAGGGCCGAAGGGCCGATTGAGGCGGTTCGGTAAAGACTGCCGCCGCCGCAGACCTGGGGCCGGTGGGCGCGCTCACCGGTGGCAACAATCCGCCTCAGCGCTTTGACATTGTTGCCGATTCCGTCTAGTTTCAACTTTGGGGGACGACGGAGCATTCTAATGCAACTTCTGCTGTTCTTGTTTGTCTGTCTTGTTCTCCTGGCGCTTCTGTTTCCTCCGATTGCACTTCTTGCGACGGTCTTGCGGCGGCAAAAGGAAGTTGGCTGGACAACTCGGTCCCCAATTTTGGCCGCAGCGGCGGCAGCGAGTGTCGTCGCGGTCGCATTCAACACGATATTCGTCACCGTCCGACTCGGGGAGATCATGACTTCCGCAATAGAGAGGGATGCTTTCCTCTTTATGGCGCTCACGGTGTCTTGGTTCAGCTTCTTCGGTCGGATGATTCTGAAAGCCACGCTTTTGCGCCGACGCAAACCGATTCGTCGCCGGGTCTGATACGCTCCGCGCTTCCCGCTTGGAGCCGACGTGGCAGTCATGTATGGCTCGGCGATGCTCGTGCGCTTTGCAAATCTCGCACTTCTGGTGCTTTTTCCCATCGCCTGGTTCGCACCACTGCTGAGGGCGGGGCTGCTGCCGTTGTTTGGCCTGTCTGAAATCTCGGTCGTCTCGGGCTTGCAGTCCCTGTGGCAAACCGACATCTATCTTGCCTTGCTGGTGTCGGTGTTCGCCCTTTTCGCACCCTATCTCAAGACCATCGGGCTGGCGCTGCTGCATCTCCGCATGGCCTCGCCCCGAATCCTGCCGGTCGTGCATGTGCTGAGCAAGCTCGCGATGGCAGATGTGTTTCTGATCGCGCTTTACATCGTGGTCGCGAAAGGCGTGGGCCTGGCGCGGGTGGAAACGGCATGGGGACTTTATCTTTTCACCTTCTGCATTCTTCTATCGCTTGCGATTTCGATGCTGACTGGGCGCAAAAGGTGATCTGGCTGTTGGCGGCGCATCCCGCTTTCGATAAGGGGTGACCATGGTAAAGGTTCCCTCGTTCTCTTGCACTGCCTGCGGCGCGGTTCACACCAAATGGTCAGGGCGTTGCGACGCCTGCGGCGAATGGAATTCGATCGTCGAGGATGTGCCCATTTCGGCTGGTCCGGCGAAGAAATCACTTGGTGGCAAGCGCGGGTCGCGCGTCGAGCTTTCCGACCTGCGCACCGAAGAGACGCCACCACCGCGCACCGGGTCCGGCATTGCGGAATTCGACCGGGTTCTGGGGGGCGGGCTGGTTCCAGCCTCGGCGATCCTCGTCGGCGGCGACCCCGGCATCGGCAAGTCGACACTGCTGTTGCAGGCGGCGGCGAGCTTTGCGCGCAGAGGTCTGAAGGTGATCTATGTTTCCGGAGAAGAAGCTACCGCGCAGGTCCGGATGCGGGCACAGCGCCTTGGCTTGTCGGATGCTGCGGTGCAATTGGCTGCGGAAACCAACCTGCGCGATATCCTGACCACGCTTGAGGCGGAAAAGCCAAACCTGGTGATCATCGACTCGATCCAGACGATGTGGGCCGACAATGTCGAAAGCGCACCGGGGTCCGTTAGCCAGGTCCGCGCAGCGGCGCACGAGTTGACCAACTTCGCCAAGCGCAAGAACATGTCTGTCATTCTGGTCGGTCACGTCACCAAAGAGGGCCAGATCGCCGGCCCCCGCGTGATCGAGCATATGGTCGATACAGTGCTTTATTTCGAGGGCGAGCGCGGCCACCAGTTCCGCATCCTGCGCGCCGTGAAGAACCGCTTTGGCCCCGCCGATGAGATTGGCGTGTTCGAGATGACGGGCGAAGGCCTGGCAGAGGTTGCCAACCCTTCGGCACTGTTCCTGTCAGAACGTGACGAGCCTGCGCCGGGATCTGTGGTGTTTGCAGGCATCGAGGGCACGCGACCGCTTCTGGTGGAATTTCAGGCCCTTGTCGCCCCTACCCCCCACAGCCAGCCGCGACGCACGGTCGTCGGCTGGGATGGCGGACGTCTGGCGATGATCCTGGCCGTGCTGGAAAGCCGTTGCGGCATTCCGTTCACCGGGCTTGATGTCTATCTCAACGTCGCGGGCGGACTGAAAGTCAGCGAACCAGCCGCCGATCTTGCTGTTGCGGCTGCGCTACTTTCCGCCAGAGAAGACGTTGCAATCCCCGCCGACACTGTGGTTTTCGGGGAAATAAGTCTATCAGGGGCCTTGCGTCCGGTCGGACAGACAGAAAATCGCCTTAAAGAAGCCCGGAAACTGGGCTTTTCGCAGGCTATCGCACCGACCAGAAGCAAATTGGGCTTGGACAATGGCCAGGGCATAAGACAAATGTCCGACCTGACGAGTTTCGTTGGCGAGGTTTTCGGCGCGGGATAACACGCGCGAGGAGAGTTGGGCATGGAAGGTTTCACGATCATCGACGGAGTGGTGGCATTTGTCATCATAGTGTCGGCCATTCTGGCATATTCGCGCGGTTTCGTGCGCGAGGCGATGGCAATCGTAGGTTGGGTCGCGGCGGCCGTTCTGGCGTATATCTTCGCTCCCAAGGCTGAGCCGCTGATCCGGGAAATCCCGATGGTCGGCGAGTTTCTGGGTGACAGTTGCGAGCTTGCGATCATCGCCGCCTTTGCAGCCGTTTTTGCGCTGTCACTGGTGATCGTCTCAATTTTCGCGCCGCTCTTTTCCTCGGCCGTCCAGCGCTCTGCGCTTGGTGGTCTGGATCAGGGAATGGGGTTCCTGTTCGGCGTAGCGAGGGGTCTGCTGCTGGTTGCCGTAGCCCTTCTCGTCTATGACCGCGCAATTACAGGCGGGTCAATGCCGATGGTCGATGACAGCCGCACGGCGAAGATCTTCGCTCGGGTGCAGGACAGCCTGAACGATTCCATTCCAGAGGACGCCCCCGCTTGGATCGTCGCACGCTACGAAGAACTGGTCGGAAACTGCGGCGCCCCGGAAGGCGCCGCGACGGATCCGGTCCAAATCGCTCCTGCCGACGCCGCACCCACAACAGCGAACTGATCCGCCAAAGACGGGTGGCAAGCGATCGGGCGGCTTACTTGCCTAGAAGGGTTGCCATCCGACGCACCGCCAAGGTGTAACCCTCTGTGCCGAACCCCGCGATCACGCCGTCCGCTCGCAGTGAGACATAGGAATGGTGGCGAAACGCCTCGCGTTTGTGAATGTTGGAGATGTGGACCTCCAGTA
>JBBKVT010000152.1:0-9358 GCA_037968535.1 Paracoccaceae bacterium
TGAGTCCTGTTCGGAAAGTTACGAGAATGTTGCGATTGAGTTCACTTCTAGTGGCCGCCCTGTTTCTGGTCATGTATTTTGCAGACAGTTTGCCGGAGCCAAATCCCAAAACTGCGATCGCACCAGTCCCGGAAGTCGCGCGGTCGGCACCAGTTCAAATTCAAACAAACTTCGTAACTCTGGCCAGCTTGCAAGACACCCCGGAACCTGCACCAAGAACGGTTCGGAAGCAGCAATTTGCGCAGGACGCGCGGTCATCAATAACCATGGTACCCTTCACCGCGCCGGTGATCGTTGAAACTGACCCCGCGATCATGCCGGTGCTCGCGACACAGGTCGCCCCAGTCCCCGAATCAACCTTGGACGAGCCATCAGTTCCGGTGCGGTACGTCACCGGCAATCGGGTGAACGTTCGCCAAGGCCCGTCAACCGATAATCCAGTTATCGGATCGGTCGAATTCGCCGATGCGGTTCAGGTGCTGTCCGACCTCGACGCGTCTTGGGTGCAGATCCGAATTGAAGGGGACGGGGTTGAAGGCTTCATCTCGTCGCGTTTTCTGACTGACCTTAACCCATTGGACTAAGGTGGCTGTCTTGCATTCACCCTGCCATTCGGTTCTATGACCGACAAGAAAGGGCAGGCATTGCAGGCAAAATCCATCCTGATTACCGGATGTTCCTCGGGCATCGGGCTTGATGCGGCGCGGACGTTGAAAGGGCGCGGTTGGCGTGTCTTTGCGACATGCCGCCAAGAGATCGATTGCGAGAGACTGCGCGGCGAGGGGCTGGAAAGTTTCGTGCTGGACTATGCTGACGAGGCAACCATCGCAGCAGCCGTTTCGGAATGCCAGAGCCGAACCGGCGGCGCGCTGGATGCCCTGTTCAACAACGGCGCTTACGCCATTCCGGCCCCGCTCGAGGATGTATCACGCGCGGCCCTGCGTGCAATTTTTGAGACCAATCTGTTTGGTTGGCACGACCTGACCCGGCAAGTCATCCCGATCATGCGCGCGCAAGGCCACGGGCGGATCGTCAACTGCTCGTCGGTTCTGGGTCTCGTCGCATATCGCTGGCGCGGCGCCTACACGGCGACAAAGTTCGCGTTGGAAGCCCTGAGTGATACGTTGCGGCTCGAAATGCGGGGCACCGGAATCGAGGTCGTCCTGATCGAGCCGGGACCGATCAGGACCGATTTCAGGAAAAACGCGATGAAACAGTTTGAGGCCTGGATCGACTGGCAATCTTCGGCACGTGCAGATCAGTACCGCGAGTCGCTGCTGGATCAACTATACAATGGCTCAGAGGCCTCTCGGTTCGAATTGCCACCTAGTGCTGTCACGACGAAACTGATCCATGCCTTGGAGTCCCGCCGCCCAAGCGCTCGGTATTTCGTAACAGCCCCGACTTATGTCGCAGACCTCCTGCGTCGTGTACTGCCAACTTGGGCGCTTGATTGGGTCGTCTTGCGTGGCTGATCACGAAATGCCAGTTCGCATTTGCCGCCAAACCCGCTACATCGGCGGATAGAGAAAAGGGGCCAGCAAATGTGGCGTGATCCATTGTTCATCGTAGTCGCCGTCGCGGTGCTATCGGTCCTCGTGATCCTGATGGTCGGGATCGGCGGCTTCGCGCGCGGGGGCGACTTCAACCGCAAGCATGCGAACCGGATCATGCGATACAGGATCATCGCGCAGGCGATCGCGGTCGTGATAATCTTGGGTTTCGTAGCCATACGCCGCATGGGAGGCTGACAAATGGTCGTACTGAACAAGATCTACACACGGACCGGAGACGCCGGGGAAACCGCACTCGGCAATGGTCAACGTGTCGCGAAGCATTCATTGCGAGTCACTGCCTATGGCACGGTCGATGAAACCAATGCCACGGTTGGACTGGCCCGCCTGCATGCCAATGGGACGATGGATGCACAGCTCGCGATGATCCAGAACGACCTTTTTGACTTGGGTGCGGACCTTTGCCGCCCCGATATGGAAAAGGACGCGACCGCCGAATATCCGCCGCTGCGGATGTCTGACGTGCAGGTTCTGCGGCTTGAAAACGAGATCGATTCGATGAACGAGCGGCTGACGCCTCTGCGATCCTTCATTCTGCCGGGCGGCTCGGCGCTGGCTGCACATCTGCACCTCTGCCGTACCGTGTCACGTCGTGCCGAGAGGCTGGCCGTCGAACTTGCGGGCGAAGAAACGGTGAACGCGGCGTCGGTAAAATACCTTAACCGCCTGTCGGACTGGTTTTTCGTCGCGTCCAGGATTGCGAACAATGACGGCCATGACGATGTGCTCTGGGTTCCGGGCGCCAACCGCTAGACAGGAGTGCCAAGCGATTCAACTTCGCTTACGAACCGGCAGCCACAGTTCGAACCCGCCCTCTCCGGTGCGTCCGTTGAAATCGGGGCCGTAAAATTCCACCACTGGTCCGTCGGCCATCTGATATCCCGAACCCGGCAACCATACGTTCATCACCCGATCCATCTGACGACCGATGGTCGATATGTGATTAGAGAAACGGAATTTGGCGTAGTTGCCGGCTGGCACGATTTGAGTCGTAAGGCCGAGCGGCACTGCCGCGTCTTTCTGCAGTTGCATCCCGCAAATATATCCGAATTCGCCACTTGGCCGAATATCGTGACTGACGCCGTAATATTCGTCCTCCACCATTCCGTCCCGCGGATAGCCCATAGCGGTGTAGTTGGCCCACTGCGTCGGAATCGCGGCGCGAGTCTCGAAATCGTAGGTGCCGTCGATGCCGGCGATGACCCTCTTGCCCAATCTGCCGACCCGCACCGGCTTCAGCGTCTCGGCGGAACTATCCTGCGGCATGGCCCGATCCTTTCTCGTTGCGACTCTCGTGCAAGCCTGCCCGAAACCGCGACAGAAATCCAATTCCGCGCGCCGCACCGCCAAAACGCGACGTCTAGGCCTGTTGCTGCGTCGATTTTGCCCTGTTTTCCCGTGTCATGACCCGCTAACACCGGAGCGAGAGCATAAAGGGTCGCCTGGGTGCGGCTGGAAAACTTGAGGAGACCGCGCCGATGAAGGTTCTTGTACCTGTCAAACGCGTGATCGACTACAACGTTAAGGTCCGCGTCAAGGCGGATGGCAGCGGTGTCGATCTCGCCAATGTGAAAATGTCGATGAACCCATTCGACGAGATTGCTATCGAAGAGGCAATCAGATTGAAAGAGGCCGGCAAGGCCGAAGAGGTCATCGCCATCTCGATCGGCGTAAAGCAGGCCCAAGAGACACTGAGAACGGCTTTGGCCATGGGTGCGGATCGCGCCATTCTGGTCGTCGCCGCGGATGACGTGCATCAGGATATCGAGCCGCTCGCAGTTGCCAAGATACTGCAGGCCGTGGTCAACGAGGAAAAGCCGGGCCTCGTTCTGGCGGGCAAGCAAGCGATCGACAACGACATGAACGCGACCGGGCAGATGCTGGCGGCGCTTCTGGGCTGGTCGCAGGCAACTTTCGCTTCGAAGCTCGAGATTGACGGCGATCATGCCAATGTGACCCGCGAGGTCGACGGTGGGATGCAGACGATCCGGGTGAAAATGCCTGCAATTGTCACGGTTGATCTGCGTCTGAACCAACCACGCTACGCCAGTCTTCCCAACATCATGAAGGCCAAGAAAAAGCAGCTGGATGAAAAGACCGCTGCTGACTACGGCGTCGATGTCACTCCGCGTCTGAACATCATCAAGACGACAGAGCCCGAGTCGCGCAAGGCGGGGGTCAAGGTTGGATCGGTTGATGAACTTGTTGCGAAACTCAAAGAAGCGGGGGCGCTCTGATGGCTGTTCTATGTCTTGCCGAAGTGACCGACGGACATTTGTCGGTCGATGCCACTGCAAAAACTGTCGCTGCTGTCGCATCTTTGGGTGATATCACACTGCTCTGCGCGGGTGCGAAAGCGTCCGAAGCCGCCAGCGAAGCCGCGAAGATCGACGGCGTGAAGAAGGTGCTTTGCGCCGAGGACCCCGGACTAGGGCACCGTCTGGCAGAACCGACGGCCGCTTTGATCGTCTCGCTCGCTGGGGATTTCGACCACATCGTCGCGCCCGCCACGACCGATGCCAAGAACGTGCTGCCCCGCGTCGCCGCGCTGCTGGATGTCATGGTCATCACGGATGTTTCAGCAGTGGTCGACGCCAATACGTTCGAGCGCCCGATCTATGCCGGCAACGCGATCCAGACAGTGAAATCCTCTGACGCGAAAAAAGTAGTCTCGATCCGCATCTCGGCATTCGATGCCGCCGGGATGGGCGGGTCGGCACCTGTCGAGAACATCGGCCTGTCGGATAACCCCGGCCTGTCGGAATGGATTGAGGACAAGGTCGCTGCCAGCGACCGTCCTGAACTGACCAGCGCCGGAATCGTGGTTTCGGGCGGTCGCGGTGTCGGATCGGAAGCGGATTTCCACCTGATCGAGAAACTGGCCGACAAGCTGGGCGCCGCTGTCGGTGCATCGCGGGCCGCAGTCGATTCGGGCTACGCGCCGAACGACTGGCAGGTCGGCCAGACTGGCAAGGTCGTAGCCCCCGATCTTTATGTTGCGATCGGGATTTCCGGCGCGATCCAGCACCTGGCCGGCATGAAAGACAGCAAGATCATTGTTGCGATCAACAAGGACGAGGAAGCGCCGATCTTTCAGGTTGCCGACTACGGTTTGGTCGCCGACCTGTTCACGGCTGTGCCCGAACTCATCGAAAAGCTCTGAACTCGACCTCCACATGAAAGAATGGCCCGCTTAACAGCGGGCCATTCCTTTGGGTCAGATCATCGGTCGCAAAACCTCTTCCAGGGCATTCGCCGCCGCCTCCTGAACCACCGGCCCCAACATTTCGCGCGCCGCGAGCTCTTCTAGCGGGGTGAAGACCATGCGGCGGAACCCGGCGTCGATCTCTTCCTGGATCGCCACAACTTCTACCAACCCTGAAGCGTGATCCGAGACTACGTCCAGCATTTCGCGATCCACAAACAACGGGTCGCGCATCGACCAGTCATCGCAGGGATCCTCTGGCCGTCGATCGCCAAGCCAAAGCAGGACCACCGGGCTGCCGATCTTTTCGATTAACGAAAGCATCTGAAGCACCCAGGCTTCCTTCAACTCGGCTTTGACAATCATGAACTTGTCTGGCGACCTTTCGGACAGATGCGACAGAAGATGACGCGTGAAGTGAAAATCGGTCAGATCAATCTTGCCGAAAAGAGTCAGAAGATCATCGGACGCGTTCAGAAACCTGTCGTTTCGGCGCGGGTGGACGGTGTAGAAGCGGTTTGACATGTTTTGTGCGCCGGCAATCTGTATGACGGTGGCCACGGCACCGCGACAAATCCCGAGCACCGTGCCGTCATTAGTCACCAGGTCCGTGCCCGCGTTGATGCAGCCGAGGTTCACAGTGGGCCGACCGACCAGGCCTTGCAGTCGTTCCGGTAGCGGCACCTCTGCGTATCTGCCGTAGATTTCCGAGCCGCCAAGAACCGCGACATAAGGCGCGTCCAAGGTCTGGCAAGGTCCGCGAAACAGAAGTTTCGACGCGCCGTAACGACATGGATTGTAGTCAAGGGCCCCTTCGCCCAGATGTTCATAAGCCATTTCCCACCCGATTTCTTAGTTCACCCAACAACAGTGTCGAACGTAGGGGTTTCGATTCGGCTAAACCTCGACATTGAGGCGAACTTTATCGATCTTCGGGCCTTGCACCGGGCTTTGGCCGGAGCCTATGGTCCCGCAGCAACTGAAAGGGTCGGGCATGGAAATCGCCAAGGTCGGAATTGTGGGCGCGGGGCAGATGGGCAACGGCATTGCCCATGTCTTTGCTCTGGCTGGCTATGACGTGCTGCTCACCGACATTAGCGAGGTCAGCCTGAAGGCTGCCATCGACCTGATCGACAAGAACATGGAACGCCAAGTCGGCCGACAGAAAATTACAGCTGACGAGAAAAAGACGGCGATGGCGCGGATCAAGACCACGCTGACTCTTACCGATCTGGCCAAGACTGATCTTGTCATTGAGGCGGCGACCGAACGGGAGACGGTGAAGGCCGCGATCTTTGAAGACCTGGTGCCACACCTTCTGCCCCACACCATCCTTACTTCGAACACTTCCTCGATCTCGATCACCAGGCTGGCCTCGCGAACGGACCGACCGGAAAAGTTCATGGGGTTTCATTTCATGAACCCGGTGCCGATCATGCAACTGGTCGAATTGATCCGGGGCATCGCAACGGACGAGCCGACCTATGACGCCTGCCTGCAGGTGGTCGAGCGTCTGGGCAAGACGGCGGCCCGCGCCGAAGATTTCCCCGCCTTCATTGTCAATCGTATCCTGATGCCGATGATCAACGAAGCCGTTTACGTGCTTTACGAAGGCGTCGGGTCAGTGCGATCTATCGACGAATCGCTGAAACTTGGCGCCAATCATCCTATGGGCCCGCTGGAACTGGCCGACTTCATCGGTCTGGATACCTGTCTTGCAATCATGAACGTCCTTCATGACGGCTTGGCCGACACCAAGTATCGTCCTTGTCCGCTGCTGACGAAATATGTCGAGGCTGGGTGGCTGGGTCGCAAAACCGGGCGCGGTTTCTACGATTATCGCGGCGAAATCCCAGTGCCGACGCGTTAAGACCCTAACCTCAGCGTCTCTTCCCGCAACCAGCGCATGAATCCACGCGGGTCGTTTTTCCAACGAATGATCGCTTCGCCGTCTATCTGATGACCCACGACCGGGCGCTGCGGCTTGTTCAACGCGTTGACCACCTCGTGAACCAATAACCCCTGCCGCAACGTCGCCGACACTTGGTTGGCGACTTGATACCAGCGCGAATTATTTCCGGGAAAATAGATCGGAATCACACGAGCGCCGGACCGCTGGATCATTTTCGCAGTGAAGGGATTCCACTCACGCTCCACAACGGGCCCGAACATCGTATCCGACGACGCGACTACCCCCGACGGGAAAATGACAATGACACCGCCCCGTTCCAAATGGGCCATCGCGCGTTTGCGCATCTCGAGGCTCTTTTCAATCGCGCCTTCCTCGTGCGGGAATGGCACCGGAATCATGAATTGCTTGATTTCTTCGACTTCAGACAAAAGCGAACGTGTCAAAATCCGGTAATCTTGGCGCACTCGGCCAATCAAGTCGGCCAGAACCATCCCGTCAACGAGCCCATGCGGATGGTTTGCGACAACGATGGTGGGTCCGGCGGTTGGAATTCGGGCAATTTCTTCCGCAGGAGTTTGCACGTCGATACCCATCTGACGAAGCGCCTGAGGCCAAAATGCCTGGCCTGTGGCGACGCCCTCGGCCTCGAACCGGCGGATCAACCGCAGTAACCAGAATTTGCCGGTCATCCACTCCAGCGCGCGGATCGTGTTGGCCTTCCAGGGATTGGGGAAAGTATTGGCGTAGGACAGTTTTCGCTTGTCATACGGGACGTAATCCGTTGACGGCGCCGCATCGGGCGAGGAAGGGGTCTGATAACTTACTACCACTGGGCTCCGGCCATGGTTCGGGGTGCATTCGGCACCGCGTCAGAAATCTTCGCCAAACCTGTCAGCGACGAGCGCCTCCAGCGCTTCGGCCAGCTTTTCGGCATCGGCACCGCTGGTCTCCACCTCAATAGTGGTTCCCTTGGAGGCTGCCAACATCAAAAGCCCCATGATACTGTCGCCCGAGGCGCTCAATCCATCCTTGGAGACCGTCGCACGGGCATCGTGCGATTCGACGACTTCGACCAGCTTCGCCGAAGCACGGGCATGCAGGCCTTTTTCGTTCACGATCCGAAGTTGGCGCAGCGTCTTTTCTGGCATCAGTCGGCCCTATTTTGGTGATGCATCGAAACTGTCGATGTATTTTCGACCGGCGACCTTGGCGCGGTCAACCGCTGCGCCAACCGGCAGGTGGCGCGATTTGGCCAGCTTGATCAGCATCGGAAGGTTCGCACCATAGATGATCTGCCGGTCTGTGACCGAACAGGCCAACAACGACAGGTTCGACGGCGACCCGCCAAACATGTCGGTGACAACTACCACGCCATTGCCGGAGTCGACACTGTCGGCAGCGGCACATATTTCTGCCTCTTTCAAGCGACGGTCGTGATCGGGTTCGATGGAAATTGCGCTAATGCCGGATTGTTTGCCGACGACGTGTTCGACAGCGGCCAGGTATTCCTTGGCCAGTCCTCCGTGCGCGACGATCACGACACCGATCACGCCTATTCCCCAGTTCTGCCGCCGGTGACGGGCGAACCGCCCCCACGCCGTTCCAATTCCCTGTGTCTTATAGACACCTGCCACCCCGATGCTGCAAGTGCATTCGAGAGTCTTTCTGCAACGGCAACGGATCGGTGTTGGCCGCCGGTACAGCCAAAGGCAATTGACAGATGCGCCTTTCCTTCTTCCGCAAATGCCGGCAACAGCAGCCCAACCAATGCTTCGACACGCGTGAAGAATTCCTCGAACCGCTTGTCTTCGGCGATATAGGCTGCAACTGCGGAATCCGTGCCGTTGAGGCTGCGCAGCGTTTCGGACCAGTACGGATTGCGAAGAAACCGGCAGTCCAGCATCATGTCGACCCCCCGCGGGATGCCGCGCTTGTAGGAAAAAGACTGTATCGAGACCGCCAGTCTCTGAGTGGTCTTTGTTTCGAACCAATCCTCAATTTCGGCCCGTAAGTCGTGCGGGGTAAGATCCGAAGTGTCGATCAGGATGTTGGCCCGCGCCCGGATTGGTACGAGCAGGTCAAATTCCCGTTCGATCCCTTGCAGCGGCGATTCCGCCGGAGCCATGGGATGGCGACGCCGCGTCTCCGAATAACGGCGCAGCAAAATATCGGGGCTGCAATCCAGATACAGCAACTCGACATCCAGATCTTCTCGGGCGGAAAGATCGTTGATCACATCAATCAGCGCATTTGTCGAGAAGTCGCGGTTTCGCACGTCGATCCCAAGCGCCATTGGGCGTCCGATCGGCGGGCCTTCCAGAAGGCGCGGAAGCAGAGACAGCGGCAGATTGTCGATCGCTTCGAACCCCAGATCTTCGAGGACTTTGACTGCTGTGGATCGTCCGGCGCCTGACGGGCCAGTGACCAACACCAGGCGAGGTAGTGCAGCCCCGCGCGTCCCATCCTGGGCATCAATACGATCATCCGTCATCAAATGCTCCTGCCGCCCTTTAGATACTGCAAAAGAGCGGCAGGAAAATGGCCATGCACAGTGCTGTGAAGCAGCGGCACTTCAATCCCTAGAAGTGTAACGGCCCGGAGGGGAGGGTGACGGTCTTCCTCGACGTGATCGAGATTGACAACGATCGCAATGGGTGCGGACCGGAC
>JBBKVT010000153.1:0-3648 GCA_037968535.1 Paracoccaceae bacterium
GCATCGTCCGCGCGACGGCCAATGACGAGATCGGCAAGAAGCCCGAAGTCACTGTCGTGGTCAGCCGTCTGCAAGGCTAGGGCAGGGTGGCCGCCCCGGACCTGATCCGGGGCCGCTGACCTACGCGCGGTTCAGGTCGATCTGAAACAATGCGTGAGCGTTCAGTTATGTACAAAAGCGTGTGTACATGGCTGTACGTTCTGTAAAAAAGCAGACGTAAAGTCTGTAAGAAACAGCCTTTTAGCCGTCGCCGCGATCCTCGAAGCTCAGCGCAATGAAGCTGGGCAAATGATCACCCATACCCGTCACATTGTCGCGTCCGCCGTCGCGCTGACGGTCATGGTTCCGATCCTTGTCAGATCGTTCATCACGTTGCTGCGGTTCGCGCTGCCGGTCGGGCTTCTGACGATGCTCCTGACGCGGTTTCTGCTCTGGCTTTGGGGCCTCGGCAGGTGTCGTGGATGCTTCAGCGGTCTCCGCGTGCTCTCTCGGTTTCCGGCTGCGAGGCTGCCGTTCCCGGCGCGGCCTCTCGGCCTCGTCCGGCATGAGGTTCGCGTCAGAACTAGTTGATTTGAAAGGGCTTTCGCCGCGTGGTATTTCCTTGCCGATCAACCGTTCGATTGCTGCGAGGTTCTTTTCATCCTGCGGCACGCAGATCATGATCGCCTTGCCCTTGAGCCCGGCGCGCCCGGTTCTGCCAATCCGGTGGATGTAATCCTCAGGATGGCTTGGCACATCGAAATTGATCACATGGCTGACCGCTGGCACGTCCAGTCCCCGCGCCGCCACGTCAGAGGCGACAAGGAACCGCAACGTCCCCTCGCGGAACCCGTCCAGCGTCCGCGTGCGCTGCGATTGTTCCAGGTCGCCGTGAATTGGTGCAGCGTCATAACCGTGCTTTTTCAATGACTTGGCAACGATATCTACATCGGTCTTGCGGTTGCAGAACACGATCGCATTGGTGCAGGCCTCGCCTTCCGCGTCGATCAGCGCCCGCAGCACATCGCGCTTTTCGGCGGGCTGCTTTTCTTTCCGGCTGCCCTTGAACGGCACAACCACCTGGGTGATCGTTTCGGACGCGGTCGCCTGTCGTGCGACTTCGATTTTCTCAGGATTCGACAGGAAGGTATTGGTGATCCGCTCGATCTCCGGCGCCATCGTCGCACTGAAGAAAAGCGTCTGCCGGGTGAACGGCGTCAGGCTGAAAATCCGTTCAATATCGGGGATAAAGCCCATATCGAGCATCCGGTCAGCCTCATCGACGACCATGATCTGAACGCCGGTCAGCAACAGCTTGCCGCGCTCGAAATGATCCAGCAGTCGGCCCGGTGTGGCAATCAGCACATCGACGCCGCGGTCGATCAGAAGATCCTGCTCCTTGAACGAAACGCCACCGATCAGCAGCGCCTTGGTCAACTTCAGGTATTTTGTATAAGTGTCAAAGTTTTCAGCAACTTGCGCCGCCAATTCCCGCGTAGGGCACAGCACCAGAGACCGCGGCATCCGCGCCCGTGCACGGCCCTTGGCCAAGAGCGTGATCATCGGCAGCACGAACCCGGCGGTCTTGCCGGTGCCGGTCTGGGCAATGCCCAACACGTCGCGCCCTTGCAGCGCCGCAGGTATCGCACCGGCCTGGATCGGGGTAGGGGTTTCGTAGCCGGCGTCTTCGACAGCTTTCAGGACCTTGGGGTCCAGGTTCAGTTCAGAGAATTTTGTCATTCATGTCCGTGTTCTTACGGACAGATTGCGCCCGTAACGTCTGATGAGGCTTGGCCCACTTGGCCGACTTATACACAAGTGCCTCGGAATGACGCGTGGCTACTCTAAATGCTCGGCGTGGTCAACGAGACTCGACTTCACGATTTTCAATAACCCGCGACTCGGCCATATTGTTTCTCTGTCGCTGCCTGCGCAAGGGCTTGGCGACGGAACTATCAGTGCTACTTAGGCATTGAGATAGAACACAAATCCAGCGAGGAAGAAGAAATGATCAAGAAAACAGGTTCTGCCATCTGGACCGGAACGCTGAAAGAGGGCAAAGGCACAATCTCGACGGAAACCGGGGTGATGAACGATCAGCCCTACGGATTCAACACCCGCTTCGAGGGCAAGAAAGGCACCAACCCCGAAGAACTGATCGCCGCCGCACATGCCAGTTGTTTTTCAATGGCACTGTCAGGCGCTCTGGCCGAGCATGGCATGACGGCCGACGAGATTAAAACGACCGCCACGGTTTCACTCGAAAAAGTCGACGGCGACTTCACGATCACGAAGTCGCACCTCGATCTGACTGCAAAGATCCCCGGCGCCGATCAAGCAGCCTTCAAGAAAGCCGCCGAGAACGCAAAAACCAACTGCCCGGTGTCACGACTGCTGAAGGCCGAGATCACCTTGGACGCAAAGTTGCAAAGTTGATTGGAAGCCCTGAAGGGGGCGCCAAGTGTCATATTGCTCGGGCCGACTTGGCCCCCCCCGTCAGCTACACGGCTAGAGGTTCGCCAAAGCCAATCTGGCTTCTTCCGAGTATTTGAAATCCGGATCCAGCGTAATCGCGCGCTGAAGAAGTTCCCGCGCACTGTCCGTCTGACCCATGGCGCGCCTGACAAGGCCGAGGCGATAGGTCGCGACCACATTCTCGGGGTCGCGCGTCAAACGCTCGTTGAAAAGCGCGTCAAACGCTCGTTGAAAAGCTTGTCTGCCCTATCCAAATCGCCGGCTTCAAACAGAGCAGCGCCCCAGGAACATCCGGAGCCAATCGCACGGCGTCAGAAGCCGCCAATAAGGTCAGTTCGGCGTCGTCCATGCACCCAGATGCCTGTTGGGCCGCCGCGACAAGCAGGACCAGTTCCGCATTGTCAGGCGTAAGTGCGGCGGCGTCGACGAACGCGCCTTCCGCCGCATCTGTAGCGCCGGTGGAAAGGTACTGATGACCCAACATTGCAAGCGCGGCGGAATCTGACGGGTTCGACGCCACGTAGTTTTGGGGCTTGGGACTGCTGGATGAAACTTATCTCTAAGTATGCAAACAAATGAATGCCGCCGGAGCCGGTTTGACAATCAGTCTGCTGGGCGGAGTGGCCTTTGCGGAGGGGTGTAGATCCACCCGTCTTTCTGCCGATCCGGCAGGCGCTAGAGCTAGGCCGAAGCCCTAGATGAAGTTGAACGCTCCCGTTCAAGGGCCTTTTTTTCTGAGATGGCGATTGGTACAGTTGTTAACGCGCCGCATAAAGTGCGTTTCGTGCGTCACACCATCATCTCTTTCGTCGCCGTCAGCTTCAGTTCCGGATGATCGCGTTCGATACGGTCGATATCCCATTGCAGTCGCGTCAGAAAAACCAGATCGCCGTCATTGTCGTAAGCGATGTGGCCCTTGTTCGTGCTCACGAACTTCTCTACCGCCGGTTTCGGGCCGGCAATCCAGCGGGCCGAGGTAAATTGGGATTGCTCGAAACGCACCGGCAGGCCGTATTCCAGCTCGATCCGGCTTGCCAGAACCTCGAACTGCAACGGGCCGACAACTCCGACGATGAAGCCGGACCCGATCATCGGCTTGAACACCTTGGCAGCGCCTTCTTCGGCGAACTGCATCAGGGCCTTTTCGAGATGCTTGGATTTCATCGGATCCATCGCCCGCACCGATTGCAGGAG
>JBBKVT010000154.1:0-2933 GCA_037968535.1 Paracoccaceae bacterium
AGGTTGGTCGGGATGTAGGCCGACAGGTTACCCGCATCGGTTTCCGCGATCGGCAAGGCGGTCAAAGACCCGCCACCACGAGCCTCGGACAGTTTGGCCGCCCGCTCTAGCAGGCGGGCATGGATGTAGAACACGTCACCCGGATAGGCCTCGCGCCCCGGAGATTGCCGGGTCAGAAGGGCGATCTCGCGGTGGGTGGCGGCGTGTTTGGACAGATCGTCGATCACCACGAGGGCGTGTTGCCCCCTGTCGCGGAAGTATTCTGCCATCGTGACGCCCGCATAAGGCGCGATCCATTGGAGTCCTGGCGCCGAGGCGGAGCCGGCGACCATCACGATGCAGCGCGTGAAATTGCCATGCGCCTGCAGCGCGTCGATTGCGCGGCGTACGCTTGATGTCTTTTGCCCCACGGCGACATAGACGCAGATCATGTCGCTGTTGCGCTGGGCAATCATGGCGTCGATCGCCAGCGTCGTCTTTCCGGTCGAATGGTCCCCGACGATCAGCTCGCGCTGCCCCCGGCCGAGCGCGAACAGCGTGTCCATCACGAGTATCCCGGTCTGCACCGGTTCGGTCACGAGGTCGCGTTCGATGATTGACGGTGCCGGGCGCTCTATCGGCCACCGCTCTTCGGCCTCAATCGCCCCCTTTCCGTCCAACGGGCGGCCAAGTGGGTCCACGATGCGCCCGAGCAGTGACTCTCCGACAGGCACGCTCACCACTTCGCCCGTGCCGAAGACGGCATCTCCTGCCTCGACCTTGGTCGCGGCGTCAATGAACACGCAGCCAATCAGATCGGGATCCAAAACCCGGGCGAACCCGAACTGGCCGCCCTCGAACCGCAAAACCTCCTCAAGCCGAACGTCGCGCAACCCCGAGATCATCGCCACGCCGTCGCCGATCTCCTCGACACGGCCCCTGTGTTCGGGTCGCGGACCTAGCGCCGCGCGACGAACAGCGCCTTGCGCCGAGGCGAACCAGTCCTGCGTATCAGCCGGCATTCTCTACCTCCTTCAGGATACTCTCGAGGTCGGCCCGCCAGTTGTTGTGAAGCACGAAATGCGCGCTGCGGAGTTCCAGTCCGGCGATCAAGTCGGGATCGGTGACAAGACGAAAGCTAGGCGTGCCGCCCAACGCACCCTTTACCGCTTGTTCGATCTCAGCCTTCTCCGCACCTTCCGGGTCTGTCGCGGTGACGATCTCGATATCGGCTGCTGAGGTTGTTAGCGCCGCCCGGTCGGAGGCGGACAGGCCCGCGATGGCCTCGACCAGCTTAGCAAGGAAGGCCGCCTGAACCGCAGGTGTGTTGAACCGGCCGAGGAGACGAGCTGCAATCTCAATCGACAGCTCGGCGGCCCTCGTCGCGTTCTCCTCCCGAGCGGCGTTTCTGTCGCGATCGATGGCGGTGCGCGCGACGGCGATCAGGGTGTCTGCCTTGGTTTGCGCATCCTTCAGTGCGGCCTTCTTCGCTGTGTCTGCTGTTGCTTTGGCCTCAGCAAGTATGGCGTCGCGTTCGGCCGCGATACCTGCGCGGGTCTCATTCACCTCGGCCAGCGCAGCATCGGCTTTTGCCTGCGCCGCCTTGCCTTCGTCCAGCATGGCCTGCGCCGCTTCCTGGCGCCGGGTGATGGCCCCGGCGACCGGACGCCAGAAGACGCGGGACAGAAGCCAGACGAGGATCAGGACATTGATGGCCTGAAGACTCAGCCCCCACAAATCCAGTGTCATACGCTCATCCCAGAAGCGGGTTGGCGAAGAGCAGCAAAAGCGCGATCACCAGGCAATAGATAGCCGTTGTCTCGATCATCGCGAGCCCGACGAAGAGGGTCCGCGAGATCGTGTTTGCGGCATCAGGTTGACGGGCGATGGCGTCCATCGCGGCGGCAACGGCGCGACCTTCGGCAAGCGCGGGGCCGATGGCGCCAAAGGCCACGGCAAATGCGGCGCAGAAGATGCTGGCGAGGCTGAGATAATCCATCATGTCTCCTTTTTCGTTTGGGACGGAGTAAGGTCTGTGTTTGGAATGGTGGGCGCAACGGGCTCCACAGCGGAGGTGATGAACACCATCGCCAGAACAGCGAAGATGTAGGCCTGAACCAGCCCGGTTAGAAGATCGAGCGCCATCAGCGGGATCGGCACTAGCAGGCCCGCCAGCGAGGCGACGATGCCGATGACGAACACCCCGCTCATCACGTTGCCGAACAGCCGGACGAACATGGAAAAGACCCGTGTCAGGCTTTGCAAGATGTTCAGCGGGATCATCACCGGATTGGGCGTGGCGAAGGTTTTCAGCCAGCCGCCGACACCGCCAGCGCGTATCCCGAACCAGATCACCGACAGGAATACCAGAACGGCGAGGGCGGCATCGGTTTCAAGCTGTGCGGTCGGTGGCTCGACCCCCGGCACAAGCGAGGACCAGTTTGCCACGAGGATAAATAGGAACAGCGTGCCGATGAACCCGCGATAGGGTGCGGGCGCGGCGCCCGTCGTCTCGGTGATCTGGGTGTCCAGCGTCGCAACCATCAGTTCCAGAGCGGCCTGTCTCCGGGTGGACCGCAACTCAAGCCGCCGGGTCAAGAGGAACGCTCCAATCACCAGCGCTGCCATGATCGCCCATGTCGTGACGATTGCTTGCGTGATCGGCACCGGTCCGATTTGGAACAGGAGGGAGGAATCGAGCGGAGAGTTCATGTTTGAGTCTCCCGCACCCTGCGAAGCATGATCCACTTGGCGCAGAGGACTCCCGCAAGAGCCGCCAGCAGGGCAAGACCGCCGGCCAGCACGGCGATAAAGAAACCAGTGGCCAGTAGCGAAATGCGCCCCAAGGTCAGCGCGATCGCCCAAAGGGGTTGACCCCCGCTGACGATCAGATTGGTTGTTTCGCGAAGAGCGCTGAAATAGCCATATCCGATGAAGAGCCCGCCCAGAAAACA
>JBBKVT010000155.1:0-6956 GCA_037968535.1 Paracoccaceae bacterium
TGCGTCGCAACTTTTGCTGGATCGATCACCGGGATTAGTGCGCAAACTGCATCCGCCCTAAATGGGGTCGCACTTGATGCGCTCGATGACAATCGCTTCTTCACCCGGACGGGCGGTACCCTGCGCGACCAACTCAGCTATGAGGGACTTGTTCCCGGGCAGCCGTATACCCTGACTTCTGAGTTGATAAACATGACCACGGGCGAACGGTTCGGTGACATCGTCATGACCGTTTTTACACCGGACGAAGCAAACGGAGACGTCAGCATAGAGCTGCCCGTCGAGGCGAATCTTACTGAATTCAACATTGATCTTCACGTGGTGACCAAGATTTACGACGGTGAAATTGAAATGGCTGATCTAGCGAACACCGATCCCGTCTTGGCGCTTGAAGACGAAACAATCGAAGGTCGGGTTGTACAGTTGCATGCGATCCAAAGCATCGCCGTGACGGCAATGGACGCGATCGATGGTGACCGCCAGTTGCCCGCAGAGGGTGGTACAATCACCGCTACGGTTGAGCACATCAACTTGGTGGAAGGATATGCCTATGCGCTTTGGGGTCAGTTGCTAACTCCTAGTGGGCAAACCAGCGGAATCTATGCAACCGTGGCAGAGTATATCCCCGATGAGAAACAAGGGGCATTGGAAATGACCTTTGAAGTTCCCGAGGGTTTTGAAGGACTGAAATTGTTGCCGTCTATCGGCCTGTATCATAAAAAACGGATCATCCTGAATGACGACGGCACGATAACGTGGGTCGAAAATGCTCCTGCACCGATTATGATTGCTTCTGACATCAACTTTGATGCGCCTGAGAAAACCATCCGTGTAGGCGTTCCGTTCGAAGAGTAGCCGCGTAGGCGCACAATCCGGAACGACCTGATGCTTTGTGATTAAAATCGGCTCGACAATTTGTCAGCAACAAAAAGCGTCCTTTTGTCAGGTCCTTTATACTATCCTTTGATCTGCCGGAAATGCGTCCGCTTCCACATAATTCTGCACTTCGCACAAAAGTCCGCTTCAGGGAAGTTTGAGCGTCGGAATTATGATTGGCCCCCAATTTCGCCAGTTTGCGGAAGTTCTAGGTGGTGGATGCGAGGACAGTAAACAACCCACCCAGACTGACGCTTTCTCAACAGTATCCGGACAAAGCAGGCATTCTCCAAAACTCTAGGAAGGGTTACGCGTCTGCGCCTTTAACGGACAAATTTCGCACGAGTTTTCGCGCCCGATACCGGATCAATCCGTCCTTGCTGATGTTCGTTGAGCGTGGCTTTGAGAAGTTGCGCCGGGACTTATCCAGCGTATTTCCGACGGGACACGTGTAGTTGTCGGCAGCAGGGTCGTCGGCAAAATCATCGCGCAAGAATGTGCCGTCGGTTCGCTTCGATTTGTCTCAGACCGGGATGTGCGGCGCGAACTTGCGATCCTCGAGCAACCAGCCCAGCATCGCCCAACAGCAGCACGCGGATTATCAGTTCCGGATCATTCGCGGGACGTCCATGCGAACTGTAAAACGGAGCAAGCAGAGGTCGCCCATCTGACAGGTTCAGGAGGCGATCAGTCCCACGCACCGGATAATCCTGCGGCACAAACCCTTCGATAGTGAACTCATGAAACAGCGCGACTTGCGCCACCTGCCTTGGTCCCATCATCGCCGAACCCTGCGCTCTCAAAATGATTGAATCAGTGGGTGACCAGCAGATCATCAAACGTTTTCAACAGTATCTCCGCGATCCGGACCTTCGTAATATTCAGCCCATCCTCTGCTTTTTTGTGAAGCGGTCGTTCCAGGCTGAAACTGCGATCTGACAATCGCGATTGACTGTTCAGGCAGTTGTCATGGTCTTCGAACAGAATTTCCACCGGCGATGATCTTATTGATCAGCGCTGCTACTGCCTTGTGGCTTTGGAGATCTGGGTCAGAACTGCCCGTGTTCTCATGGGTGGCGGCAGCATCTTTGAGAATGCCCACAATCTCGCTCTCTGGCAGGATTTTCGCATCGTTCAGCGCAAGGAGTAGCGCCTCGCAAATTGTTAGCGCAGCAATTCCGGAATTTGTATTAAGTTCAGACATTCTTTGGTTGCCTCTTGGGATGATTGCGCTTCCGCAGTGGTACTAAGCATGGTTCAATGACAGACTGTCAAAGTACCTGTGACTGCGGGCTGATCGACATCAGTCCTCGACGTCTTAATTTGATATTTGATAGGTGTTCGGCTGGAATGGATCGGATCATTGAAAACAGGCCTTTAGCTCGCAAACTGGGAACCTTTGTTGCGTTGTCCGAGGCCGAACTTCGCATGCTCGAAGGCTTGCACAAGCAACGTCGTACCTTTGTCGCCGGGCGTGATCTGGTGCATCAGGGGCAAGCGGACCACGCGGCTTATATTCTGATTTCTGGCTGGGCCTGTTCCTACAAGATTCTGCAGGATGGAGAGCGACAGATTGTCGATTTCCAGATCCCCGGCGATTTTCTGGGTTTACGTAGCATTCTGTTACACCTGTCGGATCATAGCATCGAGCCGGTCACTGACATCGAAGTGACGGAAGTGCATGTTTCTGACCTTCTAGACGCGTTTTCGCGCACGCCCCGGCTGGCTACAGCCGTCCTTTGGGCTGCATCTCGCGACGAGGCGATGGTTGTGGAGCATCTGGTGGGCATCGGACGTCGTGACGCGGCGGAACGCATGGCGCATTTCCTGCTTGAGCTTGGCGCCAGACTTTCACTCATCGGGATGGGGAGCAAAGCGGGGTATGCCTGTCCCCTGACCCAGTACCTTCTGGCCGATGCCCTTGGGCTGAGCGCCGTCCACGTCAATCGCGTGCTGAGAGAATTGCGCGAAGGAGGAATGCTCACGTTTCGCGACGGCTTCGTAAAGTTCGATGACTATGATCGTCTGGTCAAATTTGCGGATTTCGAGCTGACCTATCTGGATCAGGTTGAACCGCTACTGGCATGACGTCACCGCGCAGTTGTCGCGCTCAGATCCGGCCAAGCAGCATCAGGATGACGACGATGATCAGGACCGTGCCAAGTACACCGGTCCCGGCATGACCGTAGCCATAGCCGTACCCCCCGAAGCGCCCGCTGAAACCACCGAGCAGAAAAATGACAAGAATGACGATGAGGATTGCACCTAGTGACATTGATTTTCCTTTAGTGTTGTGAGCCAACGGTCCCTGAATTTGACCTGATGTTCAGATGTGTTTCGCGTTTCGAATTCGACGAGCGCTGCCGGTCCGCGACTGCGCTGATTTGATCAGTTACCGTCGATGGAAACTCCCTGTTCGTCGATCCGGATGTCGATGCCGCTCTGGCGTTCCTGATAATAAAGGTAGCTGGCACCGACGGCGATGACAGCGAGCGCGCCGATTAAGATGAGAAGGAAGGTTTGCTTCATCGGCCTATTTCCCAAAGTTCTATGGAAATCATCAACATCATGGGACCGCGTGGCCCTGTGGCGGCGCTGAAAAAATTCGCGCTTGTTTCGAGTTGAGTTCTGCCGCGATCACTTCGCGTCACGGATTGCGTCCTTGATGCCGCCGGCGGCGTTCTGAATCTTGCCTTCGATCTTTTCGGCCGTCCCCTCTGACTCTAGTTTAGCGTCGTCAATCGTTTTGCCGACTGCGGCCTTGATTTTGCCCTTCATGACCTTTGCCGATCCGATAATCCTATCTTTGTCCATGCTGTTTCCTTTCTGGAAAATTACTGGTCCCCAGTGTTTGGCGGACACTTAAAGGTTTACCGGTTTCCCCGCCGCTCGGGCTGACACAGGTTAGTCTGAGTGTCGCGGGGTTCGTATCGCATTTTGATAAAACATGGTTTGCCGGGGTCTAGCGGGTGGAGAGGCTGCCTGTTGGTGATCAACCCACTTTGTGCCAGGTGCCCTGTGCCCTCCCGGCTGCTCCGTAAACAAGAGACACGCAGGACTGGGGAGGCGAATAGTCTGTCCCACGTGAATGACCTAAGTCGTGATTTCATCGCGGGCTCCGAGACCGTCCAGTCGAAACTCGTTTGGCATGTCGTCTACACATTCAAATACACATCCGTGGTGCGCGATATATGCGGGCGAGCACAGAGTTTCAGAATTTGACAACTCCTGCCGGGATGGCGCTGATCCTTGCGACTTTTGCCGCGCTGATTATGACCAACGTCGACTTTGAGGTTGCCGATGAGCGTCTGCGTGAATTGACGACCTCAATAGGCGATCAAGCCCTGCTTGCCCGAAGGCGAACCCCGCGCGCAGCCTGAGTGGATCAAGGCTAGGGCTAAGGTCGACTGGCGCGGCAGGATAGCGGACTACGCAAGACGCTGCACGCATGTCCGCTGTCTCGTTCCAGTCAACCCGTGCAATCCGCCGCGCCCCCATGTCGAACTCGGTGCGCGCCCTGGGGGCGATGGCATGGAACGACTTTTCGACCGCCACCTTGTGGAAACCGCAGCGTATGTCGGAATTATGTGTCGGTGTCCTCGTCTCTCCTTGTGGGCCTCCCTAGAGATCAACTCGTCGCAGCCTCAGCGCATTGGTGATGACAGAGACTGAAGACAGGCTCATTGCCGCGGCCGCGATCATTGGCGACAACAGCAATCCGGTGACCGGATAGAGCAACCCTGCCGCAATCGGCACACCTATGGCATTGTAGGCGAAGGCGAAAAACAGGTTCTGCTTGATGTTGCGCAGGGTGGCGCGGGCCAGTTTGCGTGCGCGCACGATGCCCATCAGGTCGCCGCCCAAAAGTGTGATGCCGGCGCTTTCCATCGCCACGTCAGCGCCGGTGCCCATGGCGATACCGACATCGGCTGCGGCCAGAGCTGGGGCATCGTTCACTCCGTCGCCCGCCATGGCGATCTTGTGACCTTCGCGGCGCAACTGGTCGATCAGGTCTTTCTTGGCCTCGGGCAGCACGCCGGCACGCACCTCGTCGATGCCCAGTTGGCTCGCCACCGCCTGCGCGGTGCGTTCATTGTCGCCGGTCGCCATGATGACGCGCAGCCCTTGGGCATGCAGCTCGCGGATCGCGGCGGCGGTCGAGTCCTTGATTGGATCGGCCACCGCAACGATGCCTGCCAGTGCGCCATCGACCGCAATGAACATTGCCGTCTTTCCCTCGGCGCGCAGGGTATCGGCGCTTGCATCGGCCTCAGCCGTGTCCAGCCCCATCTCCTGCATCATGGCCGCATTGCCAAGCGCCACCGCACGCACGCCGACCTTGCCGCGCACCCCCTTGCCGGTGACAGCCTCGAACTCCGCTGCCTCTTGCCGTGCGGCGCCTTGCGCCTCGGCACCCTCGACGATGGCTTCGGCTAACGGATGCTCCGATCCACGCTCAAGTGCGGCGGCCAGTGACAGAAGTTCGGCCTCGTCGACATCCCCAAGGGCGACCGTATCGGTCAGCTTAGGCTTGCCCATGGTCAGCGTGCCGGTCTTGTCGACGATCAAGGTGTCTACACCCGCCATCCGCTCCAAAGCCTCGGCATCCTTGATCAACACGCCCGCCTGAGCGCCGCGCCCTGCTGCCGTGGTGATCGAGATCGGTGTGGCGAGCCCCAGTGCACAGGGGCAGGCGATGATCAGGACCGATACGGCGGAAGCGATGGCAAAGACCAACGCGGGTTCGGGCCCAAAGATCATCCAGACGACGAATGCGACAATCGCGATGGCAACCACGGTCGGCACGAATACCGCCGAGACCCGGTCAGCCAACCCTTGGATAGGCGCGCGCGAGCGACGCGCGTTCGACACCATCGCCACGATCTGCGCCAGTACTGTATCGGCGCCGACCTTGCCTGCCTCGATTACCAGAGAACCGTTCTTGTTGATCGTGGCCCCGGTCACCGCATCTCCGGGACCCTTTTCGACTGGCATCGATTCACCTGTCAGCATGCTTTCGTCCAAGCTGGAACGGCCCTCGATCACGGTGCCGTCCACCGGCACCGCATCGCCGGGGCGTACGCGAAGTCTGTCGCCCTCCATGATGTTTTCCAGAGGCGCGTCATATTCGGCGCCATCGGGCAGGATGCGCCGCGCGGTCTTCGGTGCGAGGTCCAGAAGTGCCCGGATCGCGTCACCAGTGCGTTCCCGCGCCCGCAGTTCCAGCACCTGGCCCACAAAGACCAGCGCCACGATCACCACCGCCGCCTCGAAATAGGTGCCGACTCCCTGGCCCATCCGGTAAACTTCGGGGAAAACCCCGGGCAGGAACGTCGCCACGATTGAATAAAGATAGGCCGCCGCCACGCCGAGGCTGATCAGCGTCCACATGTTGGGGGACCGGGTCAATACCGAGTCCCAGCCGCGTTTGAAGAACGGCAGGGCCGCCCAAAGCACGATCGGCGTGGCCAAGACAAACTCCAGATAGCTGGCCGTCTGATGCCCTATCCAGTCGCGCACGGGCAGGGCGACAAACTCTCCCATCGTCAGGATTATAAGCGGCACCGCCGCCGCCGCCGAGATCCACATCCGGCGGGTGAAATCTGTCAGCTCATCGCTAGGTTCATCCGAAGGCAGCATCGGTTCCAGCGCCATGCCGCAGATCGGGCAGGCGCCGGGCACATCGCGGATGATTTCGGGGTGCATCGGGCAGGTGTACTGGACGTCCGCAGGGGCCGCCTTTTTACGCCCGGTCGCCCGACCCGATGCATAGAACCACGGATCGGCGTTGAATTTCGTCTGACACTTCTCGGAGCAGAAATGGAATGCCTCGTCCTCAAACTCCGCATGACGCGTCTCGGGACCGATCGCGACCGTCATTCCGCAGACTGGGTCCTTGGCGGTATCGGCCCCCTCTGGAATTGGGGACGTCTTATGTTGATGATCGTGGTCCATGTCCTGCCAGCCTTTTCTCTGAGTCGTCTCAGCTTAGGGCTTCCATCAACTGGAAGCTCAAGTCATTTTCAATGGTGGTCGTGATCGCCTTCTCTGATCGGATTGCGCGCCAGGAAAACCCGCTC
>JBBKVT010000156.1:0-13446 GCA_037968535.1 Paracoccaceae bacterium
AGGTCTCAGGGCTGCCCCGAAAGCCGCCAAATCGCCGCCCCGGCAAGCGCCAACAACAGGACCAGCGTCAGCCCAAGCGGCACCGCGCTGACGCGCCTGATGCCGGACGGCTTGGCAAAGCCGCGCCCGACGCCCCAAAGCGACAGCGCGATCATGCCTGCCACCCCCTGCCAGCCCAGAAACCCGCTCATGCGGTTCATACCGCGGGTAAAACCATCGCCAGTGGGTTCTGCCAGCAATTGCATCACCGACAGGCCCCAGGCCGCAACCCAAAGCGCCAGCAGCGCCATCAGCGCCAGCCTTCGGGTGTCGTCTGCCGGTGCCGTCATGCTCACCACTCGTCCCAATCGCCATTCGCCGACCCGAATGTCTACGCGCGTCATCAAAGTCTGACAAGCCGCCCCTCGTTCTGGCCTCCAACCCTCGCCATTGCCGCTTTGCTGCACTACCTTTGCCACCATGAGCGAACCGAATGAACTAGCCCAAGAGTGCACCGAATGGGCCGAGAGCCGGACCGACTGGGCCGAAGACCGCACGTCTCTGGCCAATGAACGCACATTCGCGGGCTGGATGCGCACCGGCATGGCTGCATTGGCCGTCGGTGTCGGGCTGAAGGCCGTGTTCGGGGCTTTCGATCCGACCTGGATGGCGAAATCGGTCGCAACGATCTTCGTGGCAACCGCCGTGCTGATCTTCGTTGCCGCGGCAGCCCAATCTCGCAAAACCCAAAAGCGCATCAACCCCCATGACGCTGAATCCCAGTCGCACCAACGGATGGCTGTCTTGGCAGGACTGATGTCGATCGGCTCGATTTGCACCGGCGCGATCCTGTGGTGGCTCTAAGCAGGTGGACGCCGCGCGAGCGGATGCTTACCTTGGCGCCATGACCCGAATCCTCATACCCCGATGACAAATACCACTCCGTCCAACTATCAGGTTCTGGCTCGCAAATATCGGCCGGAAACCTTCACCGACCTCGTCGGTCAGGACGCCATGGTGCGGGTTCTCAAGAACGCCTTCGCCGCCGACCGGATCGCGCAGGCCTTCATCATGACAGGCATTCGCGGCACCGGCAAAACCACCACCGCGCGGATCATCGCCAAGGGGATGAACTGCATCGGCCCTGATGGCACCGGCGGGCCGACAACCGAGCCCTGCGGCGTCTGCGAACATTGCGTCGCCATCGCCGAGGGCCGCCATGTCGATGTGATGGAAATCGACGCGGCCTCGAACACCGGCGTGCAGAACGTGCGCGACGCGATCATCGACACGGTCAGCTACCGGGCGGCGTCCGCGCGCTACAAGATCTTCATCATCGACGAAGTGCACATGCTCTCGACAAGTGCGTTCAACGCGCTTCTCAAGACGCTGGAAGAGCCCCCCGCGCATGTGAAATTCATCTTCGCCACCACCGAGATCCGCAAGGTCCCCGTCACCGTCCTGTCGCGTTGCCAGCGCTTCGACCTGCGCCGGATCGAACCCGAAGTGATGATTGCGCTGCTCAAGAAAATCACGGCCTCCGAAGGCGGCTCGATCAGCGAAGAAGCACTGGCCTTGATCACCCGGGCGGCCGAAGGCTCGGCCCGCGACGCGACCTCGCTTCTGGATCAGGCACTGAGCCATGGCGCCAGCGAAACCACCGCCGAACAGATCCGTGCGATGCTGGGCCTGGCCGACCGCGGCCGGGTCATGGACCTGTTCGAGTTGATCATGCAGGGCGATGCGGCCGGCGCATTGACAGAACTTGGCGGGCAATATTCCGACGGGGCCGACCCGATGGCAGTGCTGCGTGATCTGGCCGAACTGACGCATTGGGTTTCGGTGGTGCAGATCACACCCGAAGCCGCAGAGGACCCCACGGTTTCGCCCGACGAACGCGCCCGCGGGCAGGACCTGGCAGGACGACTGCCGATGCGGGCGCTGACCCGGATGTGGCAGATGCTGTTGAAAGCGCTGGAAGAAGTCGCGCTGGCGCCGAATGCAATGATGGCGGCGGAAATGGCGGTGATCCGGCTGACCCATGTCGCCGACCTGCCCTCGCCCGAAGATCTGGTGCGCAAATTGCAGAACTCGACGCCGCTTCCGCCGGGTGGTGGCGGCGGTCAGGCCGCGCCCGGCACCGGCGGCCCGGCGTCGCATCCCGCACCGCAATCGCGCAGCCCTCAGCCCACGCATGGCCCAACCGCCCACGGCGCCGCGACCGCAATCGCGATGGCGCCCGAATCTGCGCTGGCCCGCTACGTCAGCTTCGAACAGGTCGTCGAACTGATCCGCCACAACCGCGATGTGAAGTTGCTGATCGAGGTTGAAACCAAGCTGCGCCTTGCCCGCTACAGTCCCGGCCGGATCGAATTCGTGCCCGCCGAGGATGCGCCGCCCGATCTGGCACAGCGGCTCGGCGCAAGGTTGCAGACCTGGACCGGGGTCCGCTGGGGTGTCAGCCTGGTCAATGAGGGCGGCGACAAGACCATCGCGGAAACCCGCGACGCCCAGCGACTGGAAGACGAGGCCAAGGCGCGGGAACATCCGCTGGTCGCCGCTGTGTTCGAGGCGTTTCCTGATGCGAAAATCAGCGACATCCGCACCCCGGAAGAAATTTCGGCCGAAGCGGCTGTCGAGGCTCTGCCAGAGGTCGACGACGAATGGGATCCGTTCGAAGAAGACTGACACCGCCGCACCCTTGTGCCTGCGCCAGACCCTCCGTATCTAGGGTTAACCAAATTTTCACGGGAGACTGACATGCTGAAAGGACTCGGCGGTCTGGGCGGACTTGGCGACATGGCCAAGATGATGAAAGCCGCACAGGAAATGCAGACCAAGATGGCGGCGCTGCAAGACGAGATGCAAAACCTGAAGATCACTGGCCAATCCGGTGCCGGGCTGGTCAAGGCAACGGTGACCGGCAAAGGCGAACTCGTTTCGCTGGACATCGACCCGTCGATCTTCAACCCGAGTGAAAAGGAAGTGGTCGAGGATCTGATCCTCGCAGCGATCAAGGACGCCCAGATGAAGGGGTCCGCACGCTCGCAGGAGGAAATGCGCAAGCTGACCGAGGCCATGGGCCTGCCTGCCGACATGAAGCTGCCGTTCTAGGTTCGCCAGTGTCGGACGCCACCCGGGAAATCGAGACTCTGATCGAGATGATGGCAAAGCTGCCGGGTCTTGGCCCCCGCTCTGCCCGCCGGGCAGTGCTGCACCTGATCAAGAAGCGCGGCGGGCTGATGAAACCGCTGGCAGATGCGATGCATCAGGTCGCGGCAAGCGCCCGCGAATGCCTGAACTGCGGCAACATCGGCAGCCGTGACATCTGCGACATCTGCGAGTCTGAAAAGCGCGCAACAGGCGAGTTGTGTATCGTGGAGGATGTCGCAGACCTTTGGGCGATGGAACGCGGCCGGGCGTTCAAGGGCCGCTATCATGTACTGGGCGGGACATTGTCGGCGCTGGATGCGATCGGGCCCGATCAGTTGCGCATTCCCAAGCTGCGCGACCGGATCGCCGCCGAACACATCACCGAAGTGATCCTCGCGCTGAACGCAACGATTGACGGCCAGACGACGGCGCATTACATCGCCGAGGCGTTGGAAGGCGGGGTGCGTGTGACCTCGCTGGCACAAGGGGTCCCGATCGGCGGAGAGTTGGATTACCTGGACGATGGCACGATCTCGGCCGCCCTGAAGGCCCGCAAGTCGTTCTGAACTTTAGACACGCCGAAGCGCGTCACCGGTTCTTTTCGCTGAAAAGAAGCCTGAACACTCCGCGATAAAATATGCGTGAGATCGAATGTAAGTGCGACGCATCTCTCGATCTGAAGCGTTGTACTGTCTAAGGTACATGGAAAACTAAGCATAATGAGGAACGGCAGAATGCATTCACGACGACATATCCTGGCCCTCGGCGCCGCATCCCTGGTACCGCTGGCCGCCCCGAGCCTTCTTCGGGCGCAGCAGATCGATCCATCCGAACTTGTCGACAACGATTTTCGTCGCAATGCGTCAAGCTTCGTGACGCAGAACTGGCAGGATCATTTCGAGACGCTGGGAAAGACGACAATCGTCGCCGATATTACCTCTCGCGCGCTGCACTACTGGAATGCGGATGGCAGTGATTACCGCGTCTATCCAACCTCGGTACCGCTGACCGAAAGCCTGACGCGGCGCGGTTATGCGACCGTTGTCCGCAAGAAGGTAGGGCCGGACTGGACGCCGACAGCCAGCATGATCGAACGCGATCCGACGTTGAAATACATGCCGCCAGGTCCGGGCAACCCGCTTGGCACCCATGCCATGTATCTCGACTGGCCTGCGTATTTGATTCACGGCACCCATGATACCCGCAAGATCGGGCGGCGGTCGTCGTCGGGGTGTATCGGCCTTTACAACGAAAAGATCGCAGAGTTGTTCGCGATCACCGAGATCGGGGCCCAGGTCCGTCTGATCTGATCGCGAACCGACAAGAAAGAAAAAAAGCCCCGGTCGATGCGACCGGGGCTTGAGATTTCTCGATCAACCAATGATCACTCGTCGTCGTCACCCTCGTCGTCTGGCAGATTGAAGAAACTGTCGGCATCGACCGGTTTGGTGCGCTTGCGCTCTTCTTCCTCGTCGTCATTGCCCGACAAAGTGAATGTCTCGAGTCCCGAAATTGCGGTCGGCATTTTCGGATCAGACGACATGCCGAGCGACTGTTCCGTCGACACCAGCTTGCGGCGTTCGTCGTCCGACATCACGACACCCTCGTGGGTTTTCTTTGATGCCGCTTTCTGCACAGCCGCATCAAGTTCGGACTGCTTGCAAAGACCAAGTGCCACCGGGTCGATCGGTGTAATGTTTCCAATGTTCCAATGGGTTCGCTCGCGGATTGCCTGGATCGTCGGCTTGGTGGTTCCAACCAGTTTGCCAATCTGACCATCGCTCAGTTCGGGATGGAACTTCACCAGCCACAGGATTGAAGCGGGCCGGTCCTGCCGTTTGGACAACGGCGTGTAGCGCGGGCCGCGGCGCTTTTCCTCGCCCACTGCGGCCGCGTTGAACTTGAGTTGAAGCTTGTGCAGCGGATCCTTTTCCGCCTCTTCGATCTCGGCCGCAGTCAATTGGTTGTTGGCGATCGGATCGAACCCCTTGACGCCCGCGGCGACGTCGCCATCGGCAATCCCCTGGACCTCCAACTCGTGCAACCCACAGAAATCCGCAACCTGCTTGAACGTCAGCGTGGTGTTGTCCACCAGCCAGACGGCGGTTGCCTTTGCCATGATCGGTTTGGCCATTTGCATCTCCTTTGACAAATTCGCCCCGGGCCGGGAAATCGGCTGGTCCGGCTGGACCCTTCACTCAATTTCGGGGAAGTTGACGGGTATATAGTCGTCCTTAGTTCGAAGGAAAAGAGGAAATGCGTTGGTTCATTGCTTTGGTTCTAAGTGCAGGGCTGGTTCACGCCGATGGTGAGGCGGCCGGCGAGTTTGACTATTATGTCCTGTCGCTCTCTTGGTCGCCGAACTGGTGCGAGTCGGAAGGCGATGCGCAAGACTCTCCGCAATGCGACGGTACCCGGCATCTGGGCTGGGTGATGCACGGGCTTTGGCCGCAGTACGAACAGGGCTGGCCCAGCAATTGCTTTGTCCTGCGCCGCAACCCAAGCCGGGCCGCGACCGAAGCGATGGCAGACATCATGGGAACGTCTGGTTTGGCGTGGTATCAGTGGAAGAAACATGGCCGCTGCTCTGGCTTGTCGTCGGATGCGTATTTCGCGCTCGCACGCGAAGCCTACAACGCTGTCGTCCGTCCTGATGTGTTCCGAAAGCTGACTGACATGGTTCAGCTTCCGACCCATGTCGTCGAAGAGGCTTTCCTGCAATCTAATCCCCGCCTTGGCGCGGACATGATCACGATCACCTGCAAGGGGAACTGGATTCAAGAAGCGCGGATCTGCCTGAACAAAGACCTTCAGCCTCGCGACTGCGGCGTCGACGTTGTTCAAGACTGCACCATGGAAGACGCCCTGTTCGCCCCGATCCGATGACCAGCGCCGCAACACGTCCGACTCGGCTGTGGACTGCCGGATCATCCAAAATTGTCCAGCCGCGCGTCATGCCACTTTCAGAACGATCTTTCCGATATGATCCCCTTCCAGCCGGCGATGCGCGTCGGCGGCATCGGCAAGGTCGAACATCGAATCCAGCACCGGGGCTACGCGACCGACATCAAGCAACGGCCAGACATGTTCCGACAGCGCTTGCGCGATGCGGGCCTTGGCAAGATCGGACTGCGGACGCAGGGTCGAGCCGGTGATGGTCAGACGTCGCACCATCACTTGGGCAAAATCAAGCTTGATCTCTGGACCGTTCAGGAAGGCGATCTGAACCAGACGTCCGTCGTCAGCCAACGCCCGGACATTGCGCGGCAGGTAGTCGCCACCCACCATGTCGAGGATCAATTGCGCGCCGCCCTCCGCCCTTACGATCTCGACGAAATCTTCATCGCGGTAGTTGATCGCGCGCTCTGCACCCAGTTTTTCGCACGTCCGGCACTTTTCCGTCGTGCCGGCGGTGGCGAAGACGCGCGCGCCCAATACGCGAGCCAGTTGGATCGCCGTCGTGCCGATGCCCGAGGTTCCGCCATGCACGAGAAATCGCTCTCCTGCCGTCAGACCGCCGCGCTGGAACACGTTCGTCCAGACGGTGAAGTATGTCTCGGGCAAGCAGGCTGCAGCTTGCAGATCCATGCCGCCGGGAACTCGCAGCGCTTGGGTCGCCGGGGTAACGGCATATTCGGCATACCCGCCGCCGGGCAGAAGCGCGCACACCGCGTCGCCGATCGACCATTCCGTCACACCATCACCCAAGGCGACGACCGTTCCTGACGCCTCCAACCCCGGCAAATCGGACGCCGTGGGCGGTGGGGCGTATCGGCCGGCGCGTTGCAGCGCGTCGGGGCGGTTGACACCGGCGTAGGCGACCTTGATCAGAATCTGGCCATGGCGCGGCATTGGCACCGGCCGATCCGACAGTTTAAGAACTTCCGGGCCGCCGGGGGCGCTTATCTCGACCACCCGCATTGTCTTGGGCAAGGTCATCGACCGGCGCCCCGCGTCCAACGTCCCGGCAAGTCAGTGCGACCGCCGCGCGGAGCCTTTATCCCGCCAAACACTGTGTCAGCAACTTTGACAAACGGCTTCAGCGCGGTATTTTCCCGGATCCTCGATTTGAACTTCTCGAACTGCATGACGTCTGCAATCCGTCTGTCGAGAAAGGCCCATGTCGCGGCATGGCCGTCAGACATGTCGCCAAGGAAATAAAGCAACGTAGAGCTGTAGACACCGGACAGGATGGCGCGCTTGGAATACCAGTTCAGGTCATCCGATGTATCGCCGAGTGCTGTCCATATCTTGTCCGCGGTTCCCCAGATCAGCGCTGAACCTTCGACAGCATGTTGTGGCAGGGCGTAATATGTCACACCGCGTCGCAGGATCTCGATGTCCGACACCGCATCCAGCCTGAACCGAACGGCTGCGGCCACTTTCTGACTGTATCGTAGCGCCGCCATCTCGTCTGATGCCATTCTTGCAAGCATGGCGTCGTCGCCCTGACGGTGATGAGCGGCGGCAAGATCGGCAGCACCGCGCGGGAATACCGCGCGCGCCGCCTGCACACTGACGCCGGCCTCCGTCGCAGCCGCTTGAAATGTCGCCTCGCTCCAGCCCTCGAACGGCACGTGGACCAGCGCACGGTTCAGTAGCATGTCCTTGATATCCTGCGTCATTTTGAACCGTCCTTGTCTGATTTTGACTGGTGGACAAGATAGCATGGTGCTGCTATACGGCCACTTCCTGCAATTTATGCAACTCTAACTTAGGAAGGTGGTGAAAACCACATGCAGGTCAGTGTTCGCGACAACAATGTCGATCAGGCGCTTCGTGCCCTGAAGAAAAAGCTACAGCGTGAGGGTGTCTTTCGCGAAATGAAGCTCAAGCAGCATTTCGAGAAACCGTCCGAGAAAAAAGCGCGCGAGAAAGCAGAAGCTATCCGCCGTGCACGCAAGTTGGCTCGGAAGAAGGCACAGCGCGAAGGCGGACTATAAGTCCACCGGATGCACTGGGCGGGGCAACTCGCCAATCAGATAACCCCCGATGCGCAAGCTCGGGGGTTTGTCGTTTCTAGTCCCCCCTTAGCCAAATGATCCGGAGATCACGCTCGCGCCTTCTGCGATGTGTTGAGTTCTTCGAGAACCTCGTTTGCGCACCGGGTGATGGCGTGGTTCAGCGCCATCGCCGCAGACCGCCGACGGATGAAGAAAAAGAGCCATGCCAGCACGAACAGCGGCAACGCCACCGGCCAGATCGGCACCCTCTGATAGTTGCTCATGATTACTTCGACCACGATGTAGCTGCCAACTGCCGCGCCGATAACGGCAAATAACAGAGCGACTAGCGGTTTGGGAACCACCGCAAGATGCTCGGCGACCTGTGCTGCATCGGTATAAAGCGGCCACGCGCGGCGGGCATTGTGATTGATCAGCGAAGAATAACGCGTCAGCCCACCACGGCTGGCGCGGATCAGCGTCACCTTCTGGCCGTCGGCCAAAGGCACATCAAGCCCCCACATCTTCACCGGCTCTTCCACTCCGTCCTCGCGGCGGAGAAAGAAGTTCTGATGCAACACCGAATGCGACCGGACATCGAGACTGACCGGGCCGCCTTGCACCCCCGACCCGCTGCCGCTGACGACAGTCTCTGAATGACGGCCGCTGCCGCTGACGATGCCGGTAACCGTGTTCAGATCCACACCCCTGACCTTCGCGGCTTTGCCCACGCCCCCGCGGCGGCGCAAAACCATCGCCAAACCGATGACCAGAAATCCGACAGTTACAATCGCAACAATATCCATATGACGAACCCTTCCCGGTGCCTGCGAGCACGCCCGGCGCGAATAGGACAGCATTTCCACCGGCCTGTGAAGATGGATTTTGGCCAAAGTCGAAACGACTTAGCCACCCGCAATGAGCGCGGCGATGATCGCCTTGGCACTGTCGCTGTCCCAATCAGCATCGCCACGCAAACGGGCGATCTCTTTGCCGTCGCGGTTCAGGATCACCGAAATCGGCAGGCCCAACACCGCCATATCTCGGGCCAGCTCTTGCTTGGGGTCCAGAAAAATCGGCAAGCCGGTCACCCCGACCTCCTCGAAGAACCGACGGATCCCAGCCAAGGCATTGCGCCCTGTTGCGATAGTCAGAACTTCAAAATCGTTGCCGCCGAACTCTGACTGCAAGGCATCCAGCATCGGCATCTCTTTGCGGCACGGCGCGCACCATGTCGCCCAGAAATTTACCAAGACGATCTTGCCCTGCCAGTCGGATAGCCGATGCTCGCCACCCTCGGGATCGGTGAAGACGACCTGAGATACCTCGACCGGGTCCACGAACATCAGTTTCTTCATCGACCCGTCGCGCAGCGCCTCAAGTGCCGAGGTCTCGGCGAACGCGACATTTGCACCAAGCGCAAGGGCCGTATAAAGGACGGCGGATAGAAACCAACGCATAGACCCTCCCGGGGTAACAGATGAACAAGACAACCCAGAACGCCATGTGGGGCGGACGTTTCGCCGCCGGACCGGACGCGATCATGGAGGCGATCAATGCCTCGATCTCGTTCGACCAGCGCCTTGCCGCCCAAGACATCGCCGGATCGCGCGCCCATGCAGCGATGCTTGCTGCACAAGGCATCATTACCGATAGCGATGCCAAGGCGATCCGGGAAGGCCTGCTCACGGTGTTGTCAGAGATTGAAAGCGGCGATTTTCCGTTTTCGGCGGCGCTCGAGGACATCCACATGAATGTGGAATCGCGTCTGCGCGACTTTATCGGGGATCCTGCGGGGCGCTTGCACACTGCGCGGTCACGCAATGATCAGGTGGCGCTCGACTTCCGGATGTGGGTGCGCGACCAGACTGATGCGGTGATCGAAGGCATTACCACCCTGCAACGCGCGTTCCTTGCCCAGGCTCAAGCTGGCGCTGGTTGGGTCATGCCGGGATTCACCCACCTGCAGACCGCGCAGCCGGTCACATGGGGCCACCACATGATGGCCTATGTCGAGATGCTGGGCCGTGACGCTTCGCGTTTCCGCGATGCAAGGAAACGGATGAACGAATCACCTTTGGGTGCGGCTGCGCTGGCCGGAACCTCCTTTCCCATCGATCGCCACGCCACCGCCAAGGCGCTTGGCTTTGATCGTCCGGCGGCCAATTCGCTTGACGCCGTGGCGGACCGCGATTTCGCTTTGGAATTTCTCTCGGCGGCCACGATCTGCGCCATGCACCTGTCGCGTTTCGCCGAGGAACTGGTGATCTGGTCATCCGCCCAGTTCCGCTTCGTGGCGCTGTCGGACCGCTTTTCCACCGGCAGTTCCATCATGCCGCAAAAGAAGAACCCCGACGCCGCTGAATTGATCCGCGCCAAGATCGGCCGGATACTGGGCGCGATGGTTGGGCTGTTCACGGTGATGAAAGGTCTGCCGCTGACCTATTCCAAGGACATGCAAGAGGACAAGGAACAGGTCTTCGATGCTGCCGATGCGCTGATGCTGGCACTGGCGGCGATGAACGGAATGGTCCGCGACCTGACGGCGAACCGGGACGTGCTCAGATCTGCCGCTGCCAGTGGTTTTTCGACCGCAACCGATCTTGCAGACTGGCTGGTGCGAGAGCTCGACATGCCGTTTCGCGAGGCACATCATGTTACCGGAACGATCGTGGCGCTGGCTGAAAAGCGCGGTTGTGACCTGCCCGACCTGACGCTGGAGCAGATGCAGAGGATTCACAGCGGTATCAACGACGGTGTGTTCAAGGTGCTCGGTGTCGACAACTCCGTGGCATCGCGCACCTCCTACGGCGGCACCGCGCCCAAAGAAGTGCGCAAGCAGATCACCCGTTGGAAGAAGATACTGAAATGAACAAGGTCCTCGCCCTTTGTCTGACCGCACTGACCCTCGCCGCCTGCGGGGTTGATGGCGCACCGATCCGGCCAACCAATGACGCGCCAGCCGAAACCGGGGTTAGCATCAGCGGCACCGCCACGGTCGGCGTGACGGGCGGCAGCTGATGTCGTTTCTTCGCATGTTCTACCTTGCGCTGACGGTGTGGGGCACGGTCCACCCGATGAGCTGGTTCATCGTCTGGTTCAACGAAAATGGATGGTCGCTTGGGGGAATGATTGACGCCTGGCACGTCAATGCGGCGACCACCGGCCTTACCTTGGATCTGACGATTGCGGCCATCGCTCTGACAGTCTGGGCAATCGCCGAAACCCGTGTCCGCCGAAACTGGACGGCACTCTGGTGCATCCCTGCGACCTTCCTGATCGGCGTCAGCTGCGGCTTGCCGCTTTACCTGTTTCTGCGGACGCGGCCGGTCGTATGAACGAAAAGTCTGGCACGTTCAGCCCGGTATCGGATGCGTCCAAAAATTTGCGTTTGAAGGCGTTGGCCTCACTTTTCTCAATTTCCGGACCGATACACATCGTCGATGTGGGCGCAAACCCGATCGGTGCCGCGGTCAGCTATCAGAACCTTCTGGAAGGAGGCCATGCCCGAGTTACCGGATTTGAACCGCAGGCGGAGGCTTTGGATCAGCTGAACCGACAGAAATCCAGATACGAAATCTACCACCCGCAGGTCTTGGGCGACGGATCGACGGTGGAACTGCATATCTGTCGCGGTAGCGGGCTAACCTCGGTTTTTCGCGGCAACCGCAGCAGCGGCAAATTTTTGCAACTGGGTTGGGGGATGAAAATTCTGAAGTCCGAAACGCACCAAACACATCGCCTCGATGATCTTGAGGACATTCCACCGATCGATTTTCTAAAAATTGACGTACAGGGCAGCGAGCTCGCTGTCATTGCCAACGCGGCTTCGAAACTTTCTCATGCTGTTGCAATTCAGACCGAAGTGCGGCTTTTCCCCCTTTATCACGATGAGCCGCTTTATGGAGACCTTGAACGTGAACTCCTATCGCAGGAATTCCTGCTTCATAAATTCCACGACGTAAAAAGTGCCGCCCCGACCTCACGTCACAAAAACCGGATCCAGCGCCGCAACTTTACGCAGTTGATCGACAGCGATGCCTTTTTTGTACGAGACGCGCGTCGGATCGGTGATTACACGGACCAGCAACTCGCAAAGCTTGCAATCTTGGCCGACAGCGTCATGGAAAGCTTTGACCTTTGCTTGTACTGTCTTGAAGCCCTTACCGCTCGTGGCTTGTTCGACAACTTCCAGGTCGAGCAGTACCTTGCGACACTACCTAACGGCGCGCTGAAAACATGACGATGCCCACGGTCGCCCCTGATGCATGAGAATGTCGCGCTTGTGACTATGGTCCGTCATGAGGGCTTTTTTCTCCGGAACTGGATCACGTATTATGCGCGATTTGTTCCCCGAGCGAACTTGCACATCATCGTTGACGGACATGATAATTTACTGCCGCCGGAAGTCGAAGGATGCCAAATCATCAAGTTGCCTGCCGGCGCAATTTATGCAGGCTTCGACGAAGATCGCTGGCGTATGCTTTCCCATTTTGCCAGCGCGCTTACGACGCGTTACAGCGTGACGATCGTAAATGACGTGGACGAGATCATTCTGCTAGACCCTTTGCTGGGTGATGATCCGATAGGCTACATTCTTGACAATCCGGAGGAAAAGGTGATCTCGCCATTCGCGATCGAACTGGTTCACCGCCCGGACATGGAACCCGATTTTGATGAACGGCGCGGGGTGCTCGAGCAGCGGCGGTTTGGCCGGATCAATTCCAGCTATTGCAAACCATGTATCACGCGAGTGCCGATCCGGTGGTCGGTGGGCGGCCATTACGCGGACCACCCGAACTTGGCTCTGAGTCGCGGGCTTTTTCTGTTTCATTTGCGTTTCTTCGACCAAGGCCTGTTGCGCAGGCGACAGACACAGAGGCTTGCCACGATCACAGATGAAAGTGGTCAAGCGATTGAAAATTCGGCGGGAAATGGTTGGTTCAAGGATGCGGCTACAATGGACGCTTTCCTTCAATCCTTCGTTGACCGGGGCGATCCCGAAGCGACCGATTTCCGGTTTGACTGGCAGCGCCGAAGGATCGAGACATCATGGGCATTCGACCTTGAGTCCGGCTTTTACCGCCACGGACGTTTGCAGAACCGCCGCACTTACCGGATCCCGGATCGCTTTTCAGCTGTTTTCTAGTTTGTCAAGGGAGACAAGCCCGCCTGCAACACCGCGACCTCTGAGCTTTAATCCGGCCTGCAGAAATATATAAGAACAACCGACCCAAGGGGCAGGAGCAGCTATGGACCACTTCATCTACCGTAACGGTATCCTTCATGCCGAGGACGTGCCGGTGCCCGAGATTGCTGCTGCGGTCGGAACGCCTTTCTATTGCTATTCTGCCGCGACGCTGACCCGCCA
>JBBKVT010000157.1:0-3683 GCA_037968535.1 Paracoccaceae bacterium
GTGGCCGAGGTTGCGGGGCCGGGGTTCCTGAACCTGCGGCTGGCACCGGCCGAGTGGTCCGGCGTGGTGACAGCGGTTCTGACGCAAGCCGAACGCTTTGGCAGGTCGGCGCTTGGAAAAGATCAAAGCGTCAACGTCGAATATGTCAGCGCCAACCCGACCGGACCCTTGCATGTCGGCCACACCCGCGGCGCGGTCTTTGGCGATGCTCTGGCCAGCCTGCTCGATTTCGCGGGCTACGCCGTGACGCGGGAATATTACATCAACGACGGCGGCGCGCAGGTCGATGTGCTGGCACGCTCGGCCTACGAGCGTTACCGCGAGGCTTGCGGCCATGCGCCCGAAATCACCGAGGGCCTTTACCCCGGCGACTATCTGGTGCCGGTCGGCGAGGCGATGAAGGCGAAATATGGCGAGAGCTTGCTGGACAAGGGCGAGCAGTACTGGCTGGAAGAGGTGCGCGAATTCGCGACGGAAGCGATGATGCAGATGATCCGCGACGATCTGGCCTCGCTTGGCGTTGTGATGGACCGGTTCTTCAGCGAGAAGTCGCTTTATGGCACCGGGCTGATCGAAAAGGCGATCGCGGCGCTGGACGCCAAGGGGCTGATCTATCAAGGCACGCTGGAGCCCCCGAAAGGCAAGATGCCCGAAGATTGGGAACCGCGCGAGCAGACCCTGTTCCGCTCGACAGCACACGGCGATGATGTCGACCGGCCGGTGAAGAAGTCGGACGGATCATGGACCTATTTCGCCCCCGATATCGCCTATCATTATGACAAGGTTTCAAGGGGTTACGACCAGTTAATTGATGTGTTTGGGGCGGATCATTCCGGCTATGTCAAACGCATGAAGGCCGCCGTGTCGGCGCTGTCGGACGGCCGCGTGCCGCTCGATGTGAAGCTGACTCAACTGGTCAAGCTGTGGAAGAATGGCGAGCCGTTCAAGATGTCGAAGCGGTCGGGCAATTTCGTCACCCTGCGCGATGTGGTGGAACAGGTCGGCCCTGACGTGACCCGGTTCCACATGCTGACCCGCAAGAACGACGCGCCGCTCGATTTTGATTTCGCCAAGGTGCTGGATCAGTCCAAGGACAACCCGGTATTCTACGTCCAATACGCCCATGCGCGGGTCCAAAGCGTCCTGCGCAAGGCCGGCGAGATCGGCATCGATCTAACCGACGAGGCGCATCTGGAAGACGAATCCGAGCTGAAAGTCGCCAAGCGGCTGGCCGAATGGCCGCGTCTGGTCGAGATTGCAGCACGCGCGCATGAACCGCACCGGATCGCGTTTTACCTCTACGATCTGGCCTCGGATTTCCACGCGCTTTGGAACAAGGGCAACGAAAAGCCCGAACTGCGCTTCCTGCAAGACGGCAATCCGGCAGCCTCTGCTGCAAAAATTGCGCTTCCAAGGGCCGTGGCCGTTGTTATTTCTGCAGGTCTTGGTATCCTTGGTGTGACCCCGGTTCAGGAAATGCGCTGATCAACAGCGCCCGAACCGAATAAGGGGTCTTGTGCAGGCAAGACAATCCGCGACGAAAACTCGGTCGCGGGAGCAGTGAGGCGGTATGACGGATTTCGAATATGACGAGCCCGTGCGCGCGGATCATGTCCCGCGCGGCGCGGTTGTTGTGTCGCTGGTCAACTGGGCGGGGGCATTGATCTCGGTCCTGCTGATCGTCGGACTGGGGCTTTGGGGATACAAGCTTTGGGTCCGCGACGTGTCCGGGGTGCCGGTGGTGCGCGCACTGGAAGGCCCGATGCGGATCGCGCCCGCGGATCCCGGCGGGGTCGCGGCGGAACACCAGGGGCTTGCGGTCAACAGGATCGCCTCCGAAGGCGAAGCGGCACCACCAGCCGACCGGCTGGTCCTGGCGCCGCGCCCGGTCACCCTGGCCGACGAAGATCAAAGCCCGGCAGAACAGCAGGCCGAGCAGCAGCAGGAAGCAGTCGCACAACTGGCTGCCGCCGAAGAGGCCGAAGCGGTGGAAGCTGCCGGCGCGATCGACCGTGCGATTGCCGAAGCGCTGGGATCAGTCGCCGAAGCTGGCGAACCGATGGCGTCGGATGTCGAATCCATCGTCACCGCGTCGGTCGAAGCGACGGATGATGAACCCGGCACGCCATTGGCGCTTGTTGAAACGCCTGAACCGCAGCCCGAAGCGGTTGCAGCGCCCGAAGCCGCCGATCCCGAAAGCGGCGCCGGGATGGCCCGGTCACCTCGGCCGATGGCCAAGCCGCAGAACGTGGCCCTGATCCAGGCATCTGAAAGTGCGGTCACCGCCGATGCGGTTGGAACCTACGACGTGGTCGATCCGGCGACGATCCCGGTCGGCACCCGGCTTGCACAATTGGGCGCCTTCGACAGCGTCGGGGTGGCCGAGGCCGAATGGACAACGCTATCCGAGCAGTTCGAGGATGTGATGGGCGGCAAGGGCCGCGTCATTCAGGAAGCCGCGTCTGGCGGCAAGACCTTCTACCGGCTGCGCGTCGCGGGGTTCGAGGACATCAACGACGCACGGCGATTCTGCTCGGTGCTGCTGGCGGCGGGCGCATCCTGCATCCCGGTGATTACCCGCTGAATGGGGCAGGGCGCCTATATCTTCGGTTGTGAAGGGCTGGCCCTGTCGCCTGACGAAGCGGCGTTCTACGCCGAAGCGCAGCCGTGGGGGTTCATCCTTTTTGCCCGCAATGTCGCGGACCCGGACCAACTGCGGCGGCTGACCGGCGATCTGCGCGCAGCGGTGGGGCGCGATGCCCCGGTGCTGATCGACCAGGAAGGCGGGCGGGTGCAGCGGTTGCGCGCTCCGCACTGGCGCGAATGGGTGCCACCCTTGGAACAGGTGGCGCTGGCAGGCGATCAGGCTGAACGGGCGCTGTGGCTGCGCTACAGGATCATCGCGGACGAATTGCGCAGCGTGGGCATCGACGTGAACTGCGCGCCCTGCGCCGATATCGCGGGGCCAGCGACCCATGCCGTTCTGCGCAACCGCTGTTATGCCGACACGCCCGACAGGGTGGCGTTGCTGGCCCGCGCGGTGGCAGACGGGTTGATCGCGGGCGGCGTCGCACCTGTCGTCAAGCACATGCCGGGGCATGGCCGCGCGCTTGTCGACAGCCATCTCGACCTGCCGCGCACCGACGCACCCCGCGCGGTGCTGGGATCGCAGGATTTCGCGCCGTTCCGCGCCCTTGCCGACCTGCCGATGGCAATGTCGGCGCATATCGTGTTCGAAGCGATCGACAACCGGCCCGCGACGATCTCGCAAACCATGATCCGCCTGATCCGGCAGGACATCGGCTTTGGCGGCTTGCTGATGACCGATGACATCTCGATGCAGGCGCTGCAGGGCGATGTCGCCAGCCGGTCGCAAGCGGCGCTGGCGGCGGGCTGCGACATGGTTCTGCATTGCAATGGCGAGATGGCTGAAATGCAGTCGATCGCCGCTGCCACAGGCATGATGACTGCGGATGCGCAGACCCGCGCCGACCTGGCGCTGGCAGCCCGCGACTACGCCGAGCCGATTGACATCGCCGCCGCCGAGGCCGAACTTCGGGCATTGAGCGAGGGCCGCGCCAATGTCTGACGAGTTCGAGGAAGACCGCATTCCGGTCGAAGAACGCCTTGCCGCCGAGGCGCTGATCGTCGATGTCGACGGCTACGAGGGGCCGCTGGACCTG
>JBBKVT010000158.1:0-4960 GCA_037968535.1 Paracoccaceae bacterium
CCTGCTTGCGTAGTTCGATCAGCGCGTTGTCTATGGTTCTGTCCTGCATACGCCAAGGCTAGCGCAAGCGGCTGGATTCCTGTATGTTTTCCTTGGTGCGTTTGATACATAAGGCCGGAAATATCCCTGCTGGAGGCATCCCGCGTGGCCGCAAGGCCGCGCGGCACCGCGACGCGGGCACAGCCTGCGGCGCAAATCCTCGACAGGGCGCGCCGAAGATACGGCGCGATCCCTCAGCTGCGTTGCAGCTTCACCGGTTCCGCCCGCGCCAACCGGATCAGATGCGCCATGAACGGCTTCGTGGTATCGTCGCTGCGGGTTGCTGCATACATCCGCCGCGTAACACCGCCCTTCGTCAACGGCCGCGTGACATAATCGGAACTCACCTTGACCTCGCGCAGCACCCAGTCGGGCAGCACCGTGACCCCGCGGTTTGAGGCCACCAGCAACAGGATCACCGCCGTCAGTTCCACCCGCCGGATCGAACGTGGTTCGACCTTGGCCGGCATCAAGAGCATCTGGAACACATCCAGCCGCGATCGGTCCACCGGATAGGCGATTAGCACCTCGTCACGGAAATCCTCGGCCTCGATCCATTCCTTCGCCGCCAGTGGATGCGACGCAGCCGCGACAAAGACCGGCGAATAGTCGAAAAGCGGTGAAAAATCAACGCTGTCCAGCTTTTCAGGATCAGACGAGATCACCAGATCCACCTCTTCGCGCTGCAGCGCATTCAGCGCGTCAAACGCCAACCCCGCCCGGATATCGACATCGACATCCGGCCAGGCCTTGCGGAACTGCTCCAGCACCGGAAAAAGCCATTCAAAACATGCGTGACACTCGATGGCGATGTGCAGCCGCCCGGAACGACCTGATTTCAGGCTGCGGAAATCCTCTTCCAGCGCCTCCATCTCGGGCAATATCCGTTCCGCCAACCGCAGCAGCTTTTGCCCCGCCGCCGACAACTTCAGGGGTTTCGAGCGGCGCGCGAACAGCTCTACCCCGACCTGATCCTCCAGCCCCTTGACCTGATGCGACAGCGCCGACTGAGTGATGTTCATCAGGTCAGCGGCCCGCGCCAGCCCGCCCGCCTCATGGATCGCCTTGATCGTGCGAAGATGCCTGAACTCGATATACATTCGCGCTCCAGCTCATGATGTTCATGAAAACTATGAATTTGTCTCACATGCCGCGCCGTGGGACAAGAGGTCAACCAACAAGGACGTTCCTGCCATGACCCGCCCGCGCATCTCGTTCGAATTCTTCCCGCCGAAATCGCTCGACGGCTCGTTCAGGCTTTGGGAAACGGTCAACACCCTTGCCCCGCTCAACCCCGACTTCGTCTCTGTCACTTACGGCGCGGGCGGCACCACCCGGCAATTGACCCACGAAGCCGTCGCCACGATCCACAAGAACTACCGGCTGAACGTGGCCGCACACCTGACCTGCGTTGATGCCAGCCGTGAAGAAACTCTCGCCATCGCCGAGAGTTATGCCGACATCGGCGTGACCGAGATCGTCGCCCTGCGCGGCGATGCCCCCCAAGGCCAGTCCCGGTTTATCCCCAGCGCCGATGGCTTCGCCAGCGCCCCGGCCCTGATCGAGGCGCTGGCGAAGACCGGAAAATTCAAGATCCGCGTCGCCGCCTATCCCGACCGCCACCCCGACGCTGGCAACGATCAGGCCGATGTCGATTGGCTGAAGCGCAAGATCGACGCGGGCGCCGATTCCGCGATCACCCAGTTCTTCTTCGAGGCGGACACGTTCTTCCGGTTTCGCGACCGCTGCGACAAGGCCGGCATCACCGCGACGATCATCCCCGGCATCCTGCCGATCGAGAATTGGACCGGCGTGCAGAAATTCGCCGCCCGCTGCGGCGCCACCCCGCCCACCTGGCTGGCCGAGGCGTTCACTGCCGCAAACCGAGACGACCGCCACGACCTGCTGACTCTGTCGGTCTGCACCGAACTGTGCTCGGACCTGCTGGAGGGCGGCGTCGAAGATCTGCATTTCTACACTTTGAACAAGCCCGAACTGACCCGCGATGTCGCCCATGCGCTTGGCGTTTGCCCGCGGACGACGCTGAAAAAGGTCGCCTGACCGGGCATTGAACACCGATCCGGCACACTCTAGGGTCCGCGCCGAAAGGCAGGTTCAATGACCAAGGCATATTCCGCGACCTCCCCCGACCAACTGCCATCGCTCAAGACGGTGCTGTCGATGTCGGGGCTGGATTTCATGCGCGCGGTCCAGCAGGGCCAGATCGCCGGCCCGCCGATTGCGGGCTTGCTCAACTACGCGGTCCACGAAGTGTGCGAAGGTCGGGTGGTGTTTCGCGGCACGCCGGAATTTCCGCACACCAACCCGATGGGCGTCGTTCACGGCGGCTGGTACGGCACGCTGCTGGACAGCTGCATGGCCTGCGCCGTGATGACCGCGGTGCCCAAGGGCAGCGTTTACACCACGCTTGAGTTCAAGGTGAACATCACCCGCCCGATCCCGCTAGGAACCGAAGTGCATGCGATCGGCACGATCCAGCACGCAGGGCGATCCACCGGCGTCGCGAATGGCGAAATTCGGGGCGTCGAAGACGGCAAGCTCTACGCCACCGGGTCGACCACCTGCATCATCATGAAGTTGGACGCGACCGCCAGTTGAAGAACCCGGCTGGTTTGGTGCGGCGGGCCGACGGATGGATCGATTCCGACGGATCGGCGCCGATCACCCGCCGCCTGCGCCACACGAACATCTTGCCCCAGCCGCGCATCGTGCCGATCGAGGGCGCATCGGCATCCTGCTCGAAACGACTGCGCCAGCCGATTGGCAGCATTATGCCGCAGCCTTCGGCTTTCTCCAGCATCCAGACCAGCGGGATATTGGCCAGGGGGCGGGCGGGCTCGAACCCGCCCAGATGGCCGCCGACATCGCCATGGGTGCCCTTGAACCAGACCTGTTCCAGCTCGCCCTTCCAACCGTCGCGACTTGACCACATGACAGGTGCGTAGGCCTGCCGGGTCTCGTTCATCGCCAGCGCGTGAAAGCCGTGCCGGATGGTGTCGCCCAGCGTGTGGTTGTGAAACGCATGCTCGACCTTGGAATAGCGCCACAGGAACGGCGCACGAATACCCAGCGCCTTGACGGTGTCCCAAACCCCAACCATCTCGATCTCTGTGTTCTCGAGACAGAACTTCTCGGCAAAGGCGGCCGCGGCGAAACTACCCGGATTCATCTCATAATGCCGGTAGGCCTGGCGAATGTTGCGCACCGTCGCATGTTCTGCCCGAACCAGCCCGACAAGGTCGATGACCCCGGCCAGCGACCGCACCGCATAGGCGCCGCGCGAATAGCCGAACAGGAAAATCCGGTCGCCCGGCCGATAGCGCGAGGCGATGAAGCCGTAAGCGCGGCGGATCTGCCGGTCGATGCCACGACCCTCGATCACGTCGATCGCGTCGCGCCAGCGCAGGAACTGCAATCCTTCCTCGTAGCGCAGCGACGCATGTGACTGCGGGGCGACTTCTGACAACAGACGGTAGGTCATCCCGGCATTGGTTTCCTGACCGGGCGACAGCGACGACATCGTGCCATCGAGGATCACGATATGATCGATCGGACCCCGCCGGCGCGGCGCCGTGACGGTCTGGACTCGCGGCGGAAGCCGCAACCAACCCCTTATACGTTCACTTAACTGCACCGCTCACCGCTTCGCCTGACCGCCCTCTGTGCACACCCAACGCGCTGAAGCGTCCAAACGATCCGTCCGGGCTTCAGGTCAGTCGGCTGGCAGGTTCTGAAACGCATATCGCCCTCGGAACAACAGGTCCAAGGGCGACTCTAGCGGTGTGCGGAAGTGTGTCCAGCCACAGGCAAGTGATCAGGCGACGAGTGAACAGACTGTTTCCACGCCGATCTCTCCGAAACCGTTGAACCGGGTCGCGGTGACGGTCGAATACGCGCCCATGCCGTTGAAGATCACGAAATCGCCCTCTTCCATGTCGGCCGGTAACATGACGTCACCGGGCAGCCGGTCGACACTGTCGCAGGTCGGGCCGAAAACGATTCGGCCGACCGGAGCGCCAGTGCGGATCAGTCCCTCGGGCGAACGCACCTCGATCCGGTCGATATTGCCGATCAGCGGCAATTCCGCCAGCGCGCCATACATGCCGTCGTTCATGAACACATGCTCTTCATCGCGGATCGCCTTGACCCGGGCGGCGAAGGCGTAGCTTTCCGACACCAGACCCCGGCCCGGTTCGCAGACCAGCGCCGGACGGTCGGCGCCGAACGCTTCGGTCGTCACCTGATCGATCACCGCAAAGATCTCGTCGATTTGCGGCGTCACATCGTGCAAACGGTGGCCGGGAAAGCCGCCGCCGACGTTCAGACGCGCGATCTTCACGCCGGCATCAGTGGCAATCTCGGCTGCCATGCGGATGTAGCTGTCCCAAGCCAGCGGATCGGTGCACTGGGTGCCGGGGTGGAAGGTCAACGACGGGATGAACCCAAGCTCGGCGACACGCGCCAGCAACTCGGTTGCCTTATCGGCAGTGGCGCCAAACTTGGCGCCGAAGTTGTAGGCGGCGCCATTGACCGGCAGCTTGAAGCGCACGGTGATCTCGGTGCCTTCGGCCTGCACCAGTGCGGCCAGCTTTTCCAGCTCGGAATGGCTGTCGACGGAATAGGACACGATACCCATCTTCACCGCATAAAGGATTTCCTCGCGGCTGCGCACGGGGTTGTTGTAATGCATCGCTGCCCCCGGGGCGATCCGCGCAATCAGGGCGATCTCGAACGGCGAGGCCACGTCGAAGCCGCGCACACCGGCGGTCACCAGGTTCGACAGCACTTCCTCTTCCGGGTTCGACTTCACCGCATAGGTAACAAGCCCCGGAAACCCCTCGATGAACTTCCGCGCCGTCGCCTGCAGGATGGCGGGCGCAAAGAACAACACCGGAGACAG
>JBBKVT010000159.1:0-2552 GCA_037968535.1 Paracoccaceae bacterium
GTCTACATGATCCCGGACGTTTTCCGGTTTCATGAAAGCCTGCCGAAGACATCGACCGACAAGATCGACTACCAGGGGCTTCAGAAGCTGAGCCGGGATTGACTGCCGGGCAAGGCGACGCGGGCGAGGTTGGGAAAGGGAACGAGGATGGATTTCGGATGGGCCGCAGAACAGGCCGAGCTGCGGACAGCCGCGACGGCCTTCGGGGCCGGACTGAACGAGGGTCTTCGCGAACGTGACAAGGCCCATGAATTCGACCGCGAGGGCTGGAAGAAATGTGCCGAGTTCGGCATCCATGGCCTGCCGGTGCCGAAGGAATACGGCGGATCGGACGCCGACATCCTCACCACGGTCGGCGTGCTCGAGGCGTTGGGGCAGGGCTGCCGCGACAACGGCCTCATCTTCTCGATCAATGCCCACATGTGGACGACGGCGCTTCCGCTTCGCGATTTCGGAACCGAAGAGCAGAAGCAGCGTTACCTGCCGCGCCTGTGCAGCGGAGAGCTCGTCGGTGGAAATGCCATGTCCGAGCCCGGCTCGGGATCGGATGCCTACAGCCTGAAGACGACGGCAGAGCGCAAGGGCGACCGATACGTTCTGAACGGCACCAAGATCTTCGTCTCGAACGGTGCGATTGGTGATCTCATGCTGGTCTACGCCACGGTCGACCCGTCGAAGGGGCCGAACGGAATCAGCGGCTTTCTGGTAGAGCGGGACACGCCCGGCTTTCACGTTACCCGCGAAGTCGACAAGATGGGCCTCCGCACGTCCCCCATGGGCGAGCTCTTTTTCCAGGATTGCGAGATTCCGGTCGAAAACCGGCTGGGCCGCGAGGGCAACGGCAAGAACCTTTTCACCCATTCCATGACGTGGGAGCGAAGCTGCATTCTGGCAAGCGCCGTTGGCGCGATGCAACGCCTCCTCGACACGACGGTCGCCTACGCCCGGGAGCGTCGCCAGTTCGATCAGCCGATCGGAAAATTTCAGCTTGTCGCCAGTCGTATTGTCGATATGAAGATGCGCCTCGAAGAGGCCCGTGCGGCGCTTTACCGCTCGGCCTGGCTTCAGGCGACAGGCAAGAGTGCCTTCCTCGAAGCAGCACTCGCCAAGCTCACGATCAGCGAGAACTGGGTCAGGTGCGCCGAAGACGCGATCCAGGTTCATGGAGGCTATGGCTACATGGTGGAATACGAGCTCGAACGCGAACTGCGCGATGCGATCGGCAGCCGCCTGTATTCGGGGACCTCTGAAGTTCAGCGAATGATCGTTGCCGCGATGCTGGGGCTGTGAGACTTCAGGTTGTCCATCTTCAGAGATTTTGAGACTGAAAGCCACCTGATCTAAGAGAATATCTGGCGCATCTGGTTGGATTGATTATGCGGCAGAGTTGCAGTGTTGCAAGCGCCGGGCTTCGATCGTCTTTCGTCTGATACTTTCTCGTTTTAATGGTTTGTTCACATTGTGATCTGAGGGCGCCCGGCTTATCCTGGGCCTGATCTTGCAAATACAGAGCGTTGGTCAGGATCCGCATCTTGTGAGCGATATCGGAACCGCGTCTCTTGTGTGGTGTCAGGGTGCGGGCGTCATTCGAGCTCCTCCAACATCTTTTACTTCAATTGGCCACAGGTGCCTTTGTCGGGACAAGGTCGTTCAAGAGCACCTTTTCAAAGAGCAGATCGGCAATCATCTGGTGCCCGGCCGCATTGGTGTGACTGTCATACGGAGTGATCCAGAGGGTGGATCGGTCCGAAACCCCCACGAAGACCCCGCGAAGGTCCAGGATCGGAACACCGACTTTTTCTCCCACGGCTTGCAGGCGCTCGAGCACGGGGAGACTTTGCGAGGTGTCGTCCGGGATTTCCAGAAGCAGCAGGGCTGTCTGCGCCTCCTGACGCTCCGCCAAATCGCGGAACTTCCTGAACAGCTTCGCGAACACTTCTTCCTCATAGGGCCTCAGCTTGGCTGAGGTCGCTTCTTCGTTGCTGTCGAAGTCCTCGACCTCGGTGCCGATGCCGGCCCGGTTCATCGCGTCGAGGACGTCGGGGAACTGGTCGAAGAGATCGTTCTGCGCGAGCCAGCGAAACATGGTGGGGGAGAACACCCCCTCGAGTTCGTTGCTGGCAGCGGCGTAGATGACCAGGTCCGGCTTGAAGGCGAGCATCTTGACCCTGAGCGTCTCCAGCTTCTGGATGGCGGTGTAGCCACCGTGCGAGAAGTTCAGGATCTCGTAGGTGAGCCCGGTGACCGGCCCGAGCTCTGCATTGAGCCGGTCCTCGACCAGGTTCTCGTAGGTCTCGCCGTCCTCGACGCCCGCGCCCGTGTCGTGCGAAGTCCCGACGAGCGCGATCCGGAAGGTATCCGGCCTCGGTACAACGGAGTATTCCCGGTCCCGCATGCCATGGCTGTTGATCGTCCGCGTGGCGCCCTTGAACACGGCCGTCGACGAGGGAACGAACTCGATCCGAATTGCATCGGTGCGTGCCTGGCCTTGGTCGCCTACGTTCCAGTCAGGCGGTTTGCCACCCATGACGTCCCAGAGTTCGCTGTTGAAC
>JBBKVT010000160.1:0-9858 GCA_037968535.1 Paracoccaceae bacterium
TCTGACGGCTGGTCCGCTGGAAAACCCCAAAATGAGTCCGTAGGCGATGAAGCACAGCGCCATGAAGCGGCGGAACCAGAGGTTCATCACCGCGCCGTAGGCCAGCCGCCCCATCCACGCGCCCAACGCGGTATAGCCGGAATAGCAGAGCGCGGTGATCGTCAGGGCCGTTGGCACGATTGCGGCCATCTGGCCCCAGATCGGCACGTCGGGCTGCACGAACTGGCTGAAAGCGGCAAGGTAGCCCGCGACGCTTTTGATGTTGATCGTGGCGATGGCGAAGGCCCGGCCGTAGATCGCGCCGCTCGCTACAGGGGTCGGTGTGACCGGGCGCGCGGCCATGATCCAGCCGCGGATGCCGAGAAAGACGAGGAAGCCCGCACCGATCAGCTTGGCGGCAAGGAAGGCGGCGGGTGACGCGGCGATCAGCGCGGTCACGCCGAGTGCAGAGAGGAAAAGAAACAGTGTCGCTTGCGTGAGAATCCCGAGCACGCCCCAAAGCGAACGCCGGAAACCGTATGTCATGCCGTTGGTGATGCAATTGACCGCGTTGGGGCCGGGCGTGGTGACGAACAGCACCCAGAAGGCGGCAAAGATCAGCCAGCCTTGCAGTGTCATCCGGCAAAGACCCCGTCGAGGATCTTCGCAAGCTGTTGGGCATCTTCGCTTGTGAAGGCGTTTGGTTGGTCGCTGTCGATGTCGAACACCGCGATGATGTCGCCGCTGCGGTTTCTGACTGGCAGTACGAGTTCCGAGCGGGTTGATGAGGCGCAGGCGATGTGGCCGGGAAATGCGTCCACGTCGGCGACAAGCTGGGGTTTGCCGGTCCGCGCCGCCGCACCGCAGACGCCGCGCGAGAACGGGATGACTAGGCAGCCGTGGCCACCCTGGTACGGGCCGATCTTCAGGATTTCGGGTTCGGTCACGCGGTAGAAGCCGGTCCAGTCGAAGCGGTCGTCCGAATGGTGCACCTCGCAAGCGACGGTGGCCATCAGCGCAACGCTATCGGTTTCACCTTCGGTCAGGCTGTGGATGCGGGCGGCGAGGTCGGTGTAGTCGAGGGTCATGACATGGGCCTTGAAGAACCTGCGGGCAGCGGGGACCAGCCCCCGCACCCCCGGAGTATTTCAGAACAAAAGAAGCTTACACCCGCTCGATCGCGATGGCCGTGCCTTCGCCGCCGCCGATGCAGATCGCGGCGATGCCGCGTTTCAGGCCGCGGGTTTCCAGCGCGTTCAAGAGCGTTACCATGATCCGCGCGCCCGAAGCGCCTATCGGGTGGCCCAGCGCACAGGCGCCGCCATTCACGTTCACCTTGTCGCGGGGCAGGCCCATTTCATGCATGAAGGCCATTGGCACAACGGCGAAGGCCTCGTTGACCTCCCAGAGATCCACGTCGTCCTTCGACCAGCCGATCTTCGCGAGAAGCTTTTGGGCGGCAGGCACTGGGGCGGTGGTAAACAGGCCCGGTGCCTGGGCATGGCTGGCGTGGCCGAGAATCCGAGCCCGGGCCTTTACGCCCTTGTCCGAGGTCAGCACGAGTGCTGCCGCACCGTCCGAGATCGACGAGGAATTGGCTGGCGTCACCGTGCCGTCCTTGCGGAAGGCGGGCTTGAGATGCGGGATTTTTTCGGGCCGTGCCTTTCCGGGTTGCTCATCTTCGGAAACTACCGTTTCGCCGCCGCGGGTGGTCAGGGTCACGGGAGCGATCTCTTTGCGAAACACGCCGGATTTCTGCGCTTGAAACGCGTTTTCCAGCGAGCCGATCGCATAGGCGTCCTGCGCTTTGCGGCTGAACTGGTAAGCCTCGGCGCAATCTTCGGCGTAGGTGCCCATCAGGCGGCCCTTGTCATAGGCATCTTCGAGCCCGTCGAGAAACATGCTGTCGATCACCTGGCCGTGCCCGATCCGCGCGCCGCCGCGCATCTTCGGCAACAAGTACGGGGCGTTGGTCATGCTTTCCATGCCACCGGCAACGATCACGCCGGCAGTTCCCAGTGCGATCTGGTCGAAGGCGATCATCGCGGCCTTCATCCCCGAGCCGCACATCTTGTTGAGCGTGGTGGCGGGCACTTCTTCGCCCAGCCCGGCAGCGAAGCCGGCCTGTCGCGCCGGGGCCTGACCCTGGCCCGCAGGCAACACACAGCCCATCAGCAGTTCCTCGACCCGGTCGGGCGCGGTGCCGGAATCCGCGAGCGCGGCGCGAATCGCGACAGCCCCCAGCGTCGGTGCATCGGCATCGGCAAAGACGCCCTGAAAGCCGCCCATCGGGGTGCGGGCCGCGCCTGCTATGAACACATGCTTCATTCCGGCAGCTCCTTTCCATTCGAACCATCGGCCAAACCGAATGGTAACCTTTTGGCCCTAGCGTCGCATCCAGCAACCAAGTCGAGGACCGCGATGCACCTTACAGCCGAACCACATCCCGATGCCACAGTCATCACCGTCGGCGAAACCCGGATCGACGCGGCCGGCGCGATCGCCTTCAAGGACCGGATGCGCGATCTTGTTGGCGACACGCCGCCGCGGATCATTCTGGATCTGGCCGGGGTCGACTTCATCGACAGCAGCGGTCTTGGGGCAATTGTCGCGGTGATGAAACTGATGGGATCGGATCGCAAGCTGGAACTTGCGGCGCTGTCGCCCATCGTGCAGAAGGTTTTTCGCCTGACCAGGATGGACTCGGTCTTTTCGATCCACGAAACGGCCGACACCGCGCTGGGTCGGCCTCGACTTGTCAGCTGATCCCGTTGATCTGGCCGACAATCCTGGATGGGCCCAACGCCTTGCACGGCGTCGACCGAACGATGCAGTTGTGCCTGTGTAGCAACTTTGAGGATGTGCGGCAGGGTTTGCACCGGATCACCGAGATACTGAAGAGCTGGGATATTGGCGGCGACGATCTGCTGCGCGCCGAAATCCTGCTGGCGGAAGTGCTGAACAACGTCGTGGAACATGCCTGCGCGGACCTTCCGCCAAGCGAAATCGATGTCAGCCTGGAACTTCGCGGCACGGATCTGCACATTTCGGTGAACGATCGGGGTCGGGCGATGCCCGAAGGGAAGCTGCCTGTGGCGCAGCCCGGGTTGCGCGGGTCCGACTGCGCCCAGTTCCGTGAAGGTGGATATGGCTGGGCCTTGATTCGGGATATCGCCAGCGATCTGCACTACAGCAGGGTGTCGGGCCGCAACACCCTGTCGATGACACTGCAATGCACCGAGATCGTGATGCCCGGCTGAGATTGCGCCAGTGCGCCGAAGCCCCGAAACAGTCGATCATTTTCCAGTCAGGGTGGGGCGTTGATCACGGCGGCTGCCGCCAAATCGCCTTAATCGGTCCACACGGCGGCCAGAATATGAGTGGAGAACGGAGCTGTAGCTGCTTAAGCTTCCCTCGACGTCGCGTTTAACAGCCCCCACCCAGTGCGCGACGTCGAGGCCTGTTTTCCCCTCCCCCCATTGGCATTGCCGAATTTCCGACCTAGGATTTATCCGCTTCAGGGAGGAAACCGATGGCGCGCGATCTGCATTTTCCGGGCCGCTCGACGGTCATCGCGCGTAACGGAATGTGTGCGACGTCGCATCCGCTTGCCGCACATTGCGCGATCCGAATTCTCGAAGATGGCGGCAATGCTGTCGATGCCGCGATCGGCGCGGCGGTGCTGTTGGGAATCTGCGAGCCGCAGATGACCGGGATCGGCGGCGATTGCTTCGTGCTGGTGAAGCCGGCCGGTGAGGACCGGATCGTTGCGCTGAACGGATCAGGTCGCGCGCCCGCAGCGCTGCGGGCGGACGCGATGCGCGACCGCGGCCTGTCGGCATTCCCGGAATTCGAACCCGACGCCGTTACCGTTCCGGGCGCGGTCGATGCCTTTTGTCGGCTGTCAGCGGATTGGGGAAAGCTCGGGCTGGCGGCAAGCCTTGCGCCCGCGATCCGCTATGCCGAAGAAGGCGTGCCGGTCGCGGCGCGGGTTGCGCAGGACTGGACCAGGTCGCGCGATGTTCTGCGGGGCGATGCGGAACGATTTTACCTGAGTGGCGGGAAAGCGCTGCGCGAGGGTCAGGTCTTTGCCCATCCCGCGCAGGCCGATGTGTTGCGCCGGATTGCAGATGACGGCCGCGCGGCGTTCTACGAGGGCGAGGTTGCAGAAGACATGGTCTCGTCGCTGAATGCGCTGGGCAGTTGCCACACGCTTGAGGATTTTGCGGCGACGGCCTGTGACTACGCCGAGCCAGTGTCCGGCAGCTACCGCGGTGTAGAGTTGGTCGAGCATCCGCCGAACGGCCAGGGTGCAACTGCGATCCTGCTGGCAAATATCCTGTCGCATTTCGATCTAGCATCGCTGGACCCGTTCGGCAGCGCCCGCGCGCATCTGGAGGCGGAGGCGTCGAAGCTGGCCTATGACGCCCGCGACCGGTTCATCGCGGATGCTGATTGCACGACGCGGCTCGACCACATGCTTGACCTTCAGACAGCCGAACGGCTGGCCGCGTTGATCGATCCGAAGCGGGCGCGGAAGGATTTGCCAAAGGCGGCGCAGAATGTGCACAAGGACACGATCTATCTGACCGTGGTGGACCGCGACCGGATGGCTGTGTCGTTGATCTATTCGATTTTCCATGGATTTGGATCGGGCATTGCCTCGGGCAAGTTCGGCGTTCTGTTCCAGAATCGGGGCTCTGGGTTCAATCTGGAAAACGGTCATCCGAACGAAGCGGCGGGTGGCAAGCGGCCGATGCATACGATCATTCCGGGAATGCTGCGGCAGGACGGTCGCGTGACCATGCCCTTCGGGGTGATGGGCGGCGCCTATCAGCCCTGCGGTCATGTCCGGTTTCTGAGCAACATGACGGATTTCGGGATGGACGCGCAGACGGCAATAGACGGTGCGCGCTGTTTTGCAGATGGTCCCGTGCTGGAGGTAGAGCGCGGCTACAGCGAAGCGGTTTGCAGCGAACTTGCCGATCTGGGCCACGAGATTTCCCTGCGGGAGGTGCCGCTGGGTGGTGCGCAGGCGATCGGGATCGACAATGAGACCGGTACGCTGCACGGCGCTTCGGATTCGCGCAAGGACGGCGCGGCGATAGGATACTGAGATGGCGATTACACCCGTGAAGACTCTGGTTGCGGCGGCAAAAGCCGAGATCGACACGCTTTCGGCTGATGAGGTCCGCGCGGGCCTGGAAAATGGCGCCATGCTGCTGGTCGACATCCGTGACATCCGGGAACTGGACCGCGAGGGCCGCATACCCGGCGCGTTCCACGCCCCCCGCGGGATGCTGGAATTCTGGATCGACCCGGAAAGCCCGTATCACAAGGTGGCGCTGGCCACCGACAAGACGTTGGTGCTGTTCTGCGCCAGCGCCTGGCGTTCGGCGCTGTCAGTCAAGGCCTTGAAGGATATGGGCGTCGAGAACATCGCAGAGCTGGAAGGCGGTTTCACGACCTGGCGCGACAGCGGCGGAGCGGTCGAGCGCTAGTTTAGCTGGACATGAAGCGGATAGTGGCCATCCTCGAAATCGCCGAACATGTCGGGCAGATCGGGATGATCGACGGGTTCGCCGGAATAATCCGCCACCAGATTCTGTTCCGACACATAGGCGACGTAGTAACTTTGGTCGTTCTCGGCCAGCAAGTGGTAGAACGGCTGATCCTTGACAGGGCGACTGTCTTCAGGAATCGCGGCATACCATTCGTCGGTGTTCGAGAACATCGCATCCACGTCGAAGACAACGCCGCGAAACGGGTGCTTGCGGTGGCGCACGACCTGACCGAGATGATATTTCGCGCGTGTCTTCAGCATCGCATTGTAACCCCTACGCCTTGTTAGTAGACCCCGGATCGGGGTTATGTCCATGCAACAAAGCCTAAAATCGGGAAACAAACTGTGAACCTTGTTCAGACAGTGCTGGAAATAGTCGCGCCGGTATTTCTGCTGGCGGCCATCGGTTACTTCTGGGTGAAGCTGGGACATGAGTACCGGGTCCGGTTCGTCACCCAGCTTGCGATGACGCTGTCCGTGCCCTGCCTGATCTTCACCGCCCTGATGCGCACCGACATTGATCCGCAAACGCTTTCGGCGGTTTCGCTGGCCACCGTGGTTGCCTATGGGCTGGTGACAATTGCGGCTTTCGTGTTGGTGAAGATCGCGCGGGTGGACGTCCGGACCTACCTTGCACCACTGATCTTCGGCAATACTGGCAATCTGGGCCTGCCCCTGGCGCTGTTCGCCTTCGGGGATGAGGGTTTGGGCTACGCCGTCGTAATCTTCGCGATCATGGGGGTCTATTCGTTCACTTTCGGGGTCTGGCTGGTCTCGGGCGGCGGGTCGCTTTTGAAGGTCATCAAAGAACCACTGGTCGCGGCGACGCTGCTGGGCGCCTTGTTTCTGTGGCAGGGATGGCAGACACCGACCTTCCTGACCAACACGCTGACCTTGATCGGGCAGATGGCGATCCCGCTGATGTTGATCACTCTGGGGGTCGCGCTGGCGCGGCTGGCACCGGGGCAGCTTGGGCTGCCGATCGTCCTTTCGGTCGTCAAGGTTGCCTTTTGCGTCGCGATTGCCTGGGGCGTCGGTTTGTGGTTCGGCCTGCCGCCGATCCCGTTTGGCGTGCTCGTCCTGCAGGTATCCACCCCGGTCGCCGTCACCAGCTATCTTCTGGCCGAAAAATACGGGGCTGACGCGGAATCGGTTGCGGGTGTGGTGGTCGTTTCGACGCTTCTGTCCGTCATCACTCTGCCGCTTACCCTGGCTTTTGTGATCTGAGCGCACACATTTTCCGTTCACGCCCGCCCGAGTATCCGCTATGGTTCGTGCAATAATAAAGCGAGGGGCATATGAGCAGACTTCTTCGCGCGACAGCTTTGTTGATTCTGGTGGCCGCCTGCGGCAGTGGTAACTATTCCGCGCCGCGCAATCTGGATAACGCCTGCAGCATCGTTGATCAGCGCCCGAAATACCTTAAGGCGATGCAGAAGAGCGAGCGCAAGTACGGTGTGCCGGTCGCTGTGCAGATGGCCACGATCTATCAGGAAAGCAAGTTCATCGGCAACGCGCGCACGCCGCATCAGTTCGCCCTGGGTGTAATCCCGATGGGGCGTCAGTCTTCGGCCTACGGCTACAGTCAGGCCCTGGACGGCACTTGGGAAGAATATCAGCAAGTCACCCGAAACCGACGGGCCAAGCGCGACGACATCGACGATGCGACGGATTTCATGGGCTGGTACATGGTCGAAACCACCCGGACGCTGGGAATTCCTTTGACCGATGCGCAGAACCAGTATCTGGCCTACCACGAAGGTCGGTCAGGCTATGCGCGCGGCAGTTACAGGGAAAAGGCGTGGCTGATGCGGATCGCGGGGGAAGTCGGGCAGAGGTCGCTAAATTATCACGCGCAGCTGATATCCTGCGGCAAGGCCTGATCAGTTGCTTCGGCCCTGACTCTCGGCCTGGATGTCGAACATCCGCGGGCTCATGTTGCCGCCCTTTTTCAGCTCACCCAAGATCACGGTGGTTGTTTGACCTGACGCATCGGTGACGATCCATTGCCGCAACTCGACGGGATTGCCGGTGAAAACCAGCTGGATATTGCCATATTCCGGATGGTCGGGATCCTGTGCGGTCACTGTGGTTGTCGTGGCGTCGGCGGTGTGTGCCACCACCATTCGGGCCTGACCCAGATTTACCGTCGGCTTCAGGATGATCGCCAGCGGCGTGCTTGCCAGCGGGAATCGTTCGGCGGCGGTATTAGATTTGGAATCGAAAACCGCCACTTCGCCCGATCCGGCAATCACCCTGCTATATTCTGGCGGGTTGTAGTCGAACCGCATCCGTCCCGGCCGCTTGATGAAGATCTTGCCAGTCGAAATCGTGCCGTCATCATTGATTTGCGTGAACTCTGCCTCTGCAGAGGTCATCGCGTTCAGATAGGCCGACAATTCGGCAAGCGACAGTTTGGCCGCACTTGCGGGCAGGGCCAGCGCAAGAAACAGCAGCGGTGCAAGAAGCAAACGGATCATGTTCATCTGTTCAATCTAACAACTGTTGCCCGCTGCCGCATCTGCCTAATTCTCACAAGACAGAGACCTTCGCGTTACTGCTCGGGCACGAGTATTTCGCGTTTGCCGACATGGTTGGCGGCACTGACCAGCCCGCTATCTTCCATCTGCTCGACCAGGCGCGCAGCCTTGTTGTAGCCGATTGCCAGTTTACGCTGGATGTAGGAGGTCGAGCATTTCCGATCCTTGATGACGATCTGCACTGCCATGTCATAAAGCGCGTCGTCGCCCTCGGAATTGCCGCCGAGACCCAGCACCTGATCGATGCTGCTTTCGGTCTCTTCGTCCTGCCCTTCGGTGACGCCGCTCATGTATTCAGGCGGGCCGAATCCCTTGAGGAAGTTGACGATTTCCTCGACTTCTTCATCGCTGACAAAGGGGCCGTGGACGCGGGTGATCTTGGCGCCGCCGGCCATGAACAGCATGTCACCCATGCCCAGCAACTGCTCGGCGCCCTGTTCCCCAAGGATGGTGCGGCTGTCGATTTTCGAGGTGACCTGAAAGCTGATCCGGGTCGGGAAGTTGGCCTTGATGGTGCCGGTGATGACATCTACCGATGGGCGTTGCGTGGCCATAATGAGGTGGATGCCGCTGGCGCGAGCCATTTGCGCCAGACGCTGGATGCAAGCCTCGATCTCCTTGCCGGCGACCATCATCAGATCAGCCATCTCGTCAACGATGACGACAATGTAGGGGATGGTTTCGGGCTTGAATTCATCGGTCTCGAACACCGGTTCGCCGGTTTGATCGTCAAAACCGGTCTGCACCGTTCGCTTGAACATCTCGCCCTTGGCAAGAGCGTCTCGAACCCGGCCGTTGAAGCCCTCGATGTTGCGCACGCCCATCTTCGACATCTTGCGGTAGCGGTCTTCCATTTCTCCGACGACCCATTTCAGCGCGACGACAGCTTTCTTGGGGTCGGTGACGACCGGCGAAAGAAGGTGCGGAATGCCGTCATAGACCGACAGTTCCAGCATCTTCGGGTCGATCATTATCATTCGGCATTCATCGGGCGTGAGCTTGTAAAGAAGCGACAGGATCATCGTGTTGATCGCGACGGACTTGCCCGACCCGGTGGTTCCCGCGATCAGCAAGTGCGGCATCTTGGCCAGGTTGGCAACGATCGGATCGCCGCCGATGTCTTTGCCCAGGGCCAGCGGCAGGCGCATGTTGGTGTCGCCGAAATCACGGGCGGCCAGAATTTCGCGCAGCACGACCTTTTCGCGGTGCACATTGGGCAGTTCGATACCGATCACCGACCGACCCGGCACGGTCGATACACGCGCCGACAGCGCCGACATCGACCGCGCGATATCATCGGCAAGGCCGATGACACGGCTGGCTTTCAGGCCTGGTGCGGGTTCCAGTTCATACATCGTGACGACGGGGCCGGGGCGGACTGACACAATCTCACCCTTGACGCCGTAGTCGTCCAGAACGGATTCGAGCATCCGCGCGTTTTCTTCCAGCGATTCGTCGGACAGGTGATGCCGTTCAACGATCGCCGGACTTGTCAGAAGGCTCAGCGGCGGGGTTTCGTAAGCGGTGTGCTGATCTTCGAATTGCAACGCGGGCTGCGCTTCTGCCTGCGCCTGACGGGACGGCAGAACGGGCTTGCGCAGAGCATGTTGGACGACCTTTTTGGGGTCGTGCAGCGGAACTTCCTGATGCGCATCAGCATAATCGTCCGGTCCGTCATCCAGGAATGGATCGGAATAAAGCTCGTCGTCCGCCTCGATCACGTGGGTGGGCGGCAAGGTTCTGGCAGCACCGGGGACGGCGGGATCGGCCAAGACC
>JBBKVT010000161.1:0-21034 GCA_037968535.1 Paracoccaceae bacterium
TCGTTGTCCGAGGCTCCGATCTGGAACCAGGCGTAATCCGGATTGGCGCCATACTGGCCCCAGTAAAGCCGAGGATGAGCGTTGAAGATCATCAACCCGCTGCCCAGTAGTATCACAAGGGAAAGGACATTGACCCAGTGCCAAAGCCGGGTTGAAAACCGGTGGCGGCTGACTAGGTCGCCGCCTGTCGGGGCCGGGACATCGGTTGTCGCATATCTCGCCATGCCGTTCCTTTGGCAATTGCCGGGACGCATCCGGGTCGGGCATGAAAACAGCGCGGGCAGGACAACGCCCGCGCAGTCCGACTTTGCTTTAACCCAAATCTATTCCGGCATCATCATGCCGTCGATAGCCATCATCTCGGGCTTGCCCTCGCAGGCCGTCATGACCATCTGCATGTTCTGCTCAGGCGTCATCGCCTCGGTCGACATTTTCTCTTTCATTGCTTCGTCGGCCATTGCGGCCATTCCCAACGACTCGACAGCTGCCATTTTGCCGGCATCATCCATAGCAGTGTAGTCGGCGCAGGTCATGGTCATTGGATCGGGGGCGTGCGCCGCCGCGAACGCCGGGACAGCAATAGTTCCGGCGAGACCGGCGATTGCGATTGCGTGTAGAAATTTCATGTTAACTCCCAGACTTGTTAATGCCGAATGTTTCGGCGTGAAGTATCGCGATAGCTATCACGGTTGGCGCCGCCTCCAACTCACGTCGAAGTGAGTTGGGCAACCGCTTGGCAAATCTGGCAGATTCCTGCCGGTCTTATGCCGGATCTGCGCGCAAGACCGCTGTCAGCGCGGCGCCATGCGGATTGCACCGTCGAGGCGGATGACTTCGCCGTTCAGCATCGGGTTCTCGACGATGTGTCTTGCCAGCGCTGCGAATTCGGCCGGATCGCCCAGGCGGGGCGGAAATGGCACCTGCGCCCCGAGTGAGTCCTGAACCTCTTGCGGCAGGCCTTCAAGCAGTGGGGTCAGGAAAAGGCCCGGCGCGATCGCGCAAACCCGGATGCCGGAAGACGCAAGATCACGGGCCATTGGCAGCGTCATGCCGACAATGCCTCCCTTCGACGCGGCATAGGCTACCTGCCCCACTTGCCCTTCATAGGCGGCGACCGAGGCGGTGTTGACGATCACACCGCGTTCACCATCCGCACCTTCGGGATCGCTCGCGGCCATGATCGCGGCAGCCTGGCTGGCGCAATAGAAGCTGCCCAAGAGATTGACTTTGATGACCTTCTCGAATGCGTCGGCGTCGTGGGGTTCGCCGCGCGAGACGGTCTTGCCAGCGGGGGCAATGCCGGCGCAGTTCACCAGGATACGCAACGGACCCTGTTTGGCGGCAATCTTGAACCCCGCAGCGACGCTGACGGGATCAGCGACATCAACTTCGGCAAATCCACATTCCAGAAGATCGGCCTGTTGTCGCCCGGCCTTGCCATTCCAATCGAATATACAAACCTGTGCCCCGGCCCTAGCGAACGCCTCCGCCACCGCAGCGCCAAGCCCCGAGGCGCCGCCCGTGACCACGGCTGTCATGTCCTTCGTTATATGCATCGCCATCATCCTCCGATGCCGTCACCGTTTCGCAGACCGACGCCGCATTCAAGCGGCAAACGCGTCAGGCGGCGTCGCCCACCGGGGCGAGCGCCTTCATCGCGGCGAATTGCGACAGAAAAACCTGCCCACTCAGGTCATCGAGAAAATGTGTGCGTTGCAAGCGGTCCATCACCGGGCCCTTGACCTCGGACAGATGCAGCCGGATGCCCATGCTGGCAAGCCGGTGGTTGATCGCTTCCAGACTTTCGAGCGCGCTGAGGTCAATCTGGTTGACCGCCGAGCACATCAGAACGACATCGGTCAAACCGCAATCCACAACGACGCGTTCTTGCAGGTAATCCTCAAGGTAGCGCGCATTGGCGAAATACAGGTTCTCGTCGATGCGGATCGTCAGAAGCGTTGGTGAGGTCAGCACCTTGTGGCGATTGATGTTGCGGAAATGCTCGGTACCTGGAACCAGGCCGACCTCGGCGATATGGGGGCGCGACGAGCGGTAGAGATAAAGCACGATTGACACCAGCACGCCTGCGGACACGCCTATCTCGACCCCGAGTCCAAGTGTCAGCACGATCGTCACAGCGACAGCCGCGAAATCGGCGCGCGAATAGGTCCAAGCGCGCTTGAGGATCGAGAAATCGACCAACGAGAGCACGGCAACGATGATCGTGGCGGCGAGCGTTGCGACCGGCAGGAAATAGATCAGCGGTGTCAGCGCCAGCGCAGCCACCGCAATGCCGATGGCGGTGAACGCACCGGCAGCGGGGGTTTCCGCACCGGCGTCGAAATTGACGACAGACCGCGCAAAACCACCAGTGACCGGATAGCCCCCGGTAAAGGCGGCAGCGACGTTGGATGCGCCCAGGCCGATCAGTTCCTGATCCGGGTCAATGCGCTGGCGTTTCCGGGCGGCGAGCGTCTGGGCGACCGACACGCTTTCGACGAAACCGATCACCGAGATCAGTACCGCCGACCCGATCAGACTGCCCCAGATCGAAAGGTCGACGACCGGCAGGGTCAGAGGCGGCAGCCCGCGCGGGATGTCACCGACAATCCGGACCCCCCGGTCGGCCAAACCGAGACCCCAGGTCAGCAGAGTTGTAACCGCCACCGCAGCGACCGGCCCTGCCTTGGCCAGAAGATCTGCGGGCCGGGCGCGCAGTCCGAGCCCCCGAAGCCTGGGCTTCAGCCCTTTACGGACCCAGAAAAGGAACGCCGTGGCGCCGACGCCGATCGTCAGTGTGGGCAGGTTGACGGCGCCGAGGTTGGTAATCAGACCTCGCAGAAGGTCCGGCAATGTCCCGCCCGAAGCCGCGATGCCCAGAATGTGCTTTAGCTGGCTCGTCGCGATCAGGATACCGGATGCGGCAATGAACCCGGCGATCACTGGGTGCGACAGGAAGTTGGCCAGGAAGCCAAGTCGGAATACGCCCATCGCCAGCAGCACCAGCCCCGACAAGAACGCCAGCGTAATCGCGGCGGCGGCGATTTGTGCGGGGTCGGTCAGCCCGAGGTTGCCGATCGCTGCCGCCGTCATCAGCGACACCACTGCCACCGGACCGACGGACAGCGCGCGGCTGGTGCCGAAGACCGCATAGGCCACCAGCGGCAGGATCGAGGCGTAAAGTCCCATCTCGGCAGGCAACCCTGCCAAGAGCGCATAAGCCAGCGATTGCGGGATCAGCATGATCGTGACGATCACCGCGGCGACAAGGTCGCTGGTCAGCGTCTGCCGATCATATCTCTTACCCCAGTCGAGGATCGGCACATACCGAGCCGCCGCACGGGCGCGCGCCTTGATGTCCATGACACCTTACTTTTCTGTCTGCAGCCCGCCCTCAAAGTCCGACGCGGGCGCGGGTTGGGTTATTTCAGCTTTGCCTGCGACGCCTGATAGATCGCCGTAGAGCGTGCGCCACTGCGGCAATAGGCCAACACCGGTTCCGGCAGTTCGTCCAATGCAGTCTGAAAGGCAGCGACTTCCGAAGTGCCCATGACGCCTGGCTGAATCGGCACATAGCGGATTTCCAGCCCCGCCGCTTGGGCTGCCCGCTTGATCGTCTGGTAGTCGGTCTGATCAGCGGCTTCGCCATCGGGCCGGTTGCAGATAACGCCTTTGAACCCCATCGCCAATAATGCGGCGACATCCTCGGACGTGATCTGTCCGGCGACAGAGAACGTCTCGTTTATCTTTTTCAGATCCATGGCCTGTCTTTCTGTCTGGATTAAAGCGTGTTGACCGGCACCTTCAGGAAGGTCTTGCCGTCCTTGTCAGCCGGCGGCAGATCGCCCGCGCGCATGTTGACCTGCAGCGACGGGATGATCAACCGGGGCATCGCCAACGTCGCGTCGCGCTCGGTCCGAAACTTGATGAAGTCCGCACGGTTTTTGCCGCCACCGACATGGATGTTATGCGCCTTCTCTTCCGCCACCGTCGTCTCCCACTTGATGTCGCGACCGTTGGGACCATAGTCGTGACACATGAACAGCCGCATCTGATCGGGAAGCGCCAGCACCTTCTGGATGGAATCGTAAAGCATACCGGCATCGCCGCCGGGGAAATCTGCGCGCGCCGAACCGCCGTCGGGCATGAACAGCGTGTCTCCCACGAATGCCGCATCGCCGATGACATGCGTCATGCAGGCAGGCGTATGGCCAGGGGTGTGCATTGCCACTGCCGTCATTGCGCCGATCTTGTAAGTGTCGCCGTCATCCAGAAGCCGGTCGAACTGCGATCCGTCGCGCTGAAACTCGGTGCCTTCGTTGAAGATCTTGCCGAAGACGTCCTGAACGACCGTGATGTTTCTACCAATGCCGAACTTGCCGCCCACCTGCTGCTGAATATATGGCGCGGCGGACAGGTGATCGGCGTGGACATGTGTCTCGATCAGCCACTCGACCGCCAGCCCCTTGTCCCGCACAAAGGCGATGATCATGTCGGCATGGTCGTGGGTAATCCGCCCGGCGGCATAGTCGATATCCATCACTGAATCAACAATCGCACAGGACTTGGACGCCGGATCCCTCACCACATAAGAGATCGTGTTGCTGTCTTCGTCGAAGAACCCCTCGATCTCGGGCTTTACTGTCATGTCAACGGGATAGCTTGCCATAATCTCGGCTCCTCTCCTGCTTTCAATTGCCTGCCGCGGGACGGCGCAGTGTTGGTTTCAGATTGAGCTGCAACAGCGCTTTGGCCAGCAACAGCCCCGCCACCAGTGCTGCCATAAAGATCAGCACGTCGCTGCGGCCGGTTCCGATAACCGGCAGTGCCGCACCCGGGCAGAACCCCGCGATGCCCCAGCCGATGCCGAAAACCGCAGATCCGGCGACGAGTTTCGTGTCGATCCGGCGCGAGACCGGAACGTTGAAGGACGGCTCGAAGATCGGCCGGGCGCGGCGGAAGACCAACTGGTAGCCCACGGCTGCGACAAAGACAGCGCCGCCCATGACAAATGCGAGGCTGGGATCCCACGTGCCCGCTACGTCGAAGAAATTCAATACCTTCGCAGGATTCCCCATGCCGGATATCGAGATGCCAAGACCGAAGACCACACCGATCAGATAGGTGACAAACAGTTTCATCCTAGGCTCCGATCACGTGGCGGATGACGTAGACTGTCACAGCGGTGGTCGCCATGAAGGTCAGCGTCGCAACGATTGACCGAACCGACAGACGCGACACCCCGCACACACCGTGCCCCGAGGTACAGCCCGAACCGTAGGTGACGCCGAGGCCAACAATAATTCCGCCGATGACCAGCATCGGCGTCGAAACCGGCTTTTCGATCTGCGGCCAAGCACCGGTGAATGCCAGGTAGATCGCAGGCGCAGTGATCATCCCGGCCACCAGCGCTGCGCGCCAGGCCCAATCACCAGAGGACGCGGGGCTGATCAGGCCAGCGAGGATGCCCGTCGCGCCGAGAATCCGGCCTTGGAACGCCATCAAGAGAACCGAGGCCAGTCCGATCAGCAAGCCGCCGAAAAGCGAAGCCCAGGGTGTGAATTCGGTCATGACGTTATGTCCCGCAGGTGTTGACGCCGATCAGTCGATAAAGCGGGCAGAATCCGAACAGAGCCGTCAACGCCAGGATTGCACCCACGATCAGGCTGCCCCAGGTCAGTAGCGTGCTGCCCGCGCCGAACCCCGAAACGAATGGCAAAAGCAATAGGATAATCCCGACGATGCCCCGGATGATACGATCAATACTTCCCATATTGTGTGTCATGGCGTGATTCCTCTCCATTGTGCCGAACTGAGATAGGTTAGCATATTCGCGGTTTCCATGGGAAAGTCACTCAAATATTCAAATTCACGAAGATGTTCTGATTTCCGCACAGTCGAGACCGCACCAAAGCCGACTAAGCCTTCGCGCCATCACTGCGGGAACTAAGACAAATGGCCACCCTGCAGTACAACGAACTGTTCAGGCACAACCGGCTAACGGTGGGGATAACCGTCGGGCGTCGGCATTACTGGCCGACAGCCTCGCGCACAATGCTGTCGAGCAGCGTCTGGACCTCTTGCATCGGACCCTCGGGAAGGTTGCGAAACCCGACCTGCACCGCGCCGTCCACATCGGTGACGAAAATTCCATAGGGGCAATGGGCAATGTTGCCGCGATCCGCCTCCATCACCTTGCGCGACACGATTGCCGAGCAGAAAAGAAAGATGTCCGCTGCATCGAACAGTTTCACGTCGCTGCCGACATCAGCGCCGGTACGGGCCAGCATTTCTCCGGTGTGGCTTACATAGTCGACCACCAGCCCCTGCCCGACGATCGCGGATTCAACCGCGAACGTGGCGTCATCGAACGACCCGTCGAAATCGTAGGTCGTGGCCTCTTGTGCCGCGACAGGTGACGCCAGCGCGACGACGGTAGCGGTTGCGATGATCCAGTTTTTCATGTTCAGCCTCCCTTGATGATACCCAGACTAGGCCACCGAAAATCTGCCGCCTTGACGCAGGTCAAGCAATAGACCTGCGCCGCACTACCAGACATCCGGTGTGATGCCCTGCTCTTCCAGCGCCTTGAACTTGTCCTGCAGAAACCGCTGGAACGGTTGTTCATGATATGCGCCGCTGACGAGATATTCGAGCGACGACAGGTAGTGGAACGGTTTCAGCAGCCCCGGCATCCGGAACACCTCGGCTTCGAAGAAATTCGCGGGCGGTCCGTCCTCTAGTGCGAATACCAACGTGGTCGGCGTGAAATTCACGCCCCATTTCATCGCTAGCGCGCGTTCTTCCAGTGCTTCGCCATCGAAGTCGATAACCTCGCGCGACCCCCAAAGATCAAGCTGGATGACGACGAAATGCGCCGTCAGGTAATCGACGATCTCGGACTTGGCGAAATTCTCGTTGTGCAGGGCCGCGCAGTAGGGACAGCCAGCCTGTTCGACCAGAACCATCAGGAACTTGCCCTCAGCGGCCGCCTCGGCCAAGTCGTCGGACATCTCCAGGAAGCTATCAAGGAACCAGTCCTGCTTGTGCAACCCGTCATCGCCAAGCCGTGCCTCGGCCACCGCCGGTGCGGCGAACAGAATGGCGGCGAGCGCCAGAAAGAAACGACGGGTGGGCATCGACTGTCCTCTACCGCGCAGCATACATCAGTCCGCCGCCGCGCCAAAGAAAAAGGACAGCCTTTGCGGCCCGCCTTGAAAGTTTGCCAGCGACTCGGCCAGGGAAACTAGGAACCGACGGACGCCAGATAGGCGATGATCGCGTGTAAATCTTCAGCCTTCTTCAACCCGCCAAACGTCATCTTGGTTCCCTTTATGAATTTGCGCGGATCGGCGAGGTATTCGGTCAATGTCTCGTCGGTCCAGACCAGTCCTTCTTCGCCGGCAGCGATCATCGGCTTGGAATATTTGAACCCCTCGATCGACGCAGCGGCGCGTCCGACGACACCGTTCAGCTCTGGACCCACCTTGTTCTCGGCACCATCACCGATCTGGTGGCAGGCCTTGCATTTCTTGAACACCTTTTCACCCGCCGCGACAACCTCGGGGTCGACTTCTGTCACGATCACATCTGCCGCCGCCATTTGGCTGGCATCGGTGGCCTCGGCAGGCGCGGCGGCCGGGACCGCCTCTGCCGCCGCAGGAATCGCGTCATCCACCGTGTCCGGCGTGACGTCCAGAACCGAGGCGTGCATGGTGATTTTCACGTCGTTCTTGCAATCTTCCATGCAAGGCGCGTCCCAAAAATGCGCCTCAGCCGTCTCTCGGTGATCGACGATGAAGCCGTCTGCGTTAAGCATTCCGACATCAAGGAAATTGTCTTTCGAGAGGACAAAATCCTCGTCCACCAGATAGTTGGAATAGAGGATATAGGCAGTGATCGCATAGACTTGATCGGGCTCCAGCGACTGTGCTTCGCCGAATGGCATGGACCGATGAACATAGTCCCAGACTGTCGAAAGATAGGGCCAATACGAGCCCACGGTCTTCAGCGGATCCTTGTTGGCCAGCGTACCCTCGCCGCCTGCCAGCTTGGGCCAGTTGCCGACGCCTTCGGCAAACTCGCCATGACAAGCGGCGCAGCGTTCCGAGAAAATCTCTTCGCCATCGGTGACCGAGCCAGATCCATCCGGCAGTCCGGCGCCACCTGGCGACACATCAAGGTTCCAGGCTGCGATTTCGTCCGGCAGGGCGGCGCGGCCGAGACCGAGTTTTTCCGCCAGAACCGGGGTTGTGACAGAGGCAGCAAGGATTGTGCCGGCGATCAGGAGCTTACGATACTTCGACATTCTCGGCCTCTCCGGTTTCCTTGACCCACCAAGTCTGGATGCAATTGTTATGATAGATCGAGTTCTCTCCGCGCACCTCGCGCAGCGCGGCCTTGGTTGGCTGGACATATCCGGTTTCGTCCATCGCGCGGGCCTGAAGCAGCATCTCTTTGCCGTCCCATGTCGTGTCGAGATAGAACCGGCTGAGCGCCATTGGTTCTCCGGGATTGGCGAGTCGTGCGGTTTCCCAGGTCTTGCCACCATCCTTCGAGACATCGACACGGCTGATCGCGCCCCTGCCCGACCAAGCCAGACCGGTGATCACCAGTGGCCCCGGTCCGTGGGTGATTGGCGCTTGCGGGCTCGGCGACGTGACGACGGATTTGGCGTCCATCACCCAGGTCCATTTGCGCGACGTACCGTCGGCCAGGGTGTCGGTGTATTTCGAGGTCTCCTCTCGACTTTCGACGGGGCCTTCCAGTACTTCGATCCGGCGCAGCCACTTGATCCACATGTTGCCTTCCCAGCCCGGCACCACCAGCCGCACCGGATAGCCCTGTTCCTTGCGCAACGCCTCGCCGTTCGCCTTGAACGCGACGAGCACATCGTCCAGCGCCTTTTCCAGCGGGATCGAGCGACCGTTCGACGACGCATCGGCGCCCTCGACATAGATCCATTTGCCTTCCGGCTTGACCCCGGCCTCTTCCAAAAGGGTGCGCAACGGCACGCCGGAATATTCCATGTTGTGGATCATGCCATGCGTGAACTGAGCGCCGTTCAGTTGCGCGCCGGCCCATTCCATGCCGGTATTGGCCGCACATTCGCAGAAGAACACGCGGTTGATCCTGGGGAAGCGTTCCAGGTCTTCGTACGTAAAGACCAGCGGCTGATCGACCAGACCGTTGATCATCAGCCGGTAATCCGGCTTGGCAAGTTCGATGGCGCCGGAATGATGCCGCTCGAACGCGCAGCCCTGCGGCGTGATCGTGCCGTCGAGCGCATGGATCGGCGTGAAATTGACCGACGAAATGGCGTCGGCGGTCAACCACGGCACGTTGCGACGAATAACATCCGACTCGAAATGGATCGGCAGGCCATAGGGCGTCTCGTCAACTCCGTCGCCCAACTCTGATGCCCAGGGCTGAACCTCGGTAATCAGCGGATCTGGCGTCTCTTGCGCGCGTGCGGCACTGGTGGCTGCAAGCGCGCCGCCTGTCGCGACCGCCCCTTTAAGGAACGCGCGACGCGATTTTGGTTCCGAATTTGCCATCGAATCATGCTCCCTAGACTTTCAAATTCAGATTACTGAATTTGAATAGCTTTGCATATGCTCACCCGTTCACAACTTTTACCGTCTGGTTTGGTTCAATCGTTACCGTGCCATGCTTCTTGATGTGACTTTCCACGACATCCCAGATCGCCGGCCCCTCGGTGCCTTCATTGACAGACGCCCAACCCGAGACGACATAGCTCTTGGCGGGGTCGATCAGTTCGCCCGTCTTGAGCACCGTCATTTCGGTAATCCGACTGCCCTGCGGCTGGGTTACATCGATCCGGTAGCCCATGCCGCCGACGCGCACCATGTCGCCGCCCTGCTGGTAATAGGGGTCGGGGTTAAAGAGGTTGTCGGCGACATCTTCGAGGATGATGTGCAGCGTTTCGCCAGTCATTTCGGACCGGTACGCCTCGGGGTAGCTCATCGCGGTCGCGTTGAAGATATCTTCGCGGCGGATGTCAGAGCCCGGCAGCAAGGATGCGCCCCAGCGGAATCCGGGCGACAGCGCGATATCGGCCTCACGTTCCTCGATCAGCGCGTTGCAAATCAGGTCATCCCAAGTGCCGTTGAAATTGCCACGGCGATAGAGCAGCGAATCGGTGGTGCCAATCACATCTGACATCGCGTCCGTGTAGGGCGCGCGTTCGGCATCGATCAGGGCCGCGATTTCCGGATCAGGCGCGATCACGTCCGAAAAGATCGGGATCAGCTTGTGCTTGACCGTTTTCACTTCGCCGTCCCGAACATCGAGATCGATGCGGGACAGGAACTTGCCATGCGATCCGCTGGCAATCAGATGAGTCTTGCCCACCAGAATCGGCTCGGGGATCGCATCATGGGTGTGGCCGGTCAGGATCACGTCGATGCCGGGAACATCGGCGGCAAGTTTGCGGTCAACGTCGAAGCCGTTATGCGACAAGAGCACGACGCATTCGGCACCATTGTCGCGGACCTCTTGGACGACTTCTGCCATGCGGTCCTGACGGACCCCGAACGACAGGTCGGGGAACATCCAGCCGGGATTGGCGATCGGCATGTACGGAAACGCCTGCCCGATCACGGCGATCTGGACGCCGCCGCGTTCGAACATCTCGTAGGCGGGATAGGCTGGTTCGTCCCATTCGGCATCGAAGATATTGGCGCCAAGGAATGGGAAGTTCAGCTCGTTTTCGACAATCTCGGTCACCCGGTCGATACCGAGGGTGAATTCCCAGTGACTGGTCATCGCCTCGACGCCAAGGGCGTTCATCACGTTGACCATGTCCTGCCCGTTGGACTTCAGCGCCGAATACGACCCCTGCCAAGTGTCGCCACCGTCCAGCAGCAGCGCATCGGACCGATCTGCCCGGATCGACTTGATCACCGTTGCGACGCGGTCAAGACCGCCCATCTTGCCGTATTCTTTGGCCAGTGCCACGAAATCCACGTAAGTCAGCGCATAGGCGGCGGGACTGCCCGGCTCGATCCCGAACATCTTCATGAACGCGGTGCCGGTGACATGCGGCGGTGTGCCCTGCGCCGAGCCGACGCCGAGGTTGATCTCGGGCTCGCGGAACCAGATCGGTTTCAGCTGGGCGTGGGTATCGGTGATATGCATCAGCGTGACATTGCCGATGGTGTCGAACTGCAACAGCTGATCCTGCGTCAGGGCCTGCTGGGCCGCCAGCCGCGACCAGTTGCCAAATCCCGCCGACCCATACAGCGCCGAGGCCGCCATGCCGACCTGAAGAAAATCGCGTCGCGAGATCATTGGCGCCCCCCTGGCTGCTTACATGCCACAAATTGCATGTGTTCAGAAAGAAACACCCCGCGCCAGTGTCCCGGCGCGGGGCTTGGACTTAGTTGCGGACCGACGGACCTTCGACTGACAGGCCATTGCCACGCGAGGCAACGTAAAGCTCCAGCGCGACAAATTCCGGCGAACCTTCGGCGAAGGTCTCTGCCCGGGTGTCGCGAATGCAGCCGCGGAACCGGTTGTGGATTGATCCCAGGCCGGCATTCTTCAGCCGATAGCTTGGGAAGCCGTTGATCTGGCCCTGGCTCAGGTGATCGGCGCGGATGTAATTGTCATAGTTGTCTTCATGGCAATTCGCGCAGGACATCTCCAACTGGCCGTAGCGCGTATAGTACATCTCTTTGCCCTGCTCCCAGAATGGCGCCGCCGGACCGTCGATTGCGACGTTCATCGGCATGCCACGGGAAACCGAAGAAATCAGCGCGGTCATATTGACCATCTCGGTGCCTGACCACTTCCATTCCTCAGCGCCCATGCGCGTCGTGCGGCAGTCGTTGACCTGCATCTCGAGCGTGCGCAGTTCACCGGCTTCCTCGTTCCACTTGGGATAGACTGGACGGACTCCTGCCATCGATTCCGGGTCGTCGTGGCAAGAGGCGCAGCTCTTGCCTTCCGAACCTTCAGCGGTGGCCCAGACTTCGGCTGCCGCCTCGACGCCCAGCATCCCCGGGTTGTCGAAGTCATCGGCCTGCATCGCCTGGGTTTCGGTTTCGCGGAAAACCCAGCCGGAATAGATCGTATCCAGGCCATCCAGAAAATCGGGCGCGTCCGTGCGAACCGTGATCGGGGTCTCCTCGTTGAGCACCAGATTGGCATCTTCGTCCGCGATCACCGGGACGGCCCCAAGGCCCAGGGCCAGTGCCGCCGCTGCCGATCGCAACATCATCTTCTTCATTCTTGTTCCTCCCTTAACGTTGCGCAATCAGGCGATCTCGATCGATTTCGCATCCTCGTAGACCGAACCGTCATCGTCGTACCAGGTGAACTTGAACTCACCGGCTTCCGGCACCGTTGCGTCGAACTCGAAATACGGGTTCGTGGAAATCGCGGGCTCCAGCGTGACGTCGATGACGTTCTGGCCGTTGAAATCGCAGGTGAAACGGTTGATGATCGAGCGCGGGATCACGTTGCCGTCCTTGTCCTTGCGCTGACCCGATTCCATCTCGTGCGAGATCAGGGTCTTGATCGTGATGACCTCACCGGCGGCTGCCGATTTCGGAACTTTCACGCGGGGTTTTGCATCTGCTGCCATTTTGATTTCTCCTGAACTCAGCCGCCGCAGCCGCCGATGGTGACCTTGACGACCGACGAGGCCTGAATGAACGACCCGTCGGGCATGCGTGCAATCGCGACAACATCCTGCGTGCCAGCCAACCGCATCCGCGTAGTGGCCGATTGCGACCCGGCCAGCGGACCGAAGTTGAAGGTAGCGACTTTGGGTGTTGGGTTGCCGGTGGCGAAAATCGCAATCGCCTCTGCGCCGGGCGCATCGACCGAGATCGGAACGGTGTTGCCGTTTTCGGCGATTTCGGGCGCGGTCAGCGTCAGACCGTCGGTGCCCGCAACCGCGCCGCCGGTGAATTCGGCAATTGCTTCGTCCGCTGCGGCCATCGCGCGGATCGGCAGAAAGGATGCCGCCGTTGCGCCAAGTCCCAGCGCCAAAGCGTCACGTCGTGTGAGTTTCATGTGTTTCTCCTTGGAATCCGCCTTCTGCCATCACTCTTTGAGTGTCAGCAAGTAAGCTACAACATCTTCGATCTGCTGCGCCGTCAGTAGCGGCGCCAGCGGTTCTTCGGCGGCCTTGCCGGTATAATCGTCGCCCGGCCGAATGTAGCCCGATGTCTTGTAAAACGAGGGCATCATCGAGCCTTCGAACGTCATCTTGGCATTGCTGACAATGCCGCGAATTTCGGCCTCGTTCCAGCGATCGCCAACACCATCTAGAACCGGGCCGACATTGCCCTGGAACGGCACATCCGCCAGCGCCGAGACCTGATGACAGGCCACGCAATTGCCCAAGGCCCGACTGGACATGACTTTCACGCCCTCATCCGCGCTGCCCGCAGCGCCAGACAGTGATTCGGCGACGGCGCCATCGGTGAACGTCACATTTTCGGGGGCAGTTTCGGCCCAGGCGACACCCGTAGTCAGTATCGCAGCAAGCGTCAGAGTTGTCCGCTTCATGTTCCCTCCCGTGAACTGTTTCGCATATCGTAGCCCACTGGCCTCGAGTCTGGCAACCACAAATTCAAAAACTTGAATAATGAACGGCAGCGCCAGCCGGTCGTATCATGCAGCGATCCGAAAGGCCGCTCACTCCGCCCCGGTTTCCAGCAATTTCCGCGCATGATACTTCTGGAAATTCTCACCGCTTTCATAGCCGTGCTCGACGACCCAGGTCAGCATGTTCAGCGTCATGCCCTTGCTGAGCGCACCGGGGATCAGCGCGACCGCAACGCGGGGGGCGGGCAAATCCTCAGTTACCTCCTCGGGGAAGAACAGCATCGTCGGGGTGAACATCACGCCCCATTTCTGGATCATGTCTTTTTCGCTCAGCACTTCGCCATCAAAATCCGTCACATCGACATCGCCAAACATGTTGATCTGCACGATGTAATAGTTCTCGCGGATCATTGCATCGATCTCGGGGACCGGGAAAACCTCTTCATGCATCTGTCTGCAATAAATGCAACCGCGCTGCTCGATGATGATCGCGAAACGCTTGCCTTCGGCATTGGCTTCGGCCAGATCCTCTCGCAGGTCCTTGAAGGTGTCGCGCATCCAGTCGGTCTTGTGCAACCCGTCATCGCCCATCGTGACGGCGAAGGCCGGGGTGGCAAGCAACAGAACCACGAGTGCAAGTATCTTCCGCATTGGGGTCTCTCCTATCCGATGCGGCTGAAGACGGGGAACGCCTCCAGCATCCATTGTCCGATATAGTTGATGGTATTGGTGGCGATCAGGATAGCAAAGACAATCAGCATCGCGCCCATGATCTTCTCGACATAGGCCATCTTGGCGCGGTGGCGCTGCAAAAGGCCCAGAAACGGCTTGGCGAAGAACGCGGCAATGACGAACGGTGCGGTCATGCCAAGGCCAAAGACCGTCAACAGCAGCGCTCCGTTCAACAGATCACCCATGCCGCTTGCAATCATCAGGATCGCGGCAAGAACCGGCCCGACGCAGGCAGTCCAGCCAAAGCCGAACGCAAGGCCCATCACGTAGGCACCGAGGATAGTCGAGGGATCGCGTTTGCTTTCCATCCGCGCCTCGCGCATCAGGAATCCGATCTTGAAGACGCCCAGGAAATGCAGCCCGAACACGAAGATCACCGCCGCTGCGACATATGACAAGGGCTGGCGCCATTGCGCGAAGGCCTGTCCAAGTGCTGTCGCGCCCAGCCCCATCAGCATGAAGATCGTCGTGACCCCAAGCGCGAAGAACAGCGCCGAGATCACCAACCGCCGCCCCGCCCCCGGCGAGATCTCGCCATCAGCGCGCAGTTCGGTCATCGAAATTCCGGCCATGTAGCTGAAGTAGAACGGCACCATCGGCAGGATGCACGGCGAGAAGAAGGCCAGCAGCCCCGCCACCAATGCTCCGAAATAGGAAACATCGAACATCGCTACGCCTTCCTTGATTTATTCACATATTCAATTTACGTTGAGTGTTAACGAAACGTCAATCGGTTCCCGCATGATCAGACGCCTGCTTGCCACTCTTTTGTTCTGCCTGATCGCCGTCCCCGCCGTGACGGCAGAGTTGATCATGGTCGAACAACCGGGCTGCGCCTGGTGCGCCAAATGGGACCGAGAGATTGCGGCGATTTACCCCAAGACGCCAGAGGGACAGGCAGCGCCACTGCGCCGCGTCGATCTGCGTCAACAGCCTGCCGATCTGACCTATGCCCGCAAGGTGCAATTCACCCCAAGCTTTCTTCTTGTAGAGAACGGCGTCGAACTGGCCCGGATCGAAGGCTACCCCGGCGCAGATTTCTTCTGGGGACTGCTGGCCAAGATGCTGCAACTGAATACCGATTTCAAAGGAGCGACCTGATGCGAACCCTGACCCTCGCGGGCCTTGCCGCCCTTGCCCTGACCGGCAGCGCCACAGCGCAGGACGAAGGCGCTTTCGTCACCTTCCAGGTGCTGAAACCCGAACTGGCGCTGAAGATGGCAGAGGCCGCGCTGACCACCTGCCGCGATGCGGGCTATCAGGTCGGCGTGACCGTGGTGGACCGCTTCGGCATACCCCAAGTGTTCCTGCGCGACCGTTTTGCCGGCGCCCATGTCGTCGAGACCTCGCAGCGAAAGGCCTGGACCGCCGTCAGCTTTCGCACCGACACGACCGATCTTGACCTGACCACTCGGCCGGATTCGGTGTCCTTCGGCATTCGCGCTATTTCCCAAGCGCTTCCCTTGGGCGGCGGCAAGATGGTAATCGCCGGCGACGGCTCGCTGGTGGCCGGCATCGGTGTGTCCGGCGCACCCGGACCCGATCTTGATGACGATTGCGCCGATGCTGGAATTGCGGCTATTGAAGATGAAATCGCTTTTTAGCATGTGAGGATTTCGAATGGCTCTGCCGGCGCTCTCGGCCAATATGACTGACGTGGACATGGACATGATGATGACCAATGCCTGCGACGCGGCCAACATGCTCAAGGCGCTCAGCCATGAAGGCCGCCTGATGATCCTGTGCCATCTGGTAACCGGCGAAAAGTCGGTGACCGAGCTGGAAGAACTTCTGTCGGCCCGGCAGGCCGCGGTTTCCCAGCAACTGGCGCGGCTGCGGCTGGAAGGTCTGGTGACGCCCCGGCGCGATGGCAAGACGATCTACTACTCATTGACCGACGACCGGCCGAAGCGCATCCTTGAGGTGATCTACGTGCTGTTCTGCTCAGTAGATCCCAAAGCCGGAAACTGACGCCGAACCTCAGTGAGGAGGACTGCCGATGTTCGACAGCATCGCCGACACCACGCTGGTGGCGCTAGTCGGGCTTCTGGGCGGGCTCATCCTCGGTCTTGCCGCACGGTTGGGCCGGTTCTGCACCCTCGGCGCGATCGAGGACATGCTCTATCAGAACAACTCGGTCCGGATGCGGATGTGGGTACTGGCGATCGGCACGGCGGTCATTGGCAGCTTTTCCCTGATCGGACTCGGCCTGCTTGATCCCGCCCAGACCATCTACCTTGGCTTCGCCTTCAACCCGATTTCATCGGTGCTCGGCGGGCTTACCTTCGGCTATGGCATGGCACTGGCCGGGAATTGCGGCTTCGGCACGCTGGCACGGTTGGGGGGCGGTGATCTGCGGTCCTTCGTGATCGTGCTGGTGATGGGGATCTCGGCCTATGTCACGCTGTCTGGCCCGCTGGCCGCCCTGCGGGTGGCCGCATTTCCGACACCGCCCGTCGATGGCGCTTTGCCGGGACTGGCACATCTGCTGGCCTCCGCGCTTGGCCTTCCCGTCGTCCCGGCTGGTCTGGCGATCGGTGCAGCCATCGTCATAGCGGCGCTCTGGAGCGGTCCCCTGCTGGCCCGACCCCGGGCGCTTTTCTGGGGCGCAATGGTCGGCCTCGCGGTCACATCGGGATGGGCCGGAACGCAATGGATCGCCACGCACGGGTTCGACCCGGTGCCGGTGGAAAGCCACACATTCTCGGCCCCTCTGGGCGACACGATCCTGTACCTGATGACCTCGTCCGGCAACTCGCTGAACTTCGGCGTCGGCTCGGTCGCGGGCGTGCTGCTGGGCGCTTTCATCGGCAGCCTGATCAAGGGTCATTTCCGTTGGGAGGCCTGCGAGGATCCACGCGAGTTGCGCCGCCAAATCCTCGGCGGAGCACTGATGGGTGTCGGCGCGGTGGTGGCCTTCGGTTGCACCATCGGTCAGGGCATCTCTGCGTTCTCGGTGCTGGCCTTCTCTGCCCCGGTCACCATGTTGTCGATCATCGCGGGCTGCGCCATTGGCCTCAGGCAACTGATCGAAGGCTTTGCCCCGGCCGAATAGCTATTTGACCAACAGCCCGCGCGGCGTCGAACACAAGCATTCAGCCCCGGTTTCGGTGATCAGGATCGGCTCGGTGATCTCGATCCCGCCGTCGTCGAGCCACAGCGCCGGCATGAAATGAAACGTCATGCCCGGCTGCAACACGGTCCGGTCGCCGCGCCGGAACGAGATCGTGCGCTCGCCCCAATCAGGCGGATAACTCAACCCGATCGCGTAGCCGCAGCGACTGTCCTTGACGAACCCCGACCGATTCAGTGCTGCATTGAACGCGTTGGCGATGTCTTGCGCGCGGTTGCCGGGTTTCGCCTGTTCCAGCCCGGCGTCGACGGCTTCCAGCACCGCTGCCTCGGCATCAAGATACTTCTGCGGCGGCTTGCCAAAGAACAAGGTCCGCGATTGTGGCGCGTGATAGCGGCGGTAGACGCCTGCGATCTCGAAGAACGTCGCTTCACCCTGCAACAACGGCTTGTCGTCCCATGTCAGATGCGGGGCTGTCGCATCTTCGCCCGAAGGCGCCATCGGCACGATCGCCGGGTAATCGCCCCAATGCCCGTTCGCGCCCATGATCGCGGTGTGATAAATCTCCGCGACCAGCGCGTTTTTGGCCATCCCCGGTTCGGCCTTGTCCACGATCGTCTGGTGCATCGCCTCGACGATTCCCGCCGCGCGGCGCATGTACTCGATCTCTGTCGGCGATTTCACCGCGCGGCACCAGTTGACCAGTCCCGTCGCATCGGAAGGTTCCGCGCCCAAACCAAGCGCCAAGGCCCGATGTGCGGCCGCCGAGTAATAATAGTTATCCAGCTCGACCCCGACGCGCCCCTTGAACCGCTGAACGATCAGCGCCGATAGCACCTCCATCGGATGCTTGTCGGGGTTCTGCACATAGGTGTCGTCGTAGCCAACGATATCGGCCTCGCCCATGAACACAGTGCGCCGCGCGCCATTGGCATCCATTGCCCGACCCCACCAGACCGGATCGGCCTCCAGCCCCAGAACAACCGCCTGATGCACATAGAAACTCCAGCCGTCATAGCCGGTCAGCCAGGCCATGTTCGAGGGGTCGCTGACGACCAGAACCTCCAGCCCCCGCGCCTCCATCGCCACCCGCACCCGCGCGATCCGGTCGGCATACTCGTCCCGGTGAAATGGCAAATCAGTCATTACGTGTTCCCCCCTGACGTCATCAAAGACGCCGGACCTGCGTCGGGTCAACCCGCCGTGCCCAATTCATCGTCTTTCAAATATCCTCGCGCGAAGCGCACCGCGACGCGGGCGAAGTCCGCGGTGCAAGTCCTGCCACCCCGCATCCCGAGCCCCGCTTCTCAGGCCCGCATCCGGCTGCCGTTGGCATCAAACAGTGGTTGGCGCTGCAATCGGGCGGCCAACCGGTGGCCCAGCAGTTCCACATGCCAACCATCGTCGGTTTCCGCCAGTTCGCGCGGCACAAAGCCGACGGCCACCGAACACCCGGCGCCGTGGGCATAGCCGCCCGAGGTTACCCAGCCCACGACGCGACCGCCATGCCAGATCGGCTCATCACCGATCGGGTCGGCGTCCACCGCCTCAACAACGAAACCGCGCAGTCGCATCTTGCCGCCATCGGCCTTGTCCGCCTTGGCCGCCGCCTTGCCAATGAAATCGGCGTCCTTCGACACTGCAACGAACCGGCCCAGTTCCGCCTCGTAAGGTGTGTAAATCGGGCGATATTCGCGCGCCCAGCCGCCAAAGTTCTTTTCCAACCGCAATGCATTGAGCGCCCGCAGACCGAAAGGACGAATCCCATGCTCGGCACCGGCCGCCATCAGGTTTTGCCAGATCGCACGCTGGTACTCTGGCGGGATCCAGATCTCATAGCCCAGATCGCCGGTAAAGCTGACCCGCCCGACCAACGCCGGAGCCATCCCGATATCCATCCTGCGGATATCCATAAACTTCAAGGCAGCCGCAGAAACATCTGTATCAGTTACCTCTTCCAGAACCTCGCGCGCCTTTGGCCCGGCAATAGACAGGCCACACATCCCAGCCCCAAGTGCCTTGATCTCGACCGAACCATCGGCGGGCAAATGCTGCAGGAACCAGCGCATGTGGTAATCCTCGGCGATGCCGGATCCCGCGACAAAAAAATCACCATCGCCCAGCTTGGCAAGGCTGAAGTCGCCGATCAGCTTGCCGTCGGCTTTCAGCATCGGCGCCAGGACCATCCGGCCGATCTCGGGCATCCGGCAGGCGAGGATCCGGTCCAGCCAAGCCTCAGCCCCCGGCCCATTCACGGTATACTTGGCAAACCCTGAAATCTCCATAATTCCAACGTTCTCGCGGACGTTCTTCGCCTCGCGCCCGACGGTCTCGAAGTCGGTCGATCGGTGCCAGCTGAATTCATCCGAGACCCCCTCGGGCGCGAACCACAGCGCCTGTTCCAACCCCCAGGACACTCCGAACTGCGCGCCCTGCGCTTTGAGCAGATCGTAGATCGGCGTTGTCTTCAACGGCCGCGCTGCGGTCAGTTCCTCGTTCGGGAACCGGATCGAGAAGCGGCGGCGGTAGTTTTCCTGCACCTTTGCATTCGTATAGGCCATCGTGGCCCAATCGCCGTAGCGGCTGATATCCATCGCGAACACGTCGAAACCCGGATCGCCGTGGATCATCCAGTTAGCAAGCGCCAGACCGACGCCGCCGCCTTGGCTGAAGCCGGCCATCACGCCGCACGCGGACCACAGGCCGCGCACGCCCTTGATCGGCCCGACCAGCGGATTTCCGTCAGGGGCAAAGGTGAACGGTCCGTTGATGACCTGCTTGATGCCTGCGTTCTGGAACGCCGGAAAATGCTCGAAACCCACTTCAAGAGAGGGCGCTATCCTGTCGATATCAGGCGCTAAAAGCTCGTGCCCGAAATCCCATGGCGTGGTTTTCGGCGACCACGGCTTGCCGGCCTTTTCATAGGTTCCCATTAGCATCCCGCCGCGTTCCTGGCGCAAATACAACTCTCCGTCAAAGTCGATCGCGTGGATCACCTCGCCGCCGGTCTTCTTGTTGGCCTCGGCCACTTCCGGCATGTCCTCGGTGATCAGATACATATGCTCCATCGCAAGGATCGGCAGTTCCAGCCCGGCCATCCGCCCGACTTCGCGCGCCCACAGACCCGCTGCGTTGACAACATGTTCTGCCAGAACCTCGCCCTTGTTGGTCAAAACGCGCCATGTGCCGTCAGGGTTCTGTTGCAGGTCTTCGACCATGCAATGCGTCTCGATCTCTGCGCCCAGCTTGCGGGCGGATTTGGCGTAAGCATAGGTGACGCCGGAAGGGTCCAGATGCCCGTCAACCACCGTGCGCACCGCACCGACGAATTTCGACGGATCCATCAGCGGCATCAACGCGTGCGCTTCTTGCGGGCTGATCAGTTCGCATTCGATGTCCAGATAGCGGTTCTTGGCGACGATGCCCTTCATCCAGTCCAAACGCGCTTCGGTCGCGGCCAACATCACGCCGCCGGTCAAATGTACACCTGTGGCCTGGCCGGACAGATCCTCGATCTCTTTGTACAAATCGATGGTGTATTTCTGTAACTTCGCGACATTCGGATCGCCGTTGATCGTGTGCATCCCGCCCGCCGCGTGCCAAGTCGATCCGCTGGTCAGTTCCGAGCGTTCCAGCAACAGCACGTCC
>JBBKVT010000162.1:0-3174 GCA_037968535.1 Paracoccaceae bacterium
CGCGGATCGGCAGGTTCGACGTGGATCATGCGACCAGCGCGGCCTCGATCGCGGCGCGGTCCATCCCGGTCTGGCCGATCACAACCAGACGGGTCTCGCGCGGTTCTCCGGCGCCAAGCGGGCGGTCGAAATAGGTGTCGACGCGGGGGCCCACGGCTTGCAGTGTCAGGCGCATCGGCTTGCCGGTCACGCTCGCGAAGCCTTTGAGACGCAGGATGTCGTGGTCGCGGATGATATCGGCGAGTTGGATGGCAAAGGCGGCGGGGTCGGTGAGTTCGGCGCGGGTGACGACGAAGCTTTCGAACTCGTCATGGCCGTGTTCGTGGACGTGGTCATCGTGATCCCCGTCGTCGTCATCGTCCTGATGGTGGTGGTGATGAACCTCGTGCCGCGCCTCAAGATCGGCCTCTGCGCCGACGCCCTGACCTAGCAAAACATCCACCGGCAACGCGCCCATCGTGGTCCGAACTACCTGCACGCCTTTCCGGCATTCCTCGCCGAGACGCGCGGCGAGGGCGTCGGCCTGATCCGCAGACAGCAGGTCGGTCTTGTTCACCACGATCATGTCGGCACAGGCGATCTGATCCTCGAACAACTCAGACAGCGGGGTTTGGTGGTCGAGGTTGTCATCGAGCTGGCGCTGCGCATCGACGGCGGCGATGTTATGGGCGAAGCGACCCTCGGTCACTGCCTTGCCGTCGACCACGGTGACGACGCTGTCGACGGTTACTTGGGTTGAGATCTCTGGCCAGTTGAAGGCGCGGACCAAGGGTTGCGGCAGGGCGAGGCCGGAGGTTTCGATCACGATGTGGTCGGGCTTGATGTCGCGGGCCAGCAGTTTCTGCATCGTCGGGATGAAATCCTCGGCGACAGTGCAGCAGATGCAGCCGTTCGACAACTCCATGATGTCAACTTCGGAACAGGTCTCGTCGCCGCATCCCTTCAGAATGTCGCCGTCGACACCCAGATCGCCGAACTCGTTGATGATCAGCGCGATGCGTCGGCCGTTCGCATTGGCCAGCATGTGGCGGATCAGCGTGGTCTTGCCGCTGCCGAGAAACCCGGTGACGACGGTTGCGGGGATCTTTTGTGCCATGGGTCAGCCTTCGCTATTGCGGGTGAAGAAGTAGGCGTTGAAGACGCCAAGGACAACCCAGCTGACAGCGCCAACGCCAAGGCTGCGGGTTGCAAATTCGGCGGCCAGTTCCGGGGGCGCGATGCCGAAATAGGTATCGAGATGCGGTGCCCCGATGATGTGCGGCAAAGCCAGCGCCAGGATACCGATCAGCGGCAGCACGCCGCGACCAAAGGCAATCAGCCCAAGGCCAAGTGCTGTCGAGGCAGCCGTGCCCAGCCACCAGACCTGACGAAGTTCGACCTCGGCGGCGATACTGCCGGGCAATTCGGGCGGCAGACCAATGGCAGGCGCAAGGTGCATGGTGATAAACCCGCACAGGCCCCAGACGATGCCGGATCGCAGGGTCAGCGGTTGGCCAAAGCGTTCCGCCAGCGCCATTGCGGCCAGCAGGATAAGTGCGAACGCCGTGTAGGCCACCAGATCGAACCCGGCAGTCATCAGGTGGCGCGACAGGTCCTGGGTCAGCCCCTCGGCGGGGCCGGCGGGGCTTTGGACGGGGTCGGAAAGGCTGGCGGCGAAATGGGTGCGGATGCCGGATTCATACAACTCGCCCTCCAGCAAGAGGGGCGTCACGAGCCAGAATTGCAGCAAAGCCGCGACCACGCCTGCCGCCAGACCAGCGAACAGCCCGCTGGTCAGCAGATGACGGGTCATGCGCCTAGTGGCAGGGGAAGGCGATGGCGTGGCGGGTGTCGTGCGCGCCGTTATGCAGCACCGAGGCCTGCGCGAATCCCGCCAGCAGCAACAGCATCAGACCGGCAAGGGCGGTCAGGGCGATGCCTGCAAGTCCGGTATCAACGCGGGTTATGGCTTGGGTCTTGGTCGTCATGTTCATTCTCCTTTACCCGTCACACCCGACGGGAGGGTCAAGGTCTTCGCGCATGGCTGGTCTCCTGGCTTGCGGGTCACTGCGTGCCGTCGCCTTCCCGGTTTCCCAGTGGCTGGTTGACGACACACTCTCCGCTTACAGTCGCGGGGGCGGCTGCGGCTTTGGGCCCCGGATTGGGTCTCCCTCACTGCATTCCCATATGTTCCCCCATGCTTGGCATGTTTGCGGGGAACCATGCACCGGCCATTTGGCAGCAAGGCGGGGGCGGGGTCAAGGTTGATTGCGACCGGCGAAGGGGGGAATGCGGCGTATCAGCCGCCAGCGGAGTTGAATGCGCCGCGGACCGTGCGATCTTGGCGATATATTTCATTCAACGTCGGGAACATTCGCGCTTCTCCCGGCCGGGGGCGCAGGGTCAGTTGGCTTGCGAGACCGAGACGCCGGCCAGCAATTCCTCGACCAGGAACGAGATCAGTTGCTGGCGGTTGCCCAGCTCGCTTTTGCGGAAGATTGCGTTCATCTGGCTTTTCACGGTCGAGGCCGAAGTGCCCCGCAAATCGGCGATCTCGGCATTCGAGAATCCCTTCATCGCGCAGATCGCGACGGATTGTTCTGACGGAGACAATTGCCAGTCTTCGAAAAAGCGCATCAGGTGGCTTTGGAAATTGCCCGACGCAACATCTATCTGGCGGTTCAGTGTTGCCATCTTCGCCAGGCTGCGGCGCAGGAACACGCTGCTGACGACAACACCGATGACCAGACCGAGGCTGGCGAAGGTCTGGATATATTCCTGCCAGGCCCAGGGGATCGGCTGGGTCCGAAGCCCGAGAACCTCGGTCCACAAGTCGCCGACAAAGAAGACGGCGCTAAGGAACTGGATGGCAAAGACAAGGTATAGAAAAAGAATCTGGGCCTGACGACGGGTTTGATCCATTGTCGGCAGTACGCTGCGCTGAATTCCACTGGCATCAGCGGGAGTGACAAAAAGACTAATACCCTCTGCACCCTTACTCCCCTCTTCGCGAGCAGCAATAATCAGAAAATCAGCACGCTGACCATCGAGTACGTAACGATAATCACCGTTGAGAATATAGTTGTCACCGTCACGGCGGTAACTAGCGACGACCGCGTTAGCGTCCCATTGCGAACTCACTGAATTAAAGGCCAGGCTAGCCACCTTACCTTCAATAATTTGGGGTAAATACAG